>JAQTOZ010000271.1 GCA_028713205.1 Candidatus Omnitrophota bacterium
ACATATTCATACCCCCGATTGAAAATGATTTCTCTGAATTCCTTTATTTGCTCCCGACACTCATCTCTTCGAGTGTCGCGCGCAGCACACGGAGACCTTCCTCAAGATCCGATCTCGTAATGGCACCCATGTGGCACATTCTGACGATCTTTCCTTCCAGTTCGCCCTGCCCTCCGGCGAATGTCACGCCCTTTTCATCCCGCATGACTTTCACAAGTTTCTTGCCGTCGATGCCCTGCGGAAGGACCGCCGCCGTCAACGTTGAGGAAGGCGCTTTGGAAAACAGCTCCATCCCCATCGCTTTGACTTTCTCGCGCGCAAACGCCGCGTTATCGGCGCAACGTTTAAAAACATTTTCAAGACCTTCTTGCTCGATAAGCTCCAGCGACTTGCCGAGGCCCAGCACAAGGCCTACGGCCGGCGTCCAGGGAGTATCGGCATCGGCCATCCCTTTTTCGTACGCGCGCAAGTCTGAGTAGAAACGCGGGATGTTGGCCGTATCGACCCGTTGACGTGCCTTCGCACTGACGCTCAGGAACGCGAGTCCCGGCGGAAGCATCAACGCCTTTTGAGATCCGCCGATGACCAGATCAACGCCCCAATTGTCGGTTTCCAGGCGGTCCGCCGCGAGTCCGGAGATCGCATCGACAATGAGAATCGCATCGGTTTCGGCAACAACTTTACCGAGCGCCTTGATATCGTTCAAAACCGCGGTGGACGTTTCGCAAAGCTGGACACAAACGGATTTGATGTCCTTGTTCTTCTTAAGCTCTTCACGAACCGCCTCGGGATTCACCGCTTCACCGTAGGTCACTTTCATCGCGGTCGGCTTTAATCCGAACGCCTTGGCGATTTTGGTGAAGCGTTCGGCAAATTTACCGCCTTCGACCACCAGCGTCTGATCGCCCGTGGAATGAAAGTTCACAATCGAAGCTTCCATGCACATGGTGCCGGACCCCGTGTAGGTATAAACGGGATTCTTGGTCAGGAACACCTTCTTCAACCGCTCCGACACATCCTGAAAAATCTTGCGGTATTGCGGTGTGCGGTGATGGATGATCGGTTCCGCCAAAACGCGGCGCACGGCCTCCGGAACTGGCGTGGGTCCCGGCGTTAATAGAAGATTCGTTTTCATTATTTTCCTCCGGTTATTTGAGGTCGCGATGTGATCACCTGGTCGACGATGCCATAAGCCTTGGCCTCATCCGGCGACATAAAATAATCGCGGTCCGTATCCTTGACGATACGTTCCAAAGGCTGGCCGGTGTGGTGCGCCAGGATGTTATTGAGATCTTCTTTGAGTTTCGAGATCTCTTTGGCTTGAATGTTGATGTCCGAAGCGCTTCCCTGCGCGCCGCCCCACGGCTGATGGATCATGACCCGTGCGTGCGGCAGGATGTAACGCTTGCCCTTGGTCCCCGCAGCAAGAATCAACGCCCCCATGCTTGCGGCCTGCCCCAGGCAGTAGGTTGAGACATCGCATTTCACAAACTGCATCGTATCGTAGATGGCCAATCCGGCCGTCACCACGCCGCCGGGTGTGTTGATATACACATTGATGTCCTTCTCCGGATCCTCCATCTGCAAAAAGAGAATCTGCGCGATGATCAGGTTGGAGATGGTATCATCAATCGGCGTTCCGATAAAAACAATACGATCCTTTAAAAGTCGCGAATAAATATCGTAGGCACGTTCTCCCCGTCCGGTCTGTTCAATGACCATGGGGACGAGATAACCATTACCCATGGGTTCCTCCTTCGATAGGTCGTTATCTTTTTTGTTTGGCATTGTCTTTGATCAATTGTATGGTTTTTTCGTTTCGGATCTGTTCGGCTAAAGCTTCCCGGGCATTTTCGTTTTCACCGTAATACTTCGCGACCTGCTCCAACGGCTGACGGACACGCTCGGCAATTTGCTGATAACGCTGCTTCTGTTCTTCATCTGTCACGATAATATTTTCTTTAATGGCAATTTCATCGAGCAAAAAAGACACCTGGACCTGGCGCTTGGCCTCCGGCTCCATTTCTTTGCTCAACTGCTCTTTTTGTTTTTCGAACATCTCTTCGGCACCGCCCTGTCCAAGGAACGAATGCTTTGTTTCTTCCAACAGATATTCCACTCTGCGCTGCACCACCCCTTCGGGGAGGTCCATTTTATTCTGTTTGACCAATTCATCCAAAAGGGCTTTTTCAAAAGCGGTTTCCGTCTCCCTCTCTTTTTTGGTCAAAAGGGTCTGATGTGTCTTTGACTTGAGCTCCTCCAGCGTACTGAAATCGCCGGACTCCTTGGCCAATTCATCGCTCAGCGGCGGAAGCGTTTTGGTTTTGATCTCTTTGACCTTCACTTGAAACTCAGCCGGTTTGCCGGCCAATTCTTTGCGCCCCATCGTCTCGGGAAATTTGAGCCCGATTTTCTTTTCATCCCCGGGCTTCATCCCGATCAACTGAACCGAAAATCCCTGCAAAAATTCTTTTTCCCGCACTTCGAGCCAATCCCCGACGCGACGGTCGATCTCCTTGCCGTCCACCGTGCAGGCATAATCCGCAATGACGAAATCCCCCATTTGAACCGGCCGGTCGTCGATCGTTTTGTACTGCGCCAGCGATTCCTGGATATGTTTTAGTTCATGCTCGATTTCTTCGGGCTTCACTTCCGCCTTTTCCTTCTTGGCCTCAAGCCCTTTGTACCGGTTCAACTTGATCTTCGGACGAATCTCAATACATGCTTTGTAAGACAGGGACGTATCTTTGAAATCGACATCCTGAATTTTGGGGTACCCCAACGGCTCCAAAACTTCCGTCGTCAACGCATGCTTGAATGATTCCGAAATCAAATTTTTTAACACGTGCTCACGCGCGCTCTCGCGATAATGCATCTCGATGACATGGCGCGGCGCTTTGCCCGGCCGGAACCCGGGGACTTGCGCGTTCGGAGCAACGGCCTTATAAAACTCCTCGAACTCTTTCTGAATTGCGTCCGGAGGGACTTCAATCGTCAGAACTTTTTCGCAGGATTTGCCATCTTTAACTTTGACTTTCAAATTTTCCAATGCGCTTTCCGTCACAATCTATTCTCACCCGCCCGTTTCACGGCGCGGCGAAAAACATCGTTCGTTCGATAACAAAATCTTAATCAACTGGAGCGAGTGGAGGGAATCGAACCCTCGTAGCTGCCTTGGCAAGGCAGTGCATTACCACTATGCTACACTCGCGTTAATTTTATGAGGCATTCTTCGCGGTCGTCGTTTCCACTGATACGCCTGAAGCCCGCCGTCTCTGCCGTCAAAACGGCACACACAACCCTTTTTGTGCGGCAGATGCAACACTTATGATAGGCACAAAATCGGTATACTAGAGAAAGAACCCCCCTTTGTCAATCAGCCCCTAATCTATATAGGTATGTCTTAATATAATATAAAAAATTCTAATAACGGTGCGGCTAGAGGAAATTGACCCATAAAGCGATCGTGCCATAGACGGTTTTCCTTAAACCGTCATGGCACAGTACCGAATCATAACATTC
>JAQTOZ010000061.1 GCA_028713205.1 Candidatus Omnitrophota bacterium
AACATCGGACATGAAGGAGCCATGATTATTGATGTTCCCGGGACTTATACTTTAGAACCGACCAGCAAAGCAGAGGAAGTGGCGGTTCAAATGCTAAAAGAAGGCGGTATGGTTATTAATGTTCTGGATGCCACAAATCTTGAAAGAAATCTTTATTTGACACTTCAACTTTTAGAAAGAGATATTCCTGTCGTCGTGGTTTTGAATATGTGGGACGAAACGAAACACCATGGTATTTTTATTGATACTCAAAAACTGGAGGCTCAACTCGGTGTGCCGGTGGTTCCAACCTGTGGGTTGACGGGCGAAGGTATTAAGGAATTAGCCGCCCGGTTTCCGGAAGCACGATCCGTGAAAAGGCCTGTCTATACCGACGGTCAAAGATGGTGGGAAATCGGGAGGATTATTGAGGCCGTTCAAAAATTAACTCACCATCATCATACTTTTTTAGAACGATTGGAGGAGTTCAGCATACGGCCAATGACAGGACTGCCGATGGCATTCATGGTTGTTTATGGGGCATTCTGGGCAGTGCGCTTTATCGGCGAAAATTTGATTGCCCATCTGTTCGAACCTTTATTTCAAAACCCATGGCTGCCTTTAATGACAAGATTGAGCGTTTTTTTGGGGGAGAACAATTTTCTGCATCATATCTTCATCGGCAATTTAATTGAGGGGAAAATAGATTTTATCCAGTCTTTTGGTTTTTTAACCACAGGGATTTTTGTACCGATCGGAATGATCCTTCCTTATATTTTCAGTTTCTATTTGGTATTAGGGTTGTTAGAAGATTTTGGTTATTTGCCGCGTTTTGCGGTTTTAGTTGATCGTTTTATGCATCCTTTAGGACTTCATGGCTATGCGGTTATACCCTTTATTCTGGGGTTAGGTTGCAATGTCCCCGGCGCATTGGCAACGCGGCTTTTGGAAGAGCGGCGGGAGAAATTTATTGCGGCAACTTTAATGGCAATCGCGGTTCCTTGTATGGCGCAGATTGCGATGATCGTCGGTCTTGTCGGGCAAAGAGGCGGAAAGTCGGTCGGGATTGTATTTTTAACGCTTTTTTTAATCTTAGTTGTCAAAGGATTGATTTTAAACAAAGTTTTGCCGGGTACAAGTCCTGAAATATTGATTGAGATCCCGCCTTATCGCATCCCCCAGGCCCATGCGGTGATGAAGAAAGTCTGGATGCGTTTATCCGGTTTTTTAAGCGAAGCCCTCCCATTGGTTCTTTTGGGGGTTTTTATTGTGAATATCTTCCACTCGTTTAAGATCATCGATTTTTTAACCGATCTTTTTGCACCAATTCTGACCGGGTTATGGGGGCTTCCCAAAGAAGCGATCTTTGCTTTGATGGTCGGATTTTTAAGAAAAGACGTGGCTGTCGGAATGCTTGGGCCCCTCAATTTGACGACGAAACAATTAATCATAGGTTCCACCGTCTTAGCTGTCTATTTTTCCTGTGTCGCCACCTTCGCTGTGCTCATCCGGGAACTAGGGATTAAAGATATGCTGAAATCTACTTTGATGTTGGTGCTTGTCGCCGTATGTGTCGGGTTTGTCCTCAATATGATTTTATAATGATGTCGGATTTGGAGCCTGATTCGGAGAATTGAGTTAAAAACGGACGTGATAGGCTAATATGCTTAAAGAAAATGGTATTAAAAAAAAGATCTTGGCGCTTAAAAAAAAGCGGAATGCCTTAATCCTTGCGCATAATTATGAGCGGCCGGAAATTCAGGATATTGCTGATTACACGGGTGACTCGTTGGAATTGAGTTTGATTGCGGCAAAGAGTGAAAATCCAGTGATTGTTTTTTGCGGTGTTAGGTTTATGGCTGAAACCGCAGCGATTCTCTGTCCGCATAAAACGATTTTGCTGCCCGTCCCCGAGTCAGGATGCGCTTTAGCCGATATGGCGACTTCCGATCAGATTAAAGCCGCAAAGAAAAAATATCCCGGGGCTTTAGTGGTTTCCTATGTGAACACTTCTGCGGATGTGAAGGCTGAGAGCCATTTTTGCTGTACGTCGGCTAATGCGGTTGATGTCAGAAAAGCTATCGGGCCCGACCGGCCTGTTATTTTTTTGCCGGATAAAAATCTGGGAGCTTATGTTAAGACTCAAACCGTAGGAAGGACAATTTTATGGGACGGTTTTTGTCCGGTTCATGAAATGCTGACTGCCGCGGATGTTTTGAATGCTAAACATAAGCATCCCAAAGCGAAAGTGATCGCTCATCCGGAATGCCGGCCGGATGTCTTGGCGCTGGCGGATTATATCGGCGGTACTGCCGGTATGTTGAAGTATGTTCGTACGCCAGGTGCCGGCAAGTTTTTTAATGTAGCGACGGAGCTTGGACTTATCCATCGATTAAGAAAGGAAAACCCAAATAAATCATTTTATTCGGCCTCAGATTATCTTATCTGCGCAGCGATGAAATTGATTACACTCGAAGACGTAAGAAGATCACTGAAAAAGATGCAATATGTTGTGAAAATAAGTAGCGTAATCAAAAAAAAGGCAAAAAAATCGATTGAACGAATGTTGAATTTGCAATCCAGGGACTTGAGTAGGATATAAGAATGCATAGCCATAAGCATCTCAGGAGTGATGGAAGGGAACGGCGGATCATTATTGCAATCGTCCTTAACTTTGTCATTGCTGCTGCTGAGATCGCAGGCGGTTTCTTTGCCGGCAGCCTTTCGCTCGTCTCAGATGCTTTGCACAATTTTAGCGACGCCGTATCTTTGCTCATCAGTTTGGCGGCGGTCAAATTATCCAAGCGAAAACATACTGAAACTTCAACGTTTGGTTATAAGCGTACCGAAATATTGGCGGCATTATTTAACGCATCAATCCTTATCATCGTTTCGTTCTTTTTGTTTAAGGCCGTTGTGGAGCGTTTATTATCACCCGCGGTTATTAATGTACGGGTGATGCTTGTTGTAGCCCTTTTGGGTTTCACCGCCAATGCCATCGCTGTTTTGCTTTTACGCAAAGATGCTTGTCGAGATATGAATATCAAATCGGCTTACCTTCATCTTGCACTCGACAGCCTTTCTTCTGCTGCCGTTATTGCGGGCGGGGTATGTATTTTTTTCTTCAAGGCATACTGGATTGATCCGGCATTGACGGTTTTGATTGGGCTCTATGTTTTAAAAGAAGGATGCAGCCTTGTTTGTGACAGCCTGCATATTTTGATGCAAAGAACGCCTAAAGGTATAGATCCGCATCTTATCCAGAAAGAAGTTCAAAAGATAGAAGGTGTCAGAGATATTCATCATCTTCACGTTTGGGAAATAACAGACGGAGAAATATTCCTCGAATGTCACATAAATTTATCTTCCGATCTGAAAATTAGTGAAAGTTGTGTTATTAAGACAAAACTTGAAGAATTGCTCAGTGACAAATTTAATATCGACCATTGCACTTTTCAGTTCGAATACAATTCCTGTCGTGGTGTTTCGTTGATCAAATGATCAGGGATAAGAAGGAGGTGGCTTAAAGTTCACACATACTTGACAATAATGGGCAACCGTTAATATAAAAGGAGGAGATTAAAATGGGAACCAAAGGAAGAGAAATTGTTGGGTTGGACATTAAAAAGCTGCTGGAGCTGCTCAATAAGGCCTATGCCGATGAATGGCTCGCCTATTACCAATATTGGCTCGGTGCAAAGGTCGCAAAAGGACCGATGAAAGAGGCGGTTATAGCCGAATTGACTCAACATGCGGCGGACGAACTTCGTCATGCCGATATGGTGACGATGCGGATTATTCAGCTTGGTGGGACTCCGGTATCAAAGCCGGAAGATTGGGCGAAATATTCGAATTGCGGTTACGATGCGCCCAATGACCCTGATGTCGAGAAACTCATCGAGCAAAATATCAAGGGGGAGCAGTGTGCTATCGGCGTTTATAAGAGCCTTCTCGATTTAACAGTGAATAAAGATCCCGTGACTTACAATATTGTTTTGCAAATCCTACAGGACGAAGTCGAACATGAAGAAGATTTGCAGGCTCTTCAGGAAGATTTGGAGGGGATGTTAAGGCGCAGTCATAAATAAACAGAACGGGTTTGACAATAGAACAAAGACAAAGCAGTCTGCGTCTGGCGTTTAGGTAAATAATGGCGCGGCGTGACTGCATTTAAAATCCGAGGCCGGGGGTTTGTTAATGTCAAAAATTCTTAAATTGAGAAGCCCTGCAGATTTGATTGGTATGCAGGGCAATGGTGTGATTAGTTTCGGTTCCGGGCAGCCTGATCTTCCGCCGCCCAAAGAAACCTTTGAAGGCATTGATTTAACTCGAGACCTCCGGTACGGATTAATTCAGGGAGAAGTAAAGCTTCGCGAAGCGTTGGCTCGCGAATATGCGGGATCGACCGCAGAAAATTTTGTGATCACCAACGGTGCCTCTGAGGCCTTGGATTTGATTTTCCGTTGTTGGGGCAAAGGGCAAAAAGTCCTGATGCCGCGGCCTTATTATTATTCCTACCTTCCCGTCGTTGAAATGGCCGGAAATGTTCCCGTTTTTACGGATCTTATCGACGGACGAATTGAGGTCGAGCATTTCTCGAAAAAGATTTGCGGCTGTAAAGCGGTTTTGATCAATTCACCGTCCAATCCGACTGGGCGAGTTGAAGCGATTGAAACGCTAAAAATCATTGAGAAGCTGACACAAAAACTTGGTGTTTATGTGGTTTCCGACGAAGTGTACAAAGATTTGATTTACGAACGCGAAAATTACCACATCCAAGGGGATCATGTCATCACGGTTAATTCCTTTTCCAAGACCTATTGCATGTGCGGGGTGCGAGTCGGGTATTTGTGGAGTGCCGATAAAAAGATTGTCGAGGATGTCTGCGAAATGAAGACGCATACGTCGATGAACACAAATCTGGTAGGGCAGGATATGGCGCTTTCTGCGATGAAGGCCCCGAAGGTATATATCGAACGCCAGCAGCAGATCTGGCGGGAACGCCGGGATTTTATCTATGATGGACTTTTAAAGCTTGGATTTGATCTCTGGAAACCCGAAGGGGCTTTTTATGTTTTGCCCAAATGCAAAAATGCGAGAGAATTCTTAAGCCTTCTCTGTCAAGAATACAAAGTCATTACGTACTTGGGAGAATGGTTCGGTGCGCCCGACCGTCTTCGCCTCAGTTATGCCCTCGATATCAAACAAATCGAAGAAGGGCTTGGGCGTATTAACGACGCGATGAAAGAGGTCAAAGTTCTATAACGCAAAAAAAATTATGATAGGGTTCGCACACAATTGGCCATTTTAAGGTGCTACATTGAATCGATTTCGTCATAGCAGGTTATTTTGTTTTGCGGCTGCCCTTTTATTCATCGGGTTTGCTGCGTTGGCCTTACATTTTGTTGCCCACTCCATCCATCACAGCACGGGTGATAAGGATGGCCCCGATCATTGCCCGATCTGTCAGTTCGTTGCTAAACTCGCCTTCGTCCTTTTAGCCCTAGCTTTATTGGTTCAAAGATTACAGCAGAATCGTCTTTGCGTTTCAAGTTTTAGCCAACCCTTAACCTTTCAATTTTATTCTCCTCTCCAGGGCCGCGCTCCTCCTTTGCTCCTGTTCTAAGCGTCCGTTCTTTAAACTGCTAAGAAAAGGAGTGCTTGTTATGAAACTTCGCATTGGATTTTTCTTTATAGCCTTATTTTTATTTGATGTAAGCCAAGCGCGTGCCGGTGATCCTCAAATCGAAGTGATGCAGGGGCAAATCTTACAGCTTCAGAAGCTTGTTGAGTCAGTCGAGACTTCGATGGCAGATTTGAAAATGACGGTCGGAAATCAAAATGAAGTTATCCGTCGGCAGACAATACAAATTGAAGGATTGCAAAAAACCCGTGGAATTACGGCACCCGCTGTTCAAGCCCCAATGCCGTCAGTACCTAAGGCGGCCGGGATTTTAAATCCTGACATTGGGGTCGTAGGAACAGTCCAGACGAAGTTTACTGAAAATAAAGAAGACGCGGAGGGGAATAATACCATTGCGCTCAAAGAGTTGGAACTGAATCTCCAGGGTGCGGTTGATCCTTATTCCCGGTATGATGCAACGCTCACGTTCAACGATGCCCTCGAAGACCAGAATGTTGAAATCGAAGAAGCCTACTACACCCGGTGGGGATTGCCGCTTGGTTTTACGGGACAGATCGGAAAATTCCGGGCGGATATCGGAAAGGCAAATCTTTTGCACGCGCATGCCCTGCCTACCGCGGATTATCCGCTTGTGATCCGGAATTTTTTTGGGGAGGAAGGGTTGGCGTCCTCGGGTTTACGCCTCAAGAACAATATCCCTAATCCCTGGAATCTGCCGTTGGAAGTTTCCGGAGAAATTCTCCGCGGGAATAACGGCGAAAGTTTTTCAGGCATTTCAAGGCGGCCCATTTTCAATACCCATCTCAAGACCTTTTTTGAAACCTCTGAAACTACCAATCTTGAATTGGGATGGACAACCATGTTCGGTGATGAAAATCCGCCCCGAACCATTTTAGTCGATGACGGGACGGGGACAATGGTAGAAACTTCCTATACGCCGCCTGAAGGACAGGACCGCTACGGCGTGAAAGTTTTCGGTGCCGACGCTACGTTCAACTGGTTCCTGCCCGAAGGCAAAACCATGAAGTGGCAAAATGAACTTTACTTTCAAAACAGAACGGATTTGGTTCACGCCAATGACCGACCATGGGGTTTTTATTCGCTGCTTGATTACCGGCTCTCGCCCAAATTGAGTGCCGGGATACGGTTCGATTATCTCGATCCGCTGGATGTTGCAGGCAGTAATGGGGCAACCGCTGTGTCGCCTTATCTCATCTTCTGGCAGAGCGAGTATGCAGATTTAAAATTGCAATATTCGCACACGACCTCGACCGGCAACGGTACTAAAACGGACAACGCCGTCTACTTGGTCGTGGATTTTTTGGCGGGCTATCACAAACATCCGGTTCAATAAACATGCCCCCGAAATCTTTAATCGGGGGTCTACATGATGGATGCCCGATAATACCTTTTTGGGCATGACATTAGAAGGAGTTATTAGCATGAAAAAACTTATTTATTTCTTTTTTGCTGTAGCAATCAGCATCTGCTTATCACAACCGAATCTTTATGCTGCGGGCAGAATGAATGTTGTGGCGACGACAACGACGCTTGCGAGTATCGCGAGTGAGATTGCTGGGGATAAAATCGCCATATCTGCGATTGCTTCTCCCAAGCAAAATATTCATTTCTATGCGCCAACTCCGAAAGATGTCCTTAGGGTCAAAAAAGCGGATGTGTTTATTCACCAGGGGCTTGATTTGGAAGCCTGGCGGCAGCCTTTGCTGGATGCTGCCGGGAATTTGCGATTTTTAGGCGAAGGGAAATATTCGATTGATGTTTCCAAGGGAATCTCATTGCTGGAGATTCCCACGACACTCTCAAGGGCAGAGGGAGATATTCATATCTATGGAAATCCCCATTATATTGGCGATCCTGAGAACGCGGAAATTGTCGCTTCGAATATTGCCGAAGGGCTGGCTGCCGTAGAGCCTGAGAATGCCGCTTTCTTTAGAAAGAATGCGGAGGAGTTTAATAAGAGATTAGATGCGAAGATCAAGGACTGGGAAGCGCGCATGGCGAAATTTCAGGGAGCTCCGATTGTGACCTATCACCGCAGCTGGTCTTATTTCGTCAAGCGGTTCGGACTCACGGTCGTCGGCGAGATCGAGCCCAAACCCGGAATCCCTCCCACGGCAAAACATATCGGAGAGCTTATTGGACAAATCAAAGGGGAAAATGCGAAAGTGATTATCAAGGAATATTTCGAAGAAAACCGGACGCCCAAGAAAATAGCGGCTGAAACAGGTATTCGAATTGTCAATTTATCACAAACCGTCGGCGGACCCGAAGCGGCAAAAGACTACGTATCGCTTATGGAACAAAATATCAGCTTGCTTGAAGATGCTTTGAGCGGTCAGAAAGGACAAACCGTATGAGTGATTTTTTTCTTTTAATGTGGAAGCCTTTGCTGGCTTGTCTCATTCTGACAGGGATTCACACTTATCTGGGGATTCATGTCATTGAGCGGAAGGTCATTTTTGTCGATCTCGCTTTGGCGCAAATTGCAGCGCTAGGGGCAGTCGTTGCATTCATGTTTGGGTTCAGCCTTCACGGCCAGGCAACTTACTGGTTTTCGCTTGGAGCAACTTTCATTGGAGCGATTATCTTTTCGCTAACAAGGATGCGGCGAGAAAAGATTCCGCAGGAGGCTATCATCGGGATTGTGTATGCGGTTTCCGCTGCCGCAGCTATTTTGATCCTCAGCCGCGCAGCCGAAGGCGATGAGGAAATCCGGCATATGCTGGTCGGGAATATTCTGCTCGTTGACATGCGCGAAATTGTAACCATGGCCCTTCTTTATGGTTTGGTTGGGTTTTTTCATTGGAAGTTTCGCAAAAACTTTCTGCTGATCTCAATCAAACCCGAAGAAGCCTATCATAAGGGGATACGTGTCAAAGGGTGGGATATTTTGTTCTATCTCACCTTTGGGCTTGTGGTCACCAGTTCTGTCCGTATTGCCGGTGTTCTGCTGGTCTTCTCATTTCTCATCGTGCCGGCAGTTGGGGCCATTCTCTTTTCGGACAAAATAGCCAGCAGACTTTTTCTGGGGTGGATTTACGGAGTCATTGCAAGCATCACCGGTATTGGGATGTCTTATTACTTTGACCTGCCGACCGGGGCGACAGTCATATGCGTTTTTGGCGGGCTCTTGGTTCTGCTCACATTGTTGAAAGCTGTCATTTTTAAATCGGCAAGTTAAGATGTCATGATATGTGGGAAGCATACCGTAACATTATCCGTCAATATTCCCGAATCTCTCTTCAGGAAGAGAGGCGTCTTATCAGGGAAGCTAAGCGCGGTGGTAAAGAACAAGCCGAGGAGCTTGTTCTTCGCCATATTGGCTTTGTGATTTTTCGGATTCATAAACGTGCGTTTCCTACCTACGTGAAACGGTTCGGAGAAGATCTTCTTTCACAATCGATCTTTGTTCTTCATGACAGAATCAAAACCTATAACCTTCGTTATTACGATAAGGAGGGCAACTTCAAACCGGTCAGATTTGTTTCCTATATATGGAAGTTTATCGACGGGCTTATTTTAATGTCGCTTCGAAAAGAACTGCAATACGAGAGATTCCAGCAGGAAGTCGATTGGGACCGATTTCAATATTCAGAAACCACAGACTATTAAAAATGATCGAAATGTCCGCCTTGATCGACCGGACATTTCCGATCTGATTCAGCAACAATGAGTTAAGAAAAAATCAATCCCGGAAAAGCGGGCAAATTGGACATTTTTCCCTCATAAGGACACCGTCGGACAGGTTGATGAGCGTCTATTAAGTCATCTCCAAATTCGGCTGGTAATAGGAAAGGGGGATTAATATAATGGCGGCTTGTGAGCGGTGGACCGGGAGAGGTTTAATTCATCTCCACATCCTACCGCAGCTCTGCTTCGCCCATGGCTTACGCCTGGGCTTCGCAGGAACGGGTTCTTTAGGTTGGCGAAGCAGAATTCCTTCGAAGCCGCGCCGTAAGGCAGCGGCGAAGAAGAATCACAAGGTTGTTATTGGTTTAGTGTTTTGATTTAAAAAGGATGCCTCATTGCACATCGTTTACGTCCTCACAAGCATTTTTAATCCTGAGCGGTCGTATGTCGGCTACACGACGAACGTTATGCGAAGACTTAAAGAGCATAATGAGAAAAAGGTGAAAGGTTACAGCAATCATTACGTTCCTTGGAAGCTTGTAGTAGCGATTGATTTCACTGAAAAGAAATTAGCGTTGAGATTTGAACGCTATCTCAAATCGGGCTCCGGTCACGCCTTTTTGAAAAAACATTTCCTCCCGTAACGATGTCCTGTTCCTGCGAAGCTCCGCCGTAAGGCCGGAACGAAGCAGAATATCTCCGCTTCGAAAATTCCCCCAAAATCCGCAATCTATCTCCAAAATGGCCATTAGTTTCAGGGCACTAGTTTCAGCAAGGAGTCTTGAGTTTTCGATATTCGAGTTAACAATGATTTGCTGAAACTGCAAATCGGCTAGTCTTTCAAGCTTTTGGCTGGTGTTATCTTTAGTTTTGGGCCGTCTTGATCCTTGATGCAGAGGCGGTTATGCAAGGATGGATTGCCAAAGGCTGGTTTGTTTTGTCTAATTGACCTTATCATCAAGCGCATCACGAATACGGAAAACAAAGAATCGCGAATCCACAAGCTTCAGTATCAGGTGAAGGCCGGCACTATCCGGTTTGCGAAGAAACGCAAGCTTTTACCCGAGCAGATGCGCTATTTCCCTCGGGGAAAATTTGATGACGGGCCTGACGCGCTCGAAATGGCTTTTCGTATCGTCAAAAACAGGGAAGTGAAAGTCTATTTGGCGAGAGAAACCTATAATGATCGGTTCCCTCTGAAATAGAAACTGCATCGAAGCGAAAATGTTTAGATTGAATGTGAAACCGTAAGTGTACTTGGCCTACCTTGCCGTGAAGTTAGCGAAGCCGGAAGGTTTCAATCACTTGGGTGATGAGGGGATGGGGGATCTTTCTTTCACGTTTAATGAGGTAAATCGTGTCATTGATTTTAAAATTTGATTTGTCTTTTAAAATAACAAGGTCTCTCCTCTCGGGAGAATTCAAAACTGCGTACGAATTTAGCAGCCCGATTCCTTTCCCCATCGCGACGAACATTCTTCCAAGTTCGAGATCTTGAATCTCCGCGATGATTTTCGGTTTGATTTTGTTGGTGTGAATATAATTTTGCATCGCATGATACGTTTGGTCCGGTGCCGTCGGCAAAATCAGGGGGGCGCCGTTTAAATCTTTGGGGATGTTTTTGAATTTGCTCGCCAAACGTTTGCTGACGCAGAAAACCATCGGGACCGTACCGACTAAGTGATTTTGAATCCCTTGCTCGAACGGCATTTCGTAGGAGAAGTCGTTAAGGACCAAGTCGAGTTTGTGAACCATGAGATCTTCAATCATGCTGTCGATTCTATCCTGGCGCAAGATCAAATTAGCGCTCGGCTTTATTTTGTAGATGAATTGAACAAGTGCCTCCACAATGGCTTTGGGCACGGCGCTGGAAGTGCCCAGCTGAATTCTCAGGTCTTCGGTATGCTTGCGATTCACCACCGTGTCCGCGAGTTCTTGCCCTAGATCGAATATTGCCTTCGAGTAATTAAAAATCATATTCCCTTCCTCGGTCAACGTAACATTCCGGGCATTGCGATTGAAGAGTTTCAAATCCCAGTAGTTTTCGAATTGTTTGAGCTGAGCGCTGAGCGCGGGCTGGGAGACATGCAAGGTGCGGGCCGCTTTAGAAAACGAGTGTTCTTTGGCGACCATGTAAAAATAGTAAAGGTGATGATAGTTAAAGGGTAGCATAAGATAATTTTATGGCAATGATAAGAATTATATATTTTTATTATGAATTCGTCCAGGTGATAATGATGTCCGAGTCACCATTCGCTGGGTGAAGGGGGCGAGGATATGCTGAAGGCTTTGGATGAAAGACTGAAACGTTTGTCAAAGGACATGAATGATGATTTTCACTATCAGATCCGCTGCCGGGTCGGGAAAAGAGCGACGCGCCTACTGGAGCAGAGGTTAAAAAATCTAATTTGCCTCATGCCTCAGTTATTGTCGCGAGTCATGGGGTATTGCGAGTACAAAGAGGTCCCTCCGACTATCAAAAAGTCGATCGGATTTATATTAACGTATCTTTATCATCCCCAAGATTTTCTGCCCGAAGACAATCAAAAATTATTCGGCTATTTAGATGATGCCTATTGCGTCGCGCTTGTCTATGAGAGGATTTTACGTAATCTCCAAAAAGCGAATGTGAAATTGAACGCAGTTGATGATGACTTTCTAAGACAATTTGCTCTGATGAAACGAGGTGTTAAGGCCGTCATTCCGGAAGAGGGGCTAAAAATATCGGACATGGTCGCGGGTATTTATAAAGGCAATAGCGACGCATTTTATGCTGCGTTTTCATAAGTAAAACGGAGCCAACAACGGAGATAGAGGATGGAAGTTAAAGAATTCATAAGGAAGAATTATCGACACTTTAATGCTGCGGTCCTGGCAGATGCGGCCGAGGGTTGGTGCCAGCATTTAAAGGCCGGCGGGAAAATGTTTCTTGCGATGGGCGGAGCCATGAGCACCGGCGAGATTGGCATCTCTTTGGGAACTATGATCAGAAATGATAAAGTGCATGCCGTGAGTTGTACCGGCGCAAACTTGGAAGAAGATATATTTAATTTGATCGCCCACGATTCTTACAAACGAATTGCGAATTATCGGAGTTTATCTGCTCAGGATGAACTCAATCTGAGAGACGCCAGCTTCAACCGGGTGACGGATACGTGCATCCCCGAAGAAGCTGCCATGCTCCGGGTTGAGAGTAAATTAATCCCTTTATGGGAAAAGGCGGAAAGTGAAGGGAAGCGATATTTCCCTTACGAATACCTTTATCAACTTCTTCGAAGCGGATGCCTAAGGGAATATTTCCAGGTCGATCCAAAGTATAGTTGGGTTATGGCGGCCTGTGAACGAAATATTCCGATTTTTACTCCGGGATGGGAAGATTCGACTCTCGGTAACGCTCTGGTCGCGGCAAAATTAAGAGGACGTTTTAAAAATCACTCTTTTGTCAAGAACGGTTTTGAGCAGATGGAAGGGCTTGTCGATTGGTGCATAAATAATTCCGAAAGCCATTCGGTCGGATTTTTCCAGATCGGAGGCGGTATTGCAGGCGATTTCGCAATTTGTGCGGTGCCTCTCATCCGCCAAGATCTAAAACAGGAATGCAAAATGTGGGGGTATTATTGCCAAATCAGTGACAGCACAACATCCTATGGCTCCTATAGCGGTGCGGTTCCCAATGAAAAAATAACTTGGGGTAAATTGGGTGTCGATACGCCGAAGTTTATTATCGAATCGGATGCCAGTATTGTTGCCCCCCTGATTTTTCAATACGTATTGAGTAAATTCGAATAATCGAGAGAAGAGAAGATCATGGAAAGAAAAAAGATATTTATTACCGCCAAGGACATGCAGCGGCTTCGTGACCTGATTCAAGGCGGCTTAAACCTCAATGATAATCAACGGCACTATTTAACGCGACTCGCTCAAGAATTGGACAATTCCGAAGTGGTGGATTCAAAAGATATTCCGAACCATGTCGTGACGATGAACTCAAAAGTCAAATTCAGGGATTTGGATACAGATGAGATTTGTGTTTATAACCTGGTCTATCCGAGTTTTGCAAATCCGGACCAAAACAAGATTTCCATATTGGCGCCTGTCGGCATGGCCCTTCTGGGGTATGGCGTTGGTGATGTTATCGAATGGCCCGTTCCCGCGGGAATGAGACGATTCAAAATTGAAGAAGTCCTTTATCAGCCCGAGGCGGCCGGTGATGATTATTAATTAAACCGTTGATTCCTCAACCAACCGGGAGGTTTTTAATTTATTCAAAAAAAAGGTTCTCATGATCGGTTTCGGCTCGGTGGGGCGTTGTACTTTGCCCATTCTGATGGAGCATATCGATATTCCTGCAGAGAATATAACAGTTATCGATTTCATCGATAAAAGAAAGGATCTGGCGCCATGGTTAAAACGAGGCGTCCAATTTTCGCAGGAAAGAATCACGCCGATAAACATATCCAAAGTTCTTTCAAAACATGTTTCGGCAGGCGGTTTGATCCTTGATCTTTCGTGGAATATCGATTGCGTGGAAATGCTTAAGTGGTGCCACGAAAACAAGGTTCTTTATATCAATACTTCGGTTGAAGAATGGGACCCTTATGCGGATATTCACAAACGGAGTCCTTATCTTAAATCCCTTTATTACCGGCAGAATGAAATTAGAAAAATCGTCGCGCAGTGGAAAGACTCCATGACGACTGCAGTTGTCGATCATGGAGCGAACCCGGGTTTGATTTCACATTTTACGAAACAAGGCCTCGCGGATATCGCAAAGAAGTCATTAAGGGATAAGCAAGTGCCCGCGAAGGTAAAGAGCCGGATTGCGCATTATCTTAAAAGTAGACTTTTCGCTTATTTGGCTAAGGAACTCAATGTCAAAGTCATCCACATCAGCGAACATGACACCCAAATTACGAATCAGCCGAAGCGATACAATGAATTTGTCGGAACATGGAGTATTGAAGGCTTGAGAGAAGAAGGCATGGCTCCGGCTGAAATGGGCTGGGGGACCCATGAGGTGGATATCCCTTTATATGCGACGTTTCCGCCATCGAATGGCCGGAATCAAATATTTCTTTCGCAAATGGGAATGAATACTTGGGTGCGTTCCTGGGTGCCTCATGAAGAAATTATCGGAATGGTCATACGGCATGCGGAAGCGAT
>JAQTOZ010000062.1 GCA_028713205.1 Candidatus Omnitrophota bacterium
CCTCACGGCGGTCGACGGTCAATAAAAATTCCAGGAAATCTTCTCTCGATTTCCGGTTGACCTCCTTGGCAATACCGGTTGCCAAATCCGATAGAGAGGCCCATTGATCTTCCGCAGCAATCAGGCGTCTCAGCAAATCCTTCAGACCGGGGACGCCCTGCTTTAAATCAAACAAAAACGGATAATCCTTGCCGACAATTTCATCAAGCCCGGTCCCCCGGCTAACAATGACCGGCACTCCGGAACTTAGGGCTTCCAGTGCGGCAATCCCGAACGGTTCCCATCGCGAAGGAAATACTCCGAACACGGCCTTTTGAAGCCTGAGCGCCACGTCTTGATGTGATAATTGCCCGCAAAATTCAAAGCGATCTCTCAAGTCTTCAGGAATTTTCGGGAGATAGTTTTCAATAAAGGACGCATGGAGATCATCCCAAAACAAATCCCTGCCGACAAACACGAGTTTATAATCAAGCGCGCGCGGGTACTCCCGAAGCAAATCAAGAAACGCCATCAACAACAAGTCCGCACCTTTCCGTTTTTCGAGCCTCCCGACAAAAATAATTTCCCGCAAGGGTGGTAATCCGCGTTCGCACGGGGGGAATTCCTTGCCCCGTACTTTAAACAAATCCAAACGGCACATATTAGGAATAACCTTCGCCGGTTTCCCGGAAAGCGGCAGACGTGCGTTAACCTGTTCCCAGAGATACTGGGAACAGGAAATAACGGCATCACTCATCAACAGCGAAAAATCTTCGGCTTCAAAAACAGCGTCGCCCCACGGTGTCGTTCCTAATCCGTGATTGACCCGGGCAACTTCCCTTGCGGGCCCTTCCAAGGTGACAATGATCTTGAGGTCACTGTACATTTTCTCCGTCAACCGCTTTTTGCATATGCAAAAGCATTCGGCTTCAAAATCAAAGGTCAAAATGGCATCGAAGCGCTTTTGCGCATGCAAACGGGCAAAGGCCTCTTCGGCTTGAACGGCATAGTCCAACGGCTTGTGGGATAGAAACTTTTCCGGCTCGTAGTTGAAAAACTCCAGTGAAATACCCGGATAAAGGGCCGCGGCCCGGGACTCGTCATAATTCGTATGAACCTGCGAAAGCCATGAGACTTCATGACCGTTTTGGGCAAGCAACAACGCCTGGTTGTACGCCTGCACGCCGATCCCATCATAGCGAAACGGATACAGTTCTTTTGTGATAACGCAAATTTTCATGATGGCATCACTGAAAGACCGTTGCCCGGGCGGCCGTTGAAAAACGATTTCATCGCACTCCAAAATCTATTTGTCATATCTTCAGGGGGATTTCAAATATTTCGGACCTTTCCTCCGCCGAGTAGAGGGACAAGACTCGTTCAATGCCGTTATTCGTCTTCAGCTTGATTTTCCCGCTCCACGGGTGCTTCAATGCCGCAAGGTAGAGCTTGCTGCCCGCGACATCGAAAGAAATCATATCACCTGCGTGATATGAAACAAGCGCCTTTTTGCCGTCCGAAGCGGCTTTGCGAAGGACATGCCCCGCAACGGACAACGTTTCAATACCGATCAGCGGGATTTCATCCGTTTTTAAACCCAAAAGCCAAAATTCAGCCCCCTTCGAGTCATGATCGGGGCCATCGTTCAAAATACTGATTTGTTGCCGGTCCGGCGATTTGCCGATTGTTTCCCGGATCAATTGCAGCCTTGCCTCTTCGCTCAAAGGTTTGATATGACTAAATTTGAAAGGATACCAAACTTCGTGCCAGACCGGATATCGCGGATTAAAATCCGAATGAAAGACAGCGGCAATATCAATCAGATCGACAATGTCATAATCAACACAGGTCCTCGTGTTATTAAACGCATACACCACACTGAAATCATGCCCCCCGCGGAGAACATTGCGAAACGAAATATCGACAATCATCTTATCGCCTTTTTCCATCGGCGGAAGACGATAACCGGACTCCTGGGTCGCGCAATGCAGAATGTCCACGCCGGCTTCGTTCCGAATGATCACACAACAGTTCGGATCGGGGATCGCATCAAAGGCTTCGATATGCGCGCGAATCACAATACCTTCATTAAAACCGAACGCCGTGCGCGGCATACCGTCCGCATCCAACAGTTCCAGATTGCAAATTTTCCCTTTCCCGTTGCCGTAGCGTATCGTCCGCACACGCGCCGCAAACTCCGCTGCGGTCTCAAAACCGATCATGGGGTTCAGCAAAGATGCGGCGTCCTGACACCACTCATATTCATAACCGGGTTTATCCCGCCCCGGTTTCACCTCTTTGGCGGCACCACGCTTGTCTTCCCCGGCCCGGCATTGGTTCTTCCGCCCCTCGGCAAAATAAAGCGAAACGATTTCTTCGGAATCTCCGTACGCAATGGCCTTGCCTTTGTCCAAAAGGAGGGCCTTTCGGCACAGGCTTTTCATCATATCGGTTGAGTGACTCCCAAGCAAAAGCGAAGTCCCCTGATCCAGCAATTTCTTGATCCGGTTGACGCATTTCGCTTGAAAAAAAGCGTCGCCGACGGACAGGATCTCGTCGACAACCAATATTTCCGGGTCCAGTACGGTATAGATCGAAAACGCCAAGCGCACGGTCATCCCGTTGGAATAATTTTTGACCGGTTGATCGATAAATTCGCCGATGTCCGCAAAATCCTCGATCTCGGTGAACCGGGACTGAATTTGCTTCCTTGAAAGACCGAGGACGGTCCCATTCATATAAACGTTTTCACGACCCGTGAATTCGGGATTGAAACCGCTCCCGAGTTCCAAAAGGGCCGTCACGCGCCCGTCAATATCCACGGAACCCTTCGTCGGCGCCAACGTCCCGGCGATGATTTGCAGCAACGTGCTTTTCCCTGCGCCGTTCTTTCCGATAATACCGAGACACTCGCCGCGCCGGAGTTCAAATGAGATATCCTGCAAGGCCCAAAACTCTTTGTAAAATTGTTTTCGTCCCCGGAAGATTGTCTGGAAAAGCCTGTGGTGCGGCATCTTGTAAAGTTCATAGCGTTTACCGACGTGCCGGACTTTCAAGAGAGTTTCAGAGGACATCGGCAAATCCTCTTTTGGTTTTCATAAACCAGAAGTATCCCATCTGAAAAACAGCCAGCGACAGAACCGTCACCCATCCCAAGCTTGCCCAATCCGGCCACCGGTTGTAAATCACGGCCAATCTCGCCGTTTGAATCAACACGGTCAACGGGTTGTACCGTAAAATCGATTGATAGGGTTCCGGAACGACATCCAGGCCGTAACAAATAGGCGTCAGGAAAAAAAGGATCTGAAGGATGACTCCGGTAACATGGCCAAGATCACGCACATAGACCCCAAGCGACGCCATAAACCATGCCATGCCGCAGCAGAACAGGAAGAGTGGAATCATGACGAAAGGCAAACCAATGAGGGTCAAACAAATCTTTTGCATGCACAAAAGAACACCGGCCGTTAAGATACCGAGCCAAACCAAACCGAAGAACACAGCGCTCAAAACGGCCACCACCGGAAGCACCTCCAGCGGGAAGACCACCTTTTTGACATAATTCGGGTGTGCGGCAATCGCCGTCACCGCACTTTGAATGCTTTCCGAAAAGATATTAAAAACCGCGATTCCGCAAAACAAGATCAACGCAAAAGCAACCTTGGAATCGCCGAATTCCGCCCCCCATCGTGCCTTAAAGATAACGCTAAAGACGAAGGTGTAGACCGACAACATCATCAGCGGCGTCACGACCATCCAAACCAGTCCCATCATCGTTCCTTTATAACGCGATTGAATGCTCCGCTGAACGAATTGCAGGATCAAATCCCGGTACTTCCAAATTCCCCGAATCGCATTGACGGGATTGATCAATCCCCGCAGTTGCTGACATTCCCCAAGTTTTCGCATAACCGTTACCACCGAACTCCCGGCATTTTTTACCTTGGCGCACGCCCCGTACGGCAAATCGATGCGGCGGTTGTTTAGGCAAAAGCCCTATTCTTGAAAATAAACGCTCCATTTCGACTGACCGAATTCGCGCTTCAGCGAATGATAGTTGGACAATTCTTGCGCAATGGGGCATTTCTTGTTTTTGATATACGGAGTAAACAAGTTCTGATCCGGTAAATCCAAAAAAGACAAAACCCGTTTCATCTCCCGGTCGCGGTGACTCAGCAAATCCTCATAGACGATTTCCAAAACGTCGGGACCTTTAAAAAAAGAGTCGAATCGCATTTCACATTCTTCGGCCATCGTAAAAAAGTTGACGCAATCTTCGTACTCCAGTTTCATCAGGGGCAAAAAACCCCTGGAAGCATTTTTAACCACAATCCATTGATCACTGCGCATCGCCCTCAGACACGACAAAAGGACCTCCAGTTTATTGTTCCTTTTCAGGTGGAGAATCCTAAAACCTTTCAAATAATTCCCTAAACGCTCCAGATTCGGGGCATACCGTTCCGTCCCGCATTCTTCAATCTGACGGATCACGAATTCAATCCGCTGCCGGTACCCGGGATGCAACGGATAATGTTCATAAATATTACGGTAAAACCGGATCAAGCACGCATAGTTCAGTTGATCATACAAAACCTTGAAACCGACAGCCCGAAAAAGCCAATAGCGCCATTTGAAGACCTCTCTCTCAAGATACTGCGTGGAATCCGTGATGATTCGTTTGCGGGCAAGATCATCGACAATTCCCAAGTTCAAAATCTCCCCGAACATTTTAACCCGGCGATGACTTTTGATAAGCGATTGCAGAAAGGTAGTCCCCCGCCGCAATCCTCCCAATACCGCAAATCGAACCATGCCGATGCGACTCCCTTTCCCTGTTTTGACCCGACAGTAAACCAAAGGATATTTCAGTTTGCCGTCGAAGAATCCTGAGCTTAGGACTGCGTGAATATTATCACAACTGCTTGTGGGTATTCATCATCAAATCCAGTCCTCTAAATGCAATCAGCTTTCATCAAACCCATCAACATTTTTAGGCAGCGATAGAACGGTTTTCTTCGGTATCATCGGGCAGGACTTCAATACGCAAAAGTGTCACACCCTTCCGGCAGGACGGCGTATCCCTCACGCCTGAGAAAGCGGAGGCACTCCTCTTGTACAACCGGTTTGAGATGTTTGTGTTCATACCGGATCATTTGAGGCCGGAGGTCCCCGAAAGGAATGCTCTTGATGATTTCATAGTCAAAACCTTCCGCATCGATTTGTAGCAAGTCCAAATGGCGAATATGATATTTTTCAAACACACTTGTCAGAGTTACGCAGGGGACAGGCTCCTTCATCAAATACTCCTCCAGATTGGGGATCTCATCTTTGTGGCTCATCACGACGTCACGATTGAAGGAACCAAGCTGGTCATACCAGACCGGCATCGCGTCTGAAGTTTCTCTTAAATGATAGAAGTCTCTTGTTTCTTGTCGGTCGGAGATGGCCACGTTTTCGAAGGACAAACGGCTCACACCTTTATACTGCCTGACCAATTTTTCATAGAGGTATTGGACGGGCTCAATCAAAACACCGTGCCAATGATACTTCAAGATGAAATCATGGATAAAATCATTGCAAACGCCATCGCCGGCCCCGATTTCGACAAAAAAGAAATCCGTCTTCGACTTTGCATATTTATCGACAAGAAGACGAACCAGACCTTCAGTTTCTGCATTCTTTCCCATTTTTCACCTTTGGATCCAAACGTGGGATCTAACTCTCAAGAACGACCAGTGCAATACGTCCCATAATTTAGCAATGAATCGCTTCAAAATTAAGCACAATTTCCAAGGCCGACAGGCCGGGCATAAAATCAAGGGTGGATCAGGGGGAGATTTTCGGACATGTTTTAAGGAATTCCGGCTGATGCCGGATGGCACAATCAAATGAAGCTAACGGTGAAATTGCTTTATACCACCGTCAGGCTTGGGGCAGAAAGAAATGAACGTGCGGTCTGCGAATCAACACTTATTTGTTTTCTTCCTGGAACAATGGAATAACCTCTTCGCACTTATTCCTCAAGGATGATGGCATTCACGGGACACTGCCGAGCAGCATCCCGGCACGTTTCGATGTCGGAACCAGGCACGGGATCGGCATAGGCAAAGGCTTTATCATCATGCATTTCAAAGACAGACGGACAAATCTGTACGCACAAAGTACACCCAATACAGAGGTCCGGATCGACAATTGCTTTCATGCTGTTTTTCTCTCGTTCGTTGATTTTGCCGTGGTTGTTCATCGTCATACCGGAGTACGGACTACTCCGGTCCGCTTCCCGCTCCGGCATCAACCGGGCCGGCGGGCCAAACGTGTCTTAATGTCTTTCAATGCCAAACGGGGGGGTCTTCCCAGCGGCTTTGCCTTCGGAGCCGGACATAATCCCCACGGCTGATCTGCCCTCAGATAATCCCCCATCGTCGCATAAAGTTTGGATTCATAGTCATCGCCTGACATAATTTCGCCCATTAAATCGATGATTTTTTCCATCACACCCTCGTTTTCTTTTGCAAAACCTTAGAGATCAATCATCGCCGAAGGAATAACGCTCACTTCTTCGCCAGCACTTCTTCAAGCGCCCAAATGACTTCCAACGGCTGAAAAGGTTTTTTAAGGCATTTCTTGATCTGGCATAACTCTACCAGCGGATTGTTCTGACTATTGAAATACCCGGTCATGACAACCACGGGGATACGCGCCAATTCCGGCAAATGGCATATTTCATAAGCCACCTCGAATCCGCCTTTGCCCGGCATTTTAAGGTCCAAAAGGATCGCATCGGGTTTTTCCCTGCTGACGATATCCACCGCCTTCAGGGGATCACGCACGGTGACCGTTTCATAGCCGCTCAGATTTAAAAGATCGTTCAGCTCCTCCACAAACTCTTCATCATCATCGATAACCATAATGGAATTTCGCATCGTGAGCCTGCTCCTCTTCGCCATCCATTCCAATTGTTGCCCGTCTCGTTCCGGATAGGAACTGACTTCCTCATTCGCGAACATTCGCTCCGCTCGTCGCACCTTACCACGCATCCTTTCTGTCATGGCCGATTCATCCGCGGCGTTTCATGTCCGGCACCCCTTTCCGGCCGTTTCACACTATTTTTATAAATCAAATGGTTTGTCTTATTTTCCGTGCCTTCCCGTGGCAACATCCGGGAAGGATCCGGTGGCTATCATACTCGCGTCGGGAAATTGACAAATCGGCAATTAACGCTTTTCTTTGACTTTATTCTACCCACGGTTTTTGGGACAATCAGGACGGGATCGAAGAACAGGGCGATAAGATTTAAGCGGTTTTCGTATCGATCAGCCGATCGATTTTTCGAAGAAATATTTCGACATCGTACGGCTTGCACATCATATCATCCGCAAGGTTGATGACGTTTTCCGAGTCGTCATCGGTAAAAACGACTTGATGGCCTAAGCTCTTGTCAATGACGGGACTGGCGCTGAGGAGCATCACCTTGGTTTTGATTTTCTTTTCTCTTATTTTTTTTAATATGTCGATCCCATTCATCCGCGGGATCTTGATATCAAGAAGAATCACATCGTAACCATCCTTTTGGATGGCCCGCCAACCTTCAAGGCCGTCACAGACCGTTTCGACCGCATAGCCTTTGCCCAGGAGAATTTCGGATATCTCCTCGCACAAATCCGCATCGTCATCGATCATCAGAATTTTTTTGGTCATGGCGCCATTTGCGGCCCGCACGGTAAAAAAACCGTAAAAGCCGTTCCTCTCCCCTGTTGACTCGTCACATCCATCCGGCCTTTATGGAGATTAATGATCTGATCACAAACAGCCAACCCGAGCCCCGTCCCTTTCGATTTTGTCGTATAAAACGGTTCGCGTATCCTGGACAAATGTTCCGGAGCAATTCCGGCCCCGTTATCTTCAAATTTGATGCCCCATTCCCGTTCGTCCGGGTCCTGAAAAACCTCGACCCGGACACGCCCCTGCTGATCCCCCATAGCTTCGAAAGCATTCGTCAGAATATTGCTAAAGACTTCTTTGATTTGCAGCGGGTCCGCCTCAACGAAAGCATCCCGGGCCTTGTCGAATTGCTTCTCCACCTCGACATTCTGCCGGCCAAAACCGCTCTTCATAGACTCGACGCACTCCTCCAAAATATCGTAAAGCCGGACCCTTTCGAGCTTGGACGTTTTAACACGCGAATAAAACAGGAGATTATTGATAATCTGATTCGATTCCGAAACTTTCTTTTCGATATGCGCGATATGTTTTTCCAACGCCGGCCCCGGATTTTTTTGCCTCATATTATAGGCGGCAATGCGCACGACCCCTAAAGGATTGCGCAACTCATGGGCAACCGTTGCGGCCAATTTCCCGATGTCGGACAGGCGCTTGCCCCGTTCCAATTCGATCTGGGCCGCCCGCAGGTCTTCCTCGGCCCTCTTACGCGGAGTCACATCCACGGAACAAAAAACAAGTCCGTCGACACCGCCGGAGATGTTCTTCACAGGCTGGAGACTCCAGTCCCAATACAGGGTTCCACTCTCCGGACGCCCGGTAAACACAAACGGTTTTGCATAGGTCATGTAAGGCACACCGGTTTCGACAACGTTTTTAAAAATAGCCCTGTTTTCTTCGTCGGGATAAAGCTCAAAATAGTTTTTGCCGCTAAAAAAACCGGGGTCGCGGCCGTCAGCCCGGCTATAAGCCTGATTCACACGAATGAAGTTAAAACCGGCATCAAGATAGGCGACCAAAATATTGGTACTGGCAAAGACCCTCTCCAATAATTCATTGCTTTGCTGGATCTTCTCATATAAGGAAAATTTATGAATGCCCTCGCCGATCGACGGCGCCAAATCCTCGATCATTTTGATGGTCTCCGCCGAAATTTTCCCTTCAGACTCGTCGGCAAGATGAATCGCACCCACCATCCGATTATCATGGGTCACAGGAATCACAGCCATCGATTTAAATCCGGCCTTGACACACCCTCCCCGATACTTCGGCTTCGAATCTTTGCGGCCACCTTGGGTAAACCGGCTCAGGTTGTCGCAGCAATAAGTACCATACTTGGTTATCTGTTGCCGTTCTTTGACCAGGGGCTTCCTTGTCATCACCCGTATGCAAACACAGTCGTCCGTGTCGAGCGAAAGTCCATTTTCGGACTTCCAAAATCTCTGGTCGAATCCCAAATATGCTTCATACGGTATATTCCCCTGATCATCCAGAACCCTTATCCCGGAACACCGGCAACCCCCGATAAAACGGATCATCTTATTGACGGCGCGGAGATATTGTTGTCGCGACGACATTCGGGACGACAATTTCAAAATGGAATTTCTGAAGCGCATCAAACTTTCTATTTTTTTGCGTCCTTTTATTTCATCCCTTAATTGACGGTTGATCACGAGCAATTCAGACGTTCGCGCGGCCACTTTTAATTCCAGCACCTCATTCGCCTTGCGAATCGTTTCTTCCGCTTGTTTGCGTTCCGAGATGTCCATGATGGTCCCTATGAATCGCACCACCTGTTTCCTATTCCCTTCACCCTCAAAATAGGCTTGGCCGATCGCACTTACCCAGTGGAGCGACCCGTCGGGCCAGACAACACGATATTCCGAGTTGTAGGTCCCTTGGGAACCGGGCACCATCGCGTTTCGAATGGCTTCATTGACGCGGTCACGATCACTGACATGCATGATTTCAACGGCATCCTCGAGTTTAATCTTGTCGCCGGAAGCAACGCCGAATATGGAACGGCAGCGTTTGTCCCAAAAAACATCACCGGTCCGGAAATCGTAATCCCATGTCCCGAGTTGCGCTGAATTCAATGCCAGCTGATATTGTTCCGAAGCACGACGCACAACGTCCTCAATTCTCTTCAGCTCACTGACATCCTGCGTCGTACCGAATCCACCGATAAGCCCCCCGTCTTGATCAAACTCCAGTTCGGCACGCTCCCTCACCCATTTAACGGTTTTTCCCACGACAATGCGGTGTTCAATATCATAAGGCCCTCCCCGCAACGCCGCTTGCCACTTTTGGTCGACATACTGCCGATCATCCGGATGGACAACGGCCAAAAACGTCTCGTACGTCATCGGCGTATCTTTGGGGATTCCAAATATCCGGTGATTTTCATCCGACCAAAGCAGCTCATTGTGCCGAACATCCAAACGCCAGCTGCCGGTATGGGCCACGGCCTGGGCGCGATTCAGATCTTTTTGATTTTCCAGAAGGGCATTTTCCACTTGCTTGCGATCGATGGCAAGCGACACCATATCCGCGATGGCCTTCATCATGGAGACTTCCCGTTCCTCAAAAGTGTCGCGTGTCTTCGTGCCGAAAGAAATGGTCCCGATCACTTTGGACCCGACCTTGAGAGGATGACAACAATAAGCCCGCACGCCATAACCGCGCACTAGGTCGGTGCGCGGATCTTTCACGTGCAATATATCTTCGGCGGTAATGCTTTTTCCGTCGCGGGCGACGCAACCGCAAACGGCGCCGCCGTAATCCAACCATTCGATGCGCCGCGCCTCTTTCTTTGAGATACCGGCGCAGGCATTGAGTTGCAGTTTTTCTTTTCCCGGAACGACCAGAAAATTAAAAAAAACATGACAGCCGAGAAAGCTCATGGACTTTTGACAGATTTGATCCACAATCGATTGCGGATCCGCCGCCGCCAGCAAATCGGCGGCCGACTCGGACAAAATGCGGTTACGCTGTTCCGTCCAAAGAAGGAGTTCTTCGGACGCCTTACGCTGCGTGATATCGATACAGATACCGATCATGCGCTCGGGTCTGCCCCGTCTGTCATAGGTCGTATTACCGAGGGCATTGATCCACCTGGTTTCCCCCGTCGCCGGATGAATAATGCGGTATTCGTTTGCCAGAGGCGTGCGGTTTTTTATCGCAAGATTAATCTTCTCTTCCGCCCCCTTACGGTCATCGGGATGCAGCACCTGTTGCCAAGCATCAAAACCCGGTTTAACTTTGGCCGGATCCAAACCAAGTAGCTGAAAAAACTCCGAGGACCAATCGAGTTTGTCCGTCACAATGTCCCAGTCCCAGATACCCGCTCCGGCCGACTGTTGTGCCAACACCAATCGTTCATGGGCAAGACAAATCGCTTCCTCGGCATATCGGCGTTCCGTGACATCAATCGCGAAACCGATCACCCCCACAATTTGGCCGTGCTCATCCCGGTAAGGTATTTTATCGGTTTGAAGCAATCGGATACCTTCAGGTGTCTGCATTGTTTCAAGGATGCCTCGTTTGGCCTTGCCGGTAGCCATGACCTCCTGATCATCCCGCCAATAATTCCCTGCCTGTTGCTCGGGATATAAGTCGAAAGCAGATTTACCCTCGAAGTCTTCTTTTTTCAACCCCATGGTATCTTCAAACATTTTGTTCGTAAGAATAAAGCGGTTTTCCTTGTCCTTGTAAAAAACCATGGCCGGCACAGAATCGAGGAGCGTTTGCAATTCTTTCCCTTTTCCATGCAATTGAAGCTCAAGCTGTTTATGTTCGGAGCTCTCGATCAGCTCCCACTTGCCGTGCCGGTTAATCAGGGCGAATTGATGATTGCGGACCACATCGATCACCTCGAAGGCATTGCACCGATTCAAGGAATAGGTACAAACGGCAATCATCCGGTACCGGCCGATGACGCGATTGATCGCTTCCTCGTAATCCGTAAACTTGTCCCAATCCTTTTTCTCCAGCCAAAAAGTATTGCCGGTCAACCGTAATCCGGCATACCCCCGCCGGAACGCTTGCTCGAGTTTTTCGACCCAGCCATTTAAAACCCTTTCGGACTTAAAACTTCCGCCTTTCAGATACCATTCGGAATACGGAAGGATTTCGATTTGACCTTTGCGGACATACTCATCAAAATCAGGCATGGCCTGTTTCATGGCCTGATGGGCATCGTCGACGCCGAGAGGCTCCGCGGTTATCCACATGCAGAATTCATGATTTTCCAGACCGGTTTTGAAATACGGCACCAGGATATCGATCAAATCATCCCGTGTCTGATAAAATTGACAAAAGTGCGCCCCCCAAGGGACGTCCCCGAGGATATCGATGCCCGATTTTCTCAAAGGCTGCACGGGTTTCGACACGGCAACTCCGCCCGGCGGAAGCCCGCGATTTCGCCCCGAGATATCGGGCCGCAAAGCGTTATTCCTTTTTCGTTTGCGTCCGGTTGGTTTTTTTTCGGTATCCGGTCGGGGTGGAACCCGTAAACTTCTTGAACTGCCGGATAAAAGACTCTGCGTTCTCATAGCCTAATTTCTCCGCGATCTGATTGATGTTATACCCAGCTTGCTGCAAAAGTTTTTTGGATTTTTCGATCTTGATGCCCAATTTGAACTGACTGAAACTTTTGTGCATCTGTTCCTTGAAAATCCGGCTCAAATATTTCGGACTGAGGCAAATGGACTTTGCAGCATCCTCCAAAGTCGTCTTTTTAAAGCAGTTCCTTTCCACGAATCGCTTGACCTTTTCGATTTTGCTTTTAACGTCCGAGGTGCTGATGTCACTTACCTCTTCCTTTGTTTCCAAAACCCTTTCGATAATTTTCCGGGTCTTGACCGGGTCCAGCGGCTTCTCGATATAATCATCCGCATGACCTTTGAGGGCCTCGATTGCGACATCCTTGGAACTGTATCCCGTCAGAATGATAATGCCAAGCTCGGGATCGGTTTTCTTAATCTCGGCCAATACATCGATACCGCTAAGCCCGGGCATATTCACATCTAAAATGACCAAATCGATGGTATTCGCCCGGCGCAACCGTTCCAAAGCCTCCCGTCCATTTGAGGCCTCCAAGACTTCATAGCCATATAGAAATTCCTTAAATTCTTCTCTGAATTCTGTGTCGTCATCAACAATCAAAATGGTATTGGGCATGGTTCAATGGTCTCCCTTGGATGATGGTTGAATAACAAAATGATGAAATTTTATCTTTCGATGAAATGAAAAGGCACCGATAGTATGATCCATTGTATCCGATGTTCCGGCAACCCGAGGCCATTGAGTTCTTAGTGCTTTTTAGAGTGTTAGAATATCACAAAGCACCAGCCACATAAAAGCCCCTTTCCGCACCACGAGTAGGATTCATACGCAGAAATCGGGTCGGACAATAGCAGGAGCGATCAAGATATGCGTAAAACGATCTTTCCTTGTGTGTGGCCGGTTTCTATTTGAAGATGAGCTCGATGAACTTCCGGCAGAGAAAAAGAAAAGAAAACTTTGACTGTCAGCTTTCGGGCCTCAACCCATTTGCGGATCTGATCAAGCTGAGTCACATCGGGCTCGACAAAAACATAATGGGCATAAATTTGTCTCCCTTGTGCGAGAGTTTCATTCTCCTTTTCAACAATCGTCACCAGATGCCCGCCTTTTTTAACGCAATCATAGGCTTTCAGAAGAGAATCGCCGCCCGCGCAGTCCAAAACAACGTCGGCCCCGTTTGGGAAAATTTTCCTCACGCCTTGGCGAAAATCGCCCGCCGCATAATCCACTGCATACTTCGCCCCTAACGATTTTACGTAGGCATGATTCTTTTCACTGGCAACGGCCATCACTTTGGCGCCGGCGATGCGTCCGAATTGCACGGCAAACGATCCCACACCGCCGGAAGCGCCGATCACCAAAAGACTTTGGCGTTTCTCAAGTCCGGCCGCTACATAGACTGATTGATACGCCGTTAAAGCTGCCAAGGGAATAGCGGCCGCAATCTCAAAGGATACATTCCGGGGTTTATGCGTAATATAACTTTCGGGGATGGAAATAAACTCAGAGTACGTCCCCCTGGCAATCACAGGACGCCGGCAATACCCGTAAACGTGATCTCCGGCCTGAAATCTTTTTGCGCCATAGCCGCGCGCCTCCACAATACCGGCCATGTCCCATCCGGGGATGATCGGAAACTGATGCGGATACCCTCGCTCGAACAACAATCCTTTGCGGATTTTAAAATCAACCGGATTCACTCCGGCCGCTTTGATGCGCAACAGAACTTCACCTTCGCCCGGTTCGGGTTTGGGGACGTCGCCCAAAACCAGTTTTTCAATTCCTCCGAACTCCCTGAGAACAATCGCTTTCATCATTCCATTCCGTTATGAACCGGAAGCGACAGATGAAACGCAGGGCAACAGAATTTGAAAACTGGCCCCGCAGGCTTCCTCCTCATGGCTCACGTCCTGGTCTGCCGTGGGCCGAATCAAACTTTTGGCCGGATGGGCGGCACCTAAATAACGGATCGTTCCACCCGCCCGCTCGACGATTTCACGCACAATGGATAACCCCAACCCATTGCCATCTTCGTTCTTCGTGGTGAAAAAAGGCTCAAACAATCTCTTTTGGACCGCCTCCGGTATCCCGCATCCCGAATCGGAAACAAT
>JAQTOZ010000063.1 GCA_028713205.1 Candidatus Omnitrophota bacterium
GGCAAGGGGCGCGCTCTGGCTGACGCAATTGTTGGATGAGAAAATTGAGGGGGTCCTAGCGGTTGCGCTTAATATGCCGGTGGAAGAGAAAGTCAATGCAGAAGCGGCGCTCGGTTACATGGGACGTGCCGGTAAAGTCGGTGTGGTGGTTGTGCCCAGAGAAATCGGCCGTTTGCATGTGCCGGGCATGGAAACGCTCGCGGTGCGAGAGGTCGGGCGGTATAAGCCTATTCATTATTATCAGGGGGTTTCTATTGCGAATGGACGCATGGTCCCGGTCATCGAATTGAATGCCGATGCCAAAGATTATGAAGATAACGACGAACTTTTCGGCGTCTATTCGGACGGCCATGAGCCGATCGAAGGGCTGGATTCGTTTCATCAACGTCTTTTTGACAAAATAGCGCGATTGGCGGTTGGCGGATATTTGGCCGGAAAAGGGAAGAACAAGAAGGATCTGCGGAAACACTGGAAAACGGTTAAGGCGGAACTCTTGGCGAAACTGTTCAAGCAATACCCTGATTTTCAAGATGCTGGCCGGGCGATTGTTTTCCGGAAGGGAAAGATCGTGGTCCGAACCAATCTCCTGTTTAAATTTGTCCGGGAACATCTGGCGGAAGCCGAATTGAGCAAATCCGCGTAATTCAGCAGCTAAAGCGCGGATTCCTGAGCTGTGTACGGACGGGGCTGTGTTCTAGGGTTGCTTTCGCCGGCACCATCCGATATCATTTAATCCCATAATTTCATGCTTACACAGGAGGTGCCCTTTGTCAGGGTTTATTGATGCCCACTCTCATCTGCAGGACGAAAGACTTAAGGAACATCTGGACGGTGTGATTGCCAAGGCCTATGAGGCGGGAATCACGAAAATCGTCTGCTGCGGAACCGAGGAGGCGGATTGGCCTGAAGTCAAAAGGATCAAAGAAAAATATTCCGATCTGATCATCCCTTCCTTCGGATTGCATCCGTGGTACATCCCGAAGCGTTCTGCCGGATGGCTCAAAAACTTAGAAAATGTCCTAACCCAAATTTCTTCCGGAGTCGGCGAAATCGGACTGGACTTTGCCTTGAGGGAATACGACGAGGACGAACAAAAAAAGGTCTTTGAGGCACAGTTGCGCTTGGCCCATCAATTGGAAAGGCCGGTCACCATCCATTGCCGTCAGGCCTGGGAGGCGCTGATGGATGTTCTTGAAAAATCAGGCCCCCTGAAGTATGGGGGATTGGTCCATTCCTATTCCGGGGCGGCCGAATTGATTCCTCGCCTGCGAAAATTCGGACTCTCGTTCTCGTTTTCAGGTTCGATCACGCGTTCCGGAAATAAAAAAGGGAGACATTCGCTTCTGGCGGTACCGTCGGAAAGTCTTTTGGTGGAAACCGACAGCCCGGATTTATCCCCGGTAGGAGTTGAGGGTACGAATGAGCCGGCCCATCTGATGATGGTCGTCAAAACGGTGGCCGTCTTGCTGGGGAAAAGCGAGGAAGACATCATACAAATGACTTCGCAGAACGCCATGAGGCTTTTTGGGATTCTGGAATAAATGTGGGGTCAGGGAGCAAGGGTGGAGAGATTTACACGAACGGAACAGTTGCTGGGGACGAATGCGCTCCGCAAACTGGCGCAAGCGCGGGTGGCTGTATTCGGGCTCGGCGCGGTCGGATCTTTCGCCGTCGAGGCCCTTGCGCGTGCGGGGATCGGCCGATTTGTCCTGGTCGACTTCGACCGGATCCGGCACAGCAATTTCAACCGCCAGCTCTTTGCCCTGGAGTCGAATTTGGGCAAAGCGAAAGCGGAATTGGCGCGCGCGCGTATTCTGGAAATTAATCCTGAGTGTCAAGTCGATATCCACCCGGTATTTGCAGGGCCGGAGAATTTTGCGGAATTGCTCAACCCTCGTCCCGATATGGTTTTGGATGCCATCGATAGTTTGACTCCCAAGGTCGGTTTGATTTCGTATTGTGTTTCGGAGGGGCTTCCGCTGATTGCATCGATGGGCGCCGGTGCAAAATTAGACCCTCTGGCGGTGCGTCTGGGGGACATCTCGGAAGTGAAGGCCTGCTTTTTTGCCAAAAGACTCAAAAGCGTTTTGAAAAAAAAGGGCATCCGTGCCGGAGTGCGCTGCGTTTATTCTCTGGAGAAACCCATGAAAAGCCGTATGCCTGCAAAAAAAGAACCCGGCGAATATGCGCGTGGACGGGAGCGTGTCCCGGTCGGAACCATAGCCTACATGCCGGCAATTTTCGGTCTTGTCGCGGCGTCCGATGTGATCCGGACGATTGCGGGTGAAATCTAGGGGTGACTTGATTTTCACGGTTACGGCAGAAACGGAAAGGAGGTTTCCTGTGGCAAAGATATTGATTGTTGACGATGACCAGGATGTCGTGGAAGCCATGCGGGTCGTGTTGGGAAAATTCCGGCATGAGGTTGTTGCGGCATACGATGGTTCAGAGGGGCTGGAGAAAACGAGAAAGGAAAAACCTGATTTGATCATCCTCGATGTGATGTTGCCCGGTGTGGACGGTTTTGAGGTGGCTCGGGAAATTAAAAAAGACGAACGGGTGAAATCGACTCCGATTCTGATGCTCACGGCGATCAAGGAGAGGACAGGGATCGATTTTCATAAGGAAGCGGGTGACCCGGATTGGTTACCTGTGGAAGATTACTGCAATAAGCCGCTGGATTATGAAGTGCTCATCGATAAAGTCAACCGGTTGTTGCTTACGCGGAAGACATCCTAACTCAATCCTTCCGAAGTTGGGATGTCTTGTGGGATGCCGCTGATAAGGCTTTCGATTGCATTTTTAAAATAGCAAGAGAGGAAACATCATCGTGATTTATGAAGGAGACGTTCGCTGATATCACGCCGGAAAAACAATTGACGGACAGGATTTACTGGCTGATCAATTTAAGATGGATCGCCATTTTGGGGGTGGTCAGTACCGTCTTTGTCGTATCGCAAATTATCCGCATCCCGCTTTTGACGAAGCCTCTTTATGGTATTGCGTTGATATTGGCGATTTATAACGCCTTGTGTGTTTGGGGTGTGACGTATTTTAAAGTACACCTGCGGTATGCAGCGATCAAGTTTGTTGCCAGCTTGCAGATATTTTTAGACCTTTCGTGCCTGGCGGCATTGATCCACTTTTCGGGAGGTGTGGAAAATCCGTTCTATTTTTATTTTATTTTCCACATCATCATCGCAGGTATCCTGTTGTCACGATTTGAAACGTATCTCATGGCCGCTTACGCAGCTTGCCTCTTCATGCTGATGGCTGTCGCGGAGTACCGCGGTTACTTGGCCCATCACTGCCTGAGCGGGGTGTTTGCGACGTCCTGGCATGAGTACCCGGCTTATTTGGTGGGCTCTTCGTTTGTGTTGACCAGCACGCTTTTGATTGCTGCGTACTTGACGACCTCCATTTCAGCCCGTCTGCGGGCGCATGAGAGAAGTTTGCAAACGGCGAATGCTCTTTTGGCCGAAAAAGATCGCATCAAAAGCGAATATGTTCTGCGCGTCAATCATGATATCAAAGAAGACCTTGCCGCCATTCATACCTGTATTGAGCCGGTACAAAAGGGTATCACCGGTCCTTTGAATGAGGGGCAAAAAGATTTATTGCGCAGGGTCCGGGAGCGAAGCAAACAACTTATCGTCTATGTAGATGCGTTGCTCGAAATGACAAAGCTGAAACTGGCCGAAAAACTGGAAAAGGATTTGTTCTTTGTCCCTGATTTTGTCAAGGAAATCTCGGAATCGATCGGGACCGTTGCGGCAGAGCGCCAAATCGTTTTTGAGGTTCAACTGGACCCCGAAGTTTCGAAGATGAATGGAATGAGGGTTTATATGGCGGAGGCTTTGTTGAATCTTCTGAAAAACGCATTAAAGTATACGCCGGATAAAGGACGGATTGTTTGGGAAATTCGGGGCGAAAAAGACAGGCTTTGTATGAAAATTAGTGATACTGGGATCGGGATTTCGCCGGAAGAACTGCCGCGTGTCTTTGAGGAGTTTTACCGTGCGAAGAACGCGAAAGCCAAAGTGAAAAAAGGAACGGGGTTGGGGTTATCGATCGCCCGAAAGATCGTCGAAATGCATCAAGGGAAAATCTGGCTGGAATCGGTCTTAAATCAAGGGACTTCGGTGCATTTGGAGTTTCCGGCAAGCTTATCTTCATGAATCAAAGCGATAGCCTTGACCTGTTGAATTTGTGCGTGATTGATTGAACTTGTGCAAGATTGATAGAGGCATGCAGCCCCCGGGGCTGCGGCGGCGGCCGGCCGGGCAAATTTGACGGAATCAGGCCGGCGAGACTTTTGGCTCGTTCCGAACAATTTATCCCTTCCGAAGGAAAAAACTTCGAAAAGAAAGACGGATTTGTTATAATACGCGCTCTTCTTTACCGGCTTTTTAATTAACATCCTAGCTTCTTATTTCATGTTAAATCAAAACAAATGCAAAAGAGTTTTGAGTAGTTATTAAATCGAATTTCGAAAGTCGGTAAATTTCAAAGCCGTAAAAATAAATAAAAAAGGAAAAAACCAAATGACATTCAATACAAAAACCCATCCGTTGTTGAAACAAATCCATTCTAAGAAAGCTGGTCGCATCGGCATACATAAAATAGAACGTTTCCGGGAGATGACATTTGCCGGAGCATTGTGCCAAAGGGTCTTACGTTTGAGCTCTGCTTCAGCATTGATATTGATGATTTTGACGGCGATTTCGGCTGCTCTGCCCATGGCGGTGGCTGAGCCGGCTACTTTCGGTATGCTGGATGCGCGCGAACAGGGGACAACGAATGCCGGTGAGGCGAAAGGGACGCTGACATTGACTTATGACGAATCGGTCAAGAAAGACGTTTTGTCGGTCAACTATTCACTGGCCAAGTCTTCCGTATTGAATGTTTGGGTCAAAGGTTTTCCGACGGCATTGGGCCCGGATACGGTGAATATGATCAAGGCCGGTATCAAAGTTCCGGAAGCCACGCAAGCGGACCAGCTTTCGGTGAATGTGGAAGTCAAGGGAGATAAAGGAACCCAGACCATTCCGGCCAAGCTCAGACGCGGCTGGAATCCGGTTCAAGAGTTGATCGATTGGCAAAAGATAGGTGTTTTGAGCGAAATTGATTTTGTCGTCGCGACAACCGGGGATGCGGCGACTGTCGAAGGAGATCTGGATTTTACTCTGGATGTGTTTCAACGGGTCATAGTCGAGAAAACAGCGCCGGTTACGACCGCCGTGTCTGCGGCAACCAAGTCTGTTGCCGCCGTGCCGCAAAAACCGAAGTCCTCATATAATTTGACGGATGCCGGCGATAGCGGTGTGACCGCTGCCGGAGAAGCCAAAGGTTCCGTCAGCTTTACCTTTGACGAAGTGGCTGAAAAAGATGTGATGGATTTTGCCTATACTCTTCCCAAGGGTTCCGCACTGAATGTCTGGGCCAAAAGTTTCCCTGAAGGTTTGAGCGCTTCGGTTGTGAACACGGTGATGGTCGGGATGAGATTGCCCGATGCCGGGCAGGCGAAAGAGCTTTCGATGACGATGGAGATCAAAGGGGACAAGGGCGTTCAGAGTATGCCGCTGCTTCTCAAATCGGGATGGAATTCGCTTCGTGCCCCGATCGATTGGGAAAAGGTCGGACTGTTCCGGGAGATTGGTTTTGCGGTGAAACCTGCCGAGGGGCACGAAGCGGTGCACGGTTCCATGTTTGTGGCCGTCGATTTTATGAAATCCGCGGTTTCGGCAAAGACGGGTGCTTCGGGAGCAACGGTGGCTCCTTTCAGTTTTTGGGATGCCGGTGAAAAAGGCGTTTTCAATATTGGTCCTGCGAAGGGGTCGGTCAGTAGTTTCTTTGATGAAACGAAGGCTAAAGATGTTTGGAAATTTGATTATGCGGTACCGCAGGGATCTCATATTGGCATTTGGACAAAAAGTTATCCGGTGGATGTGAATGCGTCGACCGTGGATGCCGTTCGCATCGGTGTCAATGTGCCGGAAGCCCGGGAGTTGAGCCAGGTTTCGGTCAAGGTCGAGGTGAAAGGCAAGAATTCCTGGCAGACCATCCCGCTGATTTTAAAGCCGGGGTGGAACACCGTCCGGGAGTCGATCGATTGGGGGATGATCGGGGAATTGACCGAAGTCGTGTTTGTCGTCAGTCCGATCGGGGTCGATCTCATGGCGGGCGATCCGCTTTGGTTTAGTCCGACGGAGGCCAGCCAGGAGATCGATGAAAATGAAGTGCCTGAAATCAAGAATCCGATGGTCGGGACTCTCTATTTCGATCTCGATTTCGGCAAGACAACCTTTATGCAGAGATATACGGCCTCAATCCGCTTTGGCCTGGTCATTTTGACAAGTGTACTCTTAGCCTGGTTGATCAGTTTTATGATCAAGCTGTCCGGAGGAAAACGTGCGGGGGAACAACAACGGCAACAAAAACTCCGGCACAGTTTAGGCCTTGCGGCCGCCGAGCCTGCGGCATTTTCAAGGCTCAAGCTGGATTTCTTTTATGGCGTCTTGACGGTTTTGATCATCGGTGTTGCGCTACGCATCTATTCGATGGGCATGGCGAACCCTTTGAGTAACGGCTTTACGATGAGTTTCCTCGGCGTGGGCATGATCGGGGCGCTCATCGCCGAATTGCTGAAGTTGAGATTGACGGGAAAACATCTGACGGCTTTTGAAGTGTTTCAAAATGTTTTGCTCGTCGGGTTTTTGGCCGCTTCCGCAAGCCGGGAAGAACTTTTACAGGCCCCGGCCAACTGGGTTCAGTTGTTGATGATGAACCATCTGACCGCATCGGTGGCCTTCCTTATCTATTGTGTTTTTAACGTCTACACATTGTCTTCCTCCGGTAAACATTTAAGCATTGTCTCCGGTGGAATGATTGTTGCGACACCCTATGTTTTCGATTGGTTGTTGATCGTCGAAAATGTCAACATCTTGCAGACGATGGCCAACACGCTCACCGGGGGATTGCTCAAGTCATGGCCGGTACTGCTTGAGAATATCGGGCGTGTGCTGGTCGTGTTCGGTTTTAATGAGGCCGTGGTCAACGGTATCGGATTGGTGACGAAGGGCCGCTGGCTTAAGACCCTGAAAGAACATTCGTTCATTCTATTGATTTCGTTGGGTGTTGTTCTCGCGCCGATCGTTGCGGATTTGGGATCGACCGCTGCCGTGGCAGCGTTGCCGATGCTGATCCGGGCCCTTGTGGCGATTTTGACCACTTCGCTTTCGTTCGGCGGATTATGGGCGGAAGTCTATCTGATTACCGGCGTTCTTTTGGATGGCGGTAAGCGCACGGCACCGTCTTGGGAAAGAATATTCAAGCATGTCGATGTCGGCACCCGCAAGGGCATGGCCTACAGCGCTATCCTGATGAGCTTCCTTTATATATTGCATATGGTCCTGATTAATCCGGCCGTGCAGAAGGTCATGACTTCTTTACCGATCATGGTCGGTGTCCTTTCCGGGGCATTGCTCTTTCCCCTGATCAAGACCATCATGGAAACTTTTGACGGCAGTCTGCCGTTTTTCGAAAGGGCACGCTACAGTTACCGGGAGGCATTTCTCTATGTCCGCGGCACCGTGGTCGGGTTCGGATTTGCCTACATGGTCAGTCAGGGAATGTTTCTTAAACCGATGTCGGACCGGATTGTGTTTGGTCTCATCATCGGGCTGGTTGCCTCCGGCGGTGTCAGCTTCGTGAGGGATTTTGTATACGGCCTCCGTGGCCAGGGGAAGGTCCAGACCTGGAAACTTTATCTGACGGATTCCCTGCTAGGTATTTTTGTCGGAAGTGCCGCGGCGTTTTATTTGGATTCCCGGCAGGTCCCGGTCGTGGTCGAGAAGTTCAAGCTTTATGTCACCTCGGGCGTGACTCCGGTGGATTACATCACGTATCCGCTGGTCAACAAATGGGGGCGTATCGATTTGGGGACATATACCGGAGGGGCCAAGTTGATCTTTCTGGAGTCCCTGGCCGGTGTCATCAATTGGTCGATCGCGGCCTGGCTGTTCGCGATCAACAAAGTATTTATGCAGGCCTATTTCGAAAAGCAAACGGCGCCGATCAAGTTTTTCTTTTCGAAGGACGGATTCGCGCAATTGGTCGAGCATATGATCTATGTCTTGCGATGGGGCTTGTGGATGTCGCCCATCATCTTCACCTTCCTGCGTATGATGCCCGATCCGACTTGGTACAACCAGGACGGTGCGATCCGTACGTTCTTTGCCATCTACAATAATGCGACGATGTCTCCGGAGGCCTTTCAGGCCTGGAGTCTTAAGATGTTCGTCTATGTCATGGCGTTTGATTTGTTCCGGGTCCTGATTTGGATGGACCATATGGGGCTGCGCGTTGCGACGCTGGTCAACCTGAGTTTTCTCGGGTTGGACCGGCTCGATGAGAGAATCGCAAAGAGCATCGGGGCTGCGTCCGCGCAACGTTATATTCCGGATGCCGTTAAACGTTTCGCGACGTGGGCGCCGCTGCTGATTCCTTTCTACCTTCCGCGGGGCCGTGCGTGGGATTATGCCTGGAGCACGTCCGAATCGATACAAAACGCTTCGCGCGGCAAGGGGATCATCTATACGTTGCAGTCGCTTTCGTTGAGCGAAATGGCGATGCTCATCGTCGGCGCTGTCCTGGTTTGTACGGTGCTTTCATTTGTGATCCGGTCGCTGCAGAGCCGCGCGCGCAAACGACGCGTCGGCAGTTACGAGTTGGGGAACCGGGAATACAAAGTGGTGCTCAAGGAGACCGGCGAGATTTATAGCGAGGCGAGTCACAACCGGAGCGAGGTGTATCCTCCGGAATTTGATATCAGCCGCCGTTCCTATGATCCCGCGGAACCTTGCGGGAGAATTCTCTTTCTCGTCGATACGGAACAAAAGCCGGAAAACCGGGCGCGCTTTTGGCCGGTGATCGGAAATTATCCGAAAGAAAAATTCGAAATGTCCCGGCTGCTCAGGGACGAGGATTCGTTGGAAATCATTAATACCGCGAACGGTGTCCAAACGTCGATCCGGATCAGTTTGCCGGATAAAGACACCACGGCAGAAATTTGGGAGATCAAGGTTGAGAATCTCACGAATGCGCCGCGGAAATTAAAAATGGTGACCTACCTGGAATGGGTGCTCAACGGAGGACTGCATGACAGGTTCCATACGCAATATGCCCGTCTCTATCCCGAAATGGAATATTCGAGTGAAGTCAATGCCATCCTGACCTGGCAGAAGGCGTCCAAGGCGATGGGGTTTTTGGCGTCCGAGACGGCCCCCGAAGGATTCCTGACGTCCCGGGTCGATTTCATCGGGAGATCGCGAAGTATTTGGTCTCCGCGGGTTTTTGAGACTATGAATTTTTTGAAAGCGCAGGACACGGCCGGTTATCCGACCTTCGATCCGATCGGCAGTTTGATGCTCGATTTCTCATTGGATGCGAAAGGTTCAAAGACAACGCGGCTGATGATGGCGTATACCAAAAACAGGAAGCTGGCAGTGGAGCTGATCCAAAAGCACCTGAATCCGAAGGCGGTGAAATCGGCAGCGTCTCCGGAGAAAGTCAAACGGCCGTATTTGATCGGCCACGGCGAAATTCCGCCGGGAACGCCGCAGCCGTACTCGGAATTTATCGAAGATGGTAAAAAGCTGCTGGTGCATACACCCTTTACGCCGCGGCCGTATGATCACGCGATGTCCAATGAGGTCCATTCGATGATGGTGACCAACCGCGGCTTGCATACGTCCTGCAACGGGAATTCGCAGCAGAACCGTCTGACGCCGGATTGGCCGGACACGGTGACCAAAGAAACTCCCACCGAAACGATTTATCTTTATGAACCGGAGCGGGGGAATTGGTATTCGCCGACGTATCTGCCGCTACGCGATCCGAAAGCGAAATATGAATGCGAATTCGGCGTGGATGGTACCGCCCTGTTTCGCATGAAGAACGACACGATCTCCACGGAACTGACGACGTTTGTGCCGCCGGATGAACCGATGGGGGTTTATTTGCTGACCGTGAAGAACAGCGCAGATACTGCGCGCAAGATCCGGGTCGCGCCATACTTCCATATGGTGCTGGCTTTTCAGCCCGAGAGATCGGGTGTGCTGCAGATCCGCCACGACAAAACGCTGGACGCTTTGTTTTATGAGAACCCACGCAATGAGTTCCGGTTGGGGACGGCTTTTGTGTCGATGTCCCTCAAACCGGAATGCGTGGAAACCAAGCGCGGCAGGTTTGTGGGGACGGGACGTCCCGCGGAGCGACCCTATTTCGTGGAAAAGGGTGAACCGGACGAAACACAGATGAATGATACGGCCCAGATCGCGGGTTTCGTGGGGACGATGGAGATCCCTGCCCACGGAGAATGTACGGTGGCAATTGTGATGGGCCAGACCGAAGACCGGAAATCATCGGCCGCCCTGGTCCGGAAATATAAAGATGTCGAGACGGTGCGCGAGAGTCTTGCCCAGACGCGTCAATGGTGGCTTTCGCTGATGAATACCGTCCAAGTCAAGACCAACGAGCCCGCGTTTGATCATTATCAGAATTGGCTGAAATACCAGGCCATCGCCGAGCGTATTTGGGCCCGGCGCGGTTTTTATCAAACCAGCGGCGCCTACGGGTTCCGGGACCAGCTCCAGGACACCGTCAATCTGATTTGGGTCGATCCGAAACTGGCGCGCAAGCAGATTTTGCTGGCGGCCTCTCATCAGTTTCTCGAAGGCGACGTCTATCACTGGTTCTTCACACGGACCGACGGGCGAACGGCGTTTTCGTGCCGGTCGCATGCGTCCGACAATCCGGTCTGGATTGTCTGGGCCGTTGTGGAGTATGTCCGGATGACGGGCGATTATTCCATCCTCGATGAGATGACTTCGTATGTGGCGGCCCAGTTTCCGTTCTCGAACCTGCCCAAAAACAAGACAGGTTGGGGCCATAATTATCTCCGTTCCATGCGTGCGGATTCGGTTTACAAGCATTGCATGCGTTCGCTGGACCTGGTGCTCAAAAAGCGCATGGGGAAACACGGCCTGCCTTTGATGGGGGTCGGCGATTGGAACGATGGCCTGGATGAAATCGGGAGCGAAGGCAAGGGCGAAAGTGTATGGCTCGGGTTCTTCGTTTATTATATGTTGAAGGACATGCTCCATATTATCGAGATGAAGGACGGTGCCAAGTCCAAGGCGTATTATCAAAAGCGCATGAACGAGCTTGGTGCGGCGATTGAATTGACCTGGAGAGAAGACCGGTATCTCCGTGCCTTTCACGATGACGGTACGGAAATCGGAATCAAAGGCAGCGGCATATGGGAAATCGATGCGCTGACGGCGGCATGGTCCGTGATGTCCGGGATCAATTTCAAGCGCGGGGTCACGATTTTCAATACGGCCGTGAGCGTGCTTGAGAAAGAGGACACCATCCTGCTCGGATGGCCGGCCTTGCGTGAAAATACCAAGCCTTATCTGGGAAGGAGCAGCAAGTATCCCGAGGGCGTGCGTGAGAACGGTATGTATTGTCACGGCGTCCAGTGGCTGGTAAAAGCTGCGCGGATCATTGCCGAGGAATTCGATAAACAGGGCGATCAGGTCCAGGCGGATAAATATCGCGAGACGGCTTACCGGTTGTGGTCGAAGGTTTCGGCGATTCCGCATGTGGTCCCGCAAAAGATCGAAATCTACGGCGGTCAGCCGAACAAGCAATCCGCGGACATCTTGACGAATTTTGACCCGGGCCGGATGATTTGGCACGGCTACACGGGTGCCGCCGGTTGGATGCTCCGTCAAGCCATGGAGGGTGTGGTGGGTGCGTCTCTCGTCAAAAACGAAATGAAGCTCCCGACCGATCTGGACAAGCCGAGAGGGAAACTGAAAGTTCTCAACGTGTATCGCGATGTCAGCCAGAGTCCGTTGAAGGGCAGCCCGGTGAAGGGGAAAAAAGTTCCGGGATGTCTGTGCGGACATCCGAAGGCGGACGTCAAGTCGCTGGTGCCGGTTTAGTGACCGGACACAGTCCCATTTTTCATCTTTAGGGGACAGGCATTCTTTCCTGCCTGTCCCCTAAAGGAACCCAATAAGTTTCTAATTCCAACCTCGATGAAATAGAGGCTAGACTTAGCTTTTTCTCCCGCCTATAATACCGCCACTTCAAAGGAGGACCTCCGTGCTAAAAGTGCTTACCTCTCTTGTCGTGTTGAGTCTGCTCTTTACGACGTTCCTGTTTCCCGCTTACGGGAGTGAATCCACGGAAACGCATGGAAGTTACTTCGAGTCTCAGTATCGAAGTGATGCCGATGGAACACCCTACAGCCACGAGAATTACTTCCCGAACGCCAATTATTATGCGGGACAATTGAACGCAAAAGACCGGCAGACGCGTTTCAACCATGACCAAAATCATTACGGCAAATATCCCGGGAACTCGCAGAACTCCTACGATATGGGTTTTGTGAATCATCAGTATCTGACGCGATCTTGATGATGTCCTGAGGTACTGCCGGTAAAGTGTGCTGACTCGCCGGTCGTTATCAGGAACGCCATGGCAGAAAATAAGCATTATTTACTTATTGAAAACAAAGAAAATGTTTTTCCGATTTTGAGTAAGATCGCAATATTCGGGGGGCTTTCGGAAAAACAGTTCCTGACAGTTTTGGAACTGCTGAAAAGGGTGACCTATCAGTCCGGTGAAATGATTTTCCGGGAAGGGGACCCGGCAAGCCATATCTACATTGTCCGCTCGGGCGAAGTGAGGGTGGTGGTCGGGATCGATCAGGAGTCGCTCGAAATTGCCACCTTTACCACGGGCCAATGCTTCGGTGAGACGGCGGTGATCGGTATTCAACCGCATTCGGCCAGCGCGATTGCGATGAGCGATACGGAATTGATCGTGTTAGAAGGGCGCGCGCTTTTTTCCATTTATGACGCGGACAAAGAACTGTTTGGCATGCTGATCCTCAATATCGCGCGTGAGGCGTGCCGTCGCCTGCACCAGACGGATGAAGTCCTCCTGCATTATGTGCTTAGAGAAAATCATTTGGGTGCCGGGCCGGACGGTCTGAAAAAGAAAGGGCCATGGGTTCGATGAGTTACGAGAGACTTCGATGCCGATAAAAAATCACAACGGTCGCATGATTCGCCGGACGGTCACGGCCGCGTGCATCGCCCTCGTCTTGTCCGGCTGCGCCACCTTGGAGAGCATGAAAAAGTTCCAGACGGAAGGCGGCGTGGTCCAGAACTATGATGTGCCTTATCAAACCGCATTCGAACTCGCCGAAAACGCCTGTAAGGTCCTGGATTTCAATATTGAATCGAAGGATTATGACAAAAAAGTCCTTGTGGCGGAAAACGAAGTGTCCGGCGGGAGCTGGGGCGAGCGGATCGGATTTTATTTTACGGTTTTGAGGCCGGATGAGACCCAGGTCCGGGTCGTGAGCCGGCGCAAAATCAAAACGACGATACTGGCCGCCCAATGGGCGAATGAAGTTCATCTGGCCATGCAGCGGCGGCTGGAATACCTCCGAAAAAAGAAAGTACTCCCGTAAAATTCCTTGGCAACATCCCGGGGTGTCAAACCCCCGTTAAATACCCCATGTGACTGTGCCCAATAATCAAAAATTCATCGGTGAGGCGGATTAAAACCGGGAGATGTTTTTTTATAAATTCCTTTAGATCCATTTCAGAATGAAATCAGAATTAAATAAGGACAGACACCTATTTTGTTGAATTTCCTTCAGTCATATCTCGAACAATAGGTTTCCCCGGAATCCTCCGTGTGGTTGACAATGATGATTCAACTCGTATCACTCGGAGGCGGCTTTTTTACCACTTCATTCGAAATGCGCATGCGGTTTCAACGCAAAGGGATTTTATTGCCTCCCGTGTATCGAAAAATCGAGCCGTTGCAAGTCGCAAATATCTTCGCTATCATGATATGAAACATGATATGAAAAGACGCCGTCGGCGATGAGCTGCCGGCGATTTTAACCTCTCCCGCCGGACGGCCTCCGGTCAGCGGTCAGAAGACATGAAAAACTCGACGACCTTAGCAGAAAAAAAATGGCATAGCTTGACGATCCAAGAGGCGCTAAATGATTTGGAAACCTCTGCGGATCGGGGGTTGAGCAGCGAGGAGGTTGCACAACGCCAGAAAGTCTACGGACTGAACGTCTTGACTCCGAAAAAGGGGACGCCGGCGTGGCTGCGCTTTGTTTTGCAATTTAACCAGCCGCTGGCGGCGTCGACCTGATCGCCGATTTCGTTGAAGACGCCGTAGGCTGGCTGGTCGGCCGGAAGCTGGGTGCGCTCGAGCCAGCCACCGTTGGCGTACTGGTTGAAGTCGTCGCCGGGAGCCACGG
>JAQTOZ010000272.1 GCA_028713205.1 Candidatus Omnitrophota bacterium
GAAGTGATCATCCCCATCGAGCCGTCATTCTTTTCTTTGCACGGCCTGGCAAAGATTTCCGAAACCCTTAGCTTTATCAATCAAAAACGGGACAGTCGCATGGAAATCCATGCCCTCCTGACGATTTTCGATGCCCGGACTCATTTTGAAAAGGACATCTATGAAGAGGTTAAGAAAAATTTCGGCGAGAAGCTTTTCAAAACCATCATTCACGATGATGTGGCGCTCAAGGAAGCGGCCGGTGCCGGACAAAGCATTGTCCAATACGCTCCTGATTCGCAGGCCTTTAAGGATTACTTCAGTCTCGCGGTGGAATATTTGGAGCGGGAGTGGGAGCGCAAGCTGCCGGAAGACGAATTGGGCTGGGAAAATATTTACCGTCACCGCTACGGTCCGCGGCGTGTGATCGGGGGTGTCCTTTTTCAGATGCTGAGCGAAAGAGCGCGGACCGTGGAAATTGCCGGCGACTTCAACGGCTGGGTCCCGGAAACCATGAGTCGTCAGGGAGAGGGGAAGTTGTGGCGGATTGTGTTGCCGCTTGAAAACGGGAAATACCGGTATAAATTTATTGTCGACGGTGAATGGCAGCTGGACCCTTGCCAGCAAACTCAGGTCGAAAACAGTTTTGGGTATTATGATTCCTTTTTGGAGTTGGTCTGATGGGGCTTTCTGAGGTCCAAAAACTAAAACGGGGATTGCGCGACGTTTCGAATATTTTCGAAAAGAAACAAACGCTGGAACATCCCCCCGTCCCGTCTCCGTCTGCGAAGGCATCGATTCAGATCGTCAGCATTTTTGCGACGGAATTGCCGGAAGACTCTCTGTCTCTCAACATGCATCTGGCGTCACAAATCGCTTCCGCGGAACATCCGTGCACGATTGTCTCCCTGCTTGCGCCGGAGGTCCCGTCTGAAAAAGATCAGATGATCGAAAAAAATCTGAGGGTCACATCCAGTTGCCTGCAAGGGCAATCCTACGGGGAATATTTGTCGCGCGTGGCGGTGCCCTATGCGCACTTCGAAAAAATATTCGATCATAAAATCGAAGCGGGCCTCCCCGAGCAAGGCGCGTCCCAGATCCTGTTTTTTGATTTTGATTCCGGGGCCTACCCGCGTTTGGACCAGGTTGTTTCCATGATGGATAAATGGATCTTCATTGTCCGCCCGTCCCTGGAAAGCGTGATGGCCTGTTACAAAATTATCAAGGCTTCGATGCGCTTCAACCGGGATTTGGAATATTACGTGCTTTACCAGGGCGATCCGAAAGACAAAAAAGGGGAAATCCTCTTCGAACAGTTGTCGCTGATGGTCTCCAAAAGCCTCGGTGTCGATTTGTATTGGTTGGGCAGCATTTATTTGGATAAGGGCTCACGTTCTTTCGGTGCCGATTTGATGTTGGACCATTTCTTCCTGAATACGCTGAGCAAAATCGATTCGCCGGACAAAATCGTTTTGGCGCATTACCTGAACTCCCAATTTTCCACCCATGGGGCGGTGACCGTATGAACTTCTATCGCATTCGTGTTTCGAAACAACAGGACCCCGCGGACATGTCGGGGGTCGTCCAAGAACTGATCGGCACGCTTTGTCCCGGCCTTCAGATTTATCCCCTGAACCTGACCGTGCCCGGCAAACCGTATTACTACTTTTTTCAAGAAAGTTGCGGACGGTGTATTTGGGTGCGTATTTTCCTTGGCCCGTTGACGCAAAAGGCTCTGGAATCGCTCTTGCATGACGAAATGCCCAGAGTGAAAGAGTTGATGGCCAAAAGCATGCCATCCGCTTTTTCCCTCAAGGCCTTTGTCTTTTTTAAATCCATCGAGAAAGGAGTGGAGCAGGTTTTTCCGTTGTGGTCAAAGGACTGGCTTTGGGTCGAATATGATTACCACGAAACTCCTGCCGCCGCCGGGTCTCGCATGGCAAAACGGAGCCTCGAGGGGACATCCCGTCCGGGAGGCGAGAAGGCCTCTTCCGATGAAGCAAATCTCTTGCAACCCATTCAACCGCAAAACCGTTTTTTGGAGCAGGTCCGGTTGTCCCACGGAGAATTGGCGGAGTTATTTGAGATTTATGTAGCGCTCCAAAGTTGAGAACCTGTCGTCAGAAACCCCGCACAAACCATCCCCGAGAGTCCCGACGTCTTTGACGGTCATTTTGTGTGTTCAGAATTGAGACTTGATGGCTTTCGTTATCTCCTGTAAAATCAGGATCGTTTGTAGTCAACGCGGATGGTGTCACGGGAAATTTCGGGATTAAGACGTCTGTCCTGCGAGAAAGGTGGAAAAACTTTGGGAGTGGATCAGATCAGAGAAAGTATCAAGATCATGGAGAAGGCGGCGGAGTTTGATTCCCAACTTTATGTGGCATTCGAACAACTCAAGGAAATTCCGCAGATGCGGTCTAAGAACAAAGCGACTCTGGATTCCGAGAAGACGCATTTGGCGGAGTTGGAGGCCGCACTGAAAAAATTATTGTTGGCGCAAAAAGAAAAAGAGGGAGCGCTTGCCCAGAAAGAAGGAAACGTCAAAAAGTTGGACGGGCAGTTGGGCCAGGTCAAGACCAACAAAGAGTATAGCGCGTTGCAGCAGGAAATCGCTTCGTTGAAAGCCGATAATTCACTGCTCGAGGAAGAAATTATTAAAATATTTGATGAGGTTGAAGCGGCCCAGACGGAAGTCAAAAAGGAACAAGAACGTCTGAAGCAATGCGAGAAGGACTATCAGGGCCGCGAGCACGAGCTCGATCTGAAAGAAAAGGAAATGAAAGACACGGAAAACAAATTCCGGCAACAGCGCGAAGACATTGTCAATCAATTGAAGCCCGACATCAAAAGTCTTTATGAGCGGATTCTTGCGAAGAAGCAAGGTGTCGCCCTTGTCAAAATCAAAGGGGACATGTGCCCGGCCTGCCAGATGCAGTTGCGACCGCAGATGGTCAACGAGATTTATCTCGGTGAATCGCTCGTGATTTGCGATAATTGTTCCCGTATTTTATATGCCGACGAAACTCTGAAAGAATAATCGTCTTTATTGCGCGTCTCTTCTTTTCTGCGTCCCGGGAATTTGTCCGCCGTTATTCCGTCAAAAATAGCCGAGCCGTGAAGGCCGGTTTTGCGTAACTCCGGTTGTTCTTTTAGTCCTTCCTCTGCATAAATCATCCTTTGCCCGCATCTTTCTTTAAGATAAGCCATTGGATACCATTCTATTCGTTGTGGTCGCTCTCTGCGCTAAGCACTAAGTCTTGTATCTCTATTGCCTGCCGGAGGTTCGGATAAAATCATATTGACACAGCTATTAACTCGACATATACTTCGCTCGATATATAAAGTGGCAGATAGTGGTGGAAAGTGGGGAGTACTGAGGGCGGTGAAACAATATGTTTTACGGCGAATACGCACATACGCTCGACAATAAAGGACGCGTGATCATTCCTTCGAAGTTCCGGGAAATTTTCAAGGAACATTACGTCGAAAAATTTTATATC
>JAQTOZ010000064.1 GCA_028713205.1 Candidatus Omnitrophota bacterium
GTGTTGAAGAGTATCTTGTCCGGGATACCGATTTTCCCGACATCGTGCATCGGGCTCGCATACAAAAGGAGTTCAACCATGTTGTCTTTGATCCCGCAAGCCTTGGCGAGGGTGGTCGTGTAGAGGCTGACGCGGCGCACATGATGGGCAGACTCTGCGTCTTTATATTCCGTTGCCTGGGTCAATCGATAGATCGTTTCGATATAGGCTTCTTTGACCTGCGCATGCATCGCATTGATTTCCTTGATCGCTTGAAGCAATTGAGTCGTACGATCTTTGACCTTGTCTTCGAGCAGATCTTTTTTGCTTTCCAATTCCGCATTCAACCGGCGGACTTCCAGCAAATTGCGGATACGCACAAGCGCCTCGGTGGCATTCATGGGTTTGTTCAAAAAATCCGTCGCGCCGGCACTTAAGGCTTTCGTACAGGTGGCTTCGGCGGCTTCAGCGGTCAGGACGAGGATCGGGACGAAGGAATCCTGCCGCAGAGGCTTTAAACGCTCCATGACCTCAAAGCCATCCAGATGCGGCATTTTGATATCAAGAATCAGAAGATCGGGTTTGAATTCGCGAAAAACCTGTTCCGCCTCGCGGGAATCGGAAATATAGCGGCACATTTGATAACCCGCTTCTTTGAGGAATTCTTCGATCATCATCCCGATGGCGAGATCATCATCCAAAATAAGAATCTTCGACTCGAAGATCCGCGATTCTGTTTCCATTATTTGCGCCTTTTCTGAATCAAGGGCCGCCGGCCAAAAAACTGCAAACTGCCATTAAATTGCCGGGCCGGTGGCATCTTTGCCTTTCAATACAGGCGAAGATTATATGCTTCCACTATCCTAAAATCAATCAACGCAATGGTATAGTTAATATTCCTCCGGAATAGGAAAGGGTTCCTTATTTTTTTCACAACCGTAACTGGACTAATTTCTGTGTGACAAAAAATCACATTGTCACACGGGCTGCCCAATATATTTCTTCGGGCGTATTTTTAGCATATTCTATATCATTACATATAAACGAGTTGCAGCATCAACCAATTATAGTTTTGGCACAGTTTTTGATTGAACTTCAATTGAAATGAAAAATTAACCTCAAAGCAAGGAGGAAACCACCATGAACATGATTAGAAAAAACACAGATCTTTGGGACCCCTTCGAAACATTGAGCGCTTTGCAGGAGGAAATGAACCGTGCGTTCAACCGGTCCCTCACTCACCACGATGGGTGGTCGAAAACGGCCTATCCGAACATTGAGGTCAAGGAAGAGACGGACCAATATGTTCTCCACGCCGATCTTCCCGGAATGCGCAAAGAGGATTTCGGTATTGCCGTCGAGGGAAACCGGCTGACCCTGAAAGGGGAACGGAAACAAGAGAAGGAATCCAAGGAGAAAGGGTACTATTACAGCGAAAGGATCTACGGATCCTTCCAACGGCTGTTGGAGTTCCCTTCCGAAATTCAAGCCGACAAAATCAAAGCCTCTTACAAAGAAGGCGTCCTTGAGATCCTTCTTCCAAAGGCCGAGAGTGCAAAACCCAAGCAGATCAATGTCGAAGTCAAATAACGCGGGGGAACGGCCCTGCCTGGCCGGCGAGGCGCAGGAACAAACTCCTTCGGATGGCCTTGAAGCCATCCGAAGGAGCCGGTTGCTTACATCTGGTTCGGATTTTTATTAAAAGATTGCCATCGATCGTTTCGCCATCCGTCACGGGCATGACGGTCATGGTGACGATCCTGCTGGCGGTTGTCATCCCGAACGTTGCCGTTGGGGCTGTTATAGCTCGGCCGGTCATGCGGCGGACGGAAAGGATGACGGTGCTTCTGGAAATCCCTTCGGAAAGGTTTCCGCTCTTTGGATTGGTTTAAGAGCGCATCGATTTTTCTTTCCAAAAAAACGAGATGCTGCTGGATTTTCCGGAGCTGTTCGGCAACGGACAGTTCGGGGGCGGGAGCGGAGGAGGCGGACGCCGGGACATTCTCCGGTTCCGGAGATACGACAAAATGCTTCCGGTCCCTGCCTCGAATGGTTTCCTTGTCCCTTTCTTTCTCTTTTCCCTTCTCTTTATTTGAACGGCTGAAAAGATTCTTCACGGTTGGTTCCTCTTTTTGGTTTCATGGAGAGATCTCAGATCGATCCTCTTTTTCGTTTTCACGAAAAACACTCAAGGTTCTTGTCACATTCGGATGATTCGTTTGCTTCAACGTTTAACGGAGGCTCGGGCCGCTTACGATTTTCGATAGGACCTTCAACCCATGGAATGTCAAATCCGAATCCCTTGTAGGTTTTTCTTTCCTTTTTAGATGCTGCACCTGCTTCAAACAGCGGCCTCTTTGGATTTACCTCTACGGTTCTTCCCTTCCGATTCCTCAGGTTGGCCAATAGTAAACCACATCCCCTCGGATGAAATCAACAAAAAATACCAAACACCGGACGACATTCCTGCGGGGAGAAGTTAGGAACCGATGAAGAACAAACAGGAAGGAACTAATGAGGGCGACGCTATAGACCTCGCCCAAATCGTCCCCGCCGGGACCGGCACTGTTTTACACGGCCCGAGCCCTGTACTTCCTGCTTGCCCCCGCCACATTGCTTTGGCGGGCCTGCCTGCCGGACAGGCGGGCAAGTGCCATGTTTTGTGGAGGGAAAGTGATGTCAAGAGCTGTCCGCGCCGGACATTTTTCACGAATAGCAAGTTCCGTCAAGCGATTGCGCGCACCGGCATCGTTGACGGCAAGCAGAGCCTTAGTATGGGCCCGGGTGAGTTTTCCACGCGCGTGGAAAACTGGATAACCCATTTTTCGACATCGATAAAATTCGATAGGCTCGGGTCGCTGCGATACCCTTCTCTTCAATTGTCGCGGTACCGTCTATGAATAATCATCTTCGATTAACGATTATACGTCCGGCGCCCGGTTGCGGTCAGTTTCGACGGTCCAGGTCCGGTTGGGGAAAAGGGCAAAGCGAACATGTCCGTCCTGATCGGTCCGGTAAACGGTGATGTCGCGTTTAGCAAGTTGCCTGAGAACATCACGGTGCGGTTTTTCGGGGTCCCTGGGTTTTGCGCTGATAACGGCCGTTTGCGGCCGGACCCGGTCCAGGAAGGCCTCGCCGGTCGCGAGCCGGGAACCATGATATCCGACCTTCAGAATGTCCGCGCGCAAATCGGGGGTCTGCACGAGCAGTTCCGCTTCCGATGCCGCCTGCATATCCGCCATCAAAAGAATACGCGTCGAACCATAACTCACGCGGATGACCAGCGAATTCAGATTGTAGTCGGACGTCTTGAATTCACCGCCCGGCGGCCATAAAACCTCCAAACGCGTCTTGCCCAACTCCACGGCATCACCCGAGCGCAAAATGCCGTAACGGCTGCCTTCGCGCACATGCGCCAAATATTCACTCGCAAGCCTGGCGGATTCCGGATCGGGACCGCCGGAAATCTCCTGACCGTTATCGTAAATCGTCCCGAAAGCGAACTCCTGACACAGAAGCGGCACCCCGCCGATATGGTCCGGATGACCGTGAGTAAGAATAAGATAATCCATCGTCGAGATGCGTTGTTCCCTGAGATAATCGGCCAACTGCGGACCCGCTTCTTTGGATCCGGTGTCAATCAATGCGGTTTGGCCGCCCGGATCACGGATCAAAATGGAATCGCCGTCGCCGACATTGATAAAATCGATTTTCAGCGGACGGACCGAAAAGCGGGGCAGGACAAAAACACTCGCCACCAGCAAAAAAACGACGAAATAAAGAAGGTGTCTTTTCTTAAGGACCATCGTACCCCCCGGGAAAATACCGTTTTACCGGTGAAGCGTGCTTTCGAAAACCCGGTCATTCAGTGTCACGCCGATCACATTCTCCATCACATCATAAAGCGTGATCTGGTTGACACGTTGCAGGGATTCCGCCATGCCGTCGACGAACCCGGCGTCAAAGGCCAGATACTGCACGCGCTCGCTCTGTTCGACTTTGTCGGCCACGACTTTTTTAAAAGTATCGAGCTCCCGTTTGGTTTTCTTGATTAAAACGATTTGCGTCCTTCGCAATTTCTGCGCGATGCTGCCGACTTTCTTGATGGCAATATGCCCGCAATCAATCCAAAGACTGGGGATCCCGTGATCGCCTTCAACGGCCAAATCCGGTTTGTAATGCATGTCCACATGCCCTTCGATTTTGAGGCCGGGTTCGAAATAAAGAAGATACGCCAGAAGTTTCATCACGACATGCGCGCGCGTTTCCATTTCGTCTTTGACGAGGATGAGCTTCCCTTTGATTTTCGGCGCTTGCAAATCAAAGGTATATTTTTCGATCATGGCGATGCACCTTTCTAGGACGACTTCCCCGAATGACGGGCCACGTAAGCCCGGCAGGCCTGAAGCGACGGCAGCGGGCAAAAACGCCGGAGGATCTCATCGCCGCAGCGATAGTGATACGGAAATTCATGCTGATACGCCGATTCCACGACTTTGTCCAGTTCATAGCCCGGAAGCTCGATCTGATTGATCTCATTCCATTCGGAAATTTTGGCATGCGTTTCGGCCTGCGTCAGGCCCATCAGCCTCAACTCGGACGCCAGGCGAAATGCGCAGTTGTTGCGGTAACCGGGCTCGATATGGTTTTGCCAGATCGCCTGCACCCCCGCGCACGGAAAAACGATTTTCGACAAATCCTGCGGACGGCGGAAGTGATACTCGAAAGGCTTGTGCGTCAGTTGACGGATCTGCCGCTTGATCCGACGGAAAAACTGACCGGCGGCCTCATTTTCGGCGGCTTCAAAACACGGAATCAGGCCGGTTTCATCGGTCACCGAAAGGGCCCGCGGCTGCCGGGCCAGGGCCTCGATTTGCTCAAAATCCAGGGAGCGCAGTTCTTCAACCGACAAAAGAATTTTATACCGTCTCGATTTTTCATGCAGGGTATTGGGCAATCGCAGCAACCGCACCCGGTCCTTGATACTGAGGTCGATGGTCTGCTGGTAGGAAACCGGCAGTTCTTTGACCAAATGCCGGCGCAGGGCCGCAAAAAGCAGCGGGACCGATTTCGCGGGAACGATTTTTCCGAACATCCGCGTATCCAGCATCAGGTGAAACCCCTTGCAGCCGCTGAAATAGATCTGCAACCCGTTGGGATCCACTTTCCATCCGTCGAGGAAAAAAGAAACCAGATAGCGGGCCGCTTCCAGGGAAATCAGGCGGTCGGCGTGATCAATATCGATCGGAAACTCCGGGGCCCAGACCTTGCCTTCATACCCGCTGACACTGGCCTTGTCCTCCGTCATCCGGTGCGCTTCCATATATGAAATAATTTCGTCGGAGTAAAAAAAATATGTGGAATAACAACCGTAAAAATCAAAGGACTTAACGAGGGTCGGGATTTCCCGGATGGCAACCACGCGGTTGCGGAATCCTTTCTGGAAATGGGCCGCAAAATCGACGTATTGGAATTTACTCATGGCACTAGTATACCTCAAAAGCCGATACGGCCAAGCCCGGAAGGGACAACACCGAAAGCGGAAATCTATTCGTAAAATCCGGCCAAACGCTTTAAGGCGCGGACTTTTTCGGTCCGGTCGATCTTGGCGCTCTCCAATCCTTTTTGAAGCATATCGATCGAACGGTCATAGAGAGCGCGGTCCACCGGATAGGGATACCCGTCTTTTCCGCCGTGGGCATAACTGAACCGGGCGGGATCGCGGAAACTCGGCCGCGCACCGTGGATCAATTCCCCGATCAAACTCAGGGCCCGGATGGTCTTGGGGCCGACGCCTTCGGTCCCCAGAAGCATTTCAAAATTCTCCGGCTGGCGTTCATAAGTCCTTAAAAGAATTTTGCGGAGATAATCCGGGCGTATGTCTTCCGTTTCCCGGATCTCATGGCGCTTGGGCAGAAACAGGTCATCGCCGCGGCCCAGCTCGTTGAGGATAAGTTCGGGCCTTTCACAGGCAATAACCGCCGCGGCTTGACGCGATCCGGCACTCTCGGAGGCAACCATATTCAATGTCTCGGTTTTCACATCCGAACAAATCGCGGCATGCGGTTCGCACACAAAATCCCGGACGCCTTCCCCCAGCCAATGATACCGCCGGGCATAGCGCGTTTCCTCATTCATTCCCTGCTGGACCACACACCACCGGCCGTCGGCGTTGAAAAAGAAATGATGGTGATAGAGTTGAAATCCGTCCTGCACGGCGGCGTTGTCGACTTTCGCAGCCAAGCGGCTCGCGTAAACGAGAGGCGTAGCATCCAAGGCCAGCTTTTCCGAGAAGGCCCGAATTTCCGCCGGAGTTTTTCTGGACTGGGCGCCCTTGCCGCCGGCGACGAAGAAACCCAGATCTTTTTCAATCCCGCGCAGTCCTTCCTTCAAAGCGCCGCCGACCGTCGTGGTCACACCGCTGGAATGCCAATCAAATCCCAAGACACAACCGAAGGCCTGAAACCAATAGGTATCGGACAAACGCCGGAGCATTTCACCGGGTCCATATTCTTCGATCACGGCCATCGTGATCCCGCGGGCGAGTTTGCTCATCCGCTGGAACAACCAGCGGGGGGCTTTCCCGTGATGCAAAGGTAGATTGGCAATTCCTGTTTTCATCGATTTAACGGGCGAGGTAAAATTCAACCGCGGCCGGAAAACTCATTCCTTCGGAAGAACAAAGGTGATTTTAGTCCCTTCGTTGAGTTTGCTCTCGGCCCAAATTTTTCCTTGATGCGCCATCACAATGCCTTTGGTGATCGCCAGTCCCAAACCGGTACCCTCGATCTTGCGCCGGCTGCTCGACTCCCCCACTCTTCCAAATTCGGTAAACAGTTTTTTGAGGTCTTCCGCCGAAACTCCGCAACCGGAATCGGCCACACCGCATTCGACGTCAGATCCGCGATCGTGAATCGAAACTTCGATCCAGCCGCGTTCGGTGTATTTCACGGCATTGCTCACCAGATTCGTCCAAACCTGCGTCATTCTGTCCTCATCGACACACGCCGTGACAGGCGCTTCCGGAAATGTGGCCTTCAGTTCAAGCCCCTTTTTGGCGGCCAAGGGTTGAAAATTGGCACAGACTTCCCGCGCAAGATCGGCCATGTTGATTTTCTTGCGCACGAGCTCTATTTTCCCCAACTCGATCTTGCTGATATCCAATAAACCGTGAATCATGCGGTTGAGCCGATGCATGGCTTTCTGGGCCATCGTCAAGAGCTCACGCTGTCCCTTGTTCACGTCTCCATAAAAACCATCGAGAATCAGAGAGATCGCTTCGAGGGAAACCACCAGCGGATACCCCAGATCGTGGATCACTTTGCCCACAAATTCCTCTTGAATTTCCTGAACACGGCGGCGTTCCAAAGCATAGCGCACAACCCTTTCAAACATCATGCGGTCAAACTGTCCTTTGATCACGTAATCCTGCGCGCCCTTAGCGATGGCCTCGATCGACACCTGCCGGTCCTGAAGCCCGGAGCAAATCACGACGGCGACATTGGGCGCGGTCTCGCGCACTTTGATAAAGGTCTCGAGCCCCTGGCTGTCGGGAAGCGACAAATCCAGAAGGACCAAATGAAATCTTCCTGTTTTTAAACTGTCCAAACCGGTCTGCAATCGATCGACCCGGACCAAAACATACCGTTGATCGTCAGTCTGGCTCTGCTCCAAATATTTTTGGACCAAGCATGCATCGTCCGCATCGTCTTCGACGAGCAATATCCGTATTTCCCGAGAACCCTCTGAAGGGCTTGTCATGATTTCCTCCTAATTGGACGGGGGCAACGTAACGACATTCAACCAGTAATGTTTGATCGCCGTCATAATATCCACAAGCCCCTGAAAAGTCACCGGTTTGCGGATAAACGAATTGACCCCAAGGTCGTACGATTTCAAGACGTCTTCCTCGGATTTCGAAGTGGTCAGGACCACCACGGGAATGTTCCGGAGCGCCGGATTCGATTTGATCTCTTTCAAACATTCGCGTCCGTCTTTTTTAGGCATATTCAAGTCTAAAAGAATCAGCAACGGCGCCGGGGCTTTCTGGCAATCGCTGTAGGCGCCGCGGTGCAACAGATAATCCATAAGTTCTTCGCCGTCTTTGACACGGAAAAATTCATTCAGCAACCGGGCCTCGGACAACGCTTTTTGCGCTAATAAAAAGTCGTCGTCGTCGTCTTCCGCCATCAAGATTTTAACCGATCGACTCACCGGATCCGTCATTCACAACCTCCTTGGGTTGGGTAAAACGTTTATTTTAGGAAACAGCAAGGCTTGCCTGCCGGACCGGCGGGGAAATATGCCCTGCCCCCTAAGTTCAATTGATTGTTAGCTCTTCGGCAACTTCAGGATAAAGACGGAACCTTTCCCGGCCTCGCTCCGCGCAGAGATCTGCCCTCCGAGCTGGTCCATGATCTTTTTGCATATGGCCAAACCGATCCCCGAACCTTCGTATTCGTCCCGCGTGTGAAGCCTCTGAAAAGGATGGAAGATCCTTTCGCTATACTTCTCTTCAAATCCGATGCCGTTATCTTCCACCGTAATTTCATAAAAACGATCGTTCAAAATCCGGCTCTGGATCAACACACGCACCGGGACATCTTTCCTGCGGTACTTTAACGCATTGCCAATCACATTCTGAAACAGCTGATGAAGCCTCGTTCGATCGCCGTGAATCACAGGGAGATCTCCGACAACCACCTCCGCGTTCGAATCCCGGATCCGCATTTCCAGATCCGATAAAACCGCGGCCACGAGCCGGTTCAGCGCGATCTCTTCGAGCACCCGCTGCTGCGTCGCCACCCGCGAATACTGCAACAAATCCTCGATCAAAAGCCTCATACGGGCGGCCGCATTTTGCATACGCTCCAGATAATCCCGTGACTCCTCATCAAGACCGGAAATATCTTTCTCCGTCAAAAGCTTGGAAAAGGCGCTGATTTTTCTGAGCGGCTCTTGCAAATCGTGGGAGGCCACATAGGCAAATTGTTCAAGCTCACGATTGGACTCCGCTAGCTTCTCCGACGTATGCCGCAATTGTTCCTCCGCGTTTTTCCGGTCCGTAATATCTTCCGCGACCTTGATGTAATGCGTAATCTTTCCTTCCGCGTTCCGGATCGGTGAGATCGAAGCAAATTCCCAATAGAGCTCACCGTTTTTTCTCTTATTGTGGAACTCCCCGCGCCATTCGCCTCCGTCACAGATCACATCCCACAACTCTTTGTAGCCGGCCGATGAAATTTCTCCGGATTTCAAGACGCGCGGATTCTTCCCGAGAACTTCCTCGGGAACATATCCCGTCACCTGAACAAATTTCGGATTAACATACTGAAGGTTCCCTTCCAAATCGGTAATCGCAACCGTGCTCGGGCTTTGTTCAATCGCGCGCGACAAATGCCGGAGTTTCTCCTCCGTTCGTTTGCGCTCGGTAATATCATGGGAAATGGCGGAAGCACCGATGACACGCCCGTCCGAATCCTTGATCGGCGAGACGGTCAGCAAGACATCGATCAACCGGCCATCCTTGGTTTTTCGGACAGTTTCAATATGTTCAAGCCGTTCTCCCCGTTTGATTTTTTCAAGAAAATGACGGATTTCATCGCTGCGATTGTCCGGCAACAAAATATCCATGTGCCGTCCGATCGCTTCCTCCGGTGAATAGCCGAAAAGCCGTTGCGCCCCCGCATTCCAACTGGTAATGATCCCCTCGAGCGTCTTACCGATAATCGCATCATTTGAAGATTCCACGATCGCGGCCAATTGCCGCATGGCTTCCTCGGCGTGTTTGCGTTCGCTAATATCGCTGATGACGCCGAATGAACCGAGAATGGCCCCGGATTTATCTCGTAAAGGCGATGCGGAGACAAGGACATCCAAAGTTTTTCCATCTTTACGGACCATCGGAATTTCATATTGCTCGCTGACCCCTTCATGACGCTTTTGGATCCTGGCCTTGGCAAACTCAACAAAATCGGGTGCCACCAGCGAATAATAAGACATGTCGAGCATGTCCTTGGTTTGATACCCGAGCATATGCGCCATGCCTTGATTGACAAACGTGATGCGCGCCTCCATATCGACCGACAAGATTCCTTCGCTGAGCTGTTCGATCAAACGATGGTATTTTTCTTCACTCGAGCGCAGTTGTTCCTCCATGAGCTTTCTATCCGTAATATCGACAATCACTCCGGCCATCCCCTTCAGATTGCCTTTGATATCCGAAAAGGTTGCTTTGCTCATAATGACATCGCGGCGGACATCATCTGCGCGCTTGACGATCGTCTCAAAAACCTGGGCCCCGGGATTTTTGAGCAACTCCGCGTCGGAATCGGCATAAATCCTGGCTAAATCCGGCGGGGACAGATCAAACACGGTCTTGCCCACAATCTGGTTCTTGGGTAACCCCAGGAATTCTTCGAACGCCGCATTGCAGCCCAAGAATTTCCCCTGGATGTCTTTATAAAAAACCGGATTGGGAATGGCATCCATCATCACTTGCAGAAAACGCAGTTCTTCACGGCGCATATCTTCCAGGCGCCGAATCTGCGTGATATCACGGAAAACCAAAACGACACCGATAATATTACCGTTAGGATCGCGAATCGGCGCGCCGCTATCGCCCAAAATCCGCTCCGTGCCGTCCCTCGCAACAAGCACCGTGTGACTCCCCAGTCCCACGACCCGCCCCGTTTGCATGACGCGCACAAACGGATTCTCCCGGAGTTTGCGGGTCTCCTCATCGAGGATATGAAAAACCTCGTCCAACGGTTTGCCGACCGCCTCGGTCCCGTTCCAACCTGTCAGCATTTGCGCAACCCGGTTCATCAGCGTAATTCTGCCCTGCGTATCGGTGGCAATCACCCCATCTCCGATGCTCTGCAAGGTGATCGCCAACCGGTCCTTCTCGATCGCAAGAAGCTGTTCCGACCTTCTCAACTCGGCGGTACGTTCGTTCACCAGACTTTCGATGCGTGCCGCATAACCGAGCTGGTCCGTCAAATAAACGACGAGAAGGATCGTCAGGAAAAGCCCGCTTCCCAGAACGGTCCAAGATTGCCAGCGCCGGTGTTCTTGAAAAAATTTCGGCGCCGGCCGGCAGACGATCCGCCAGGTTCTTCCCGCCATATTCAACTCTTCGGACCATGAGATCCCACGGTATAGATCCGATTGCCGGGGGGCGCTTAATTTTTCGATTCTCGTCCGCGCGGAATGGAAATAAAGGAGATCGCCGGACTCCTTTTGTCCGGTCACATCATAAAGATAAGTATCGACACTGATACGTGGGGTCCCTTCAATAGACTTTCGGACCAACACTCCGACATCAAACAATGAAGAAATAAAACCGATTAGGTTTTTCCGGCGATCTTCGAGAGTCTTGACCGACATGCGTTCACGATAAACCGGCATGAAAATCCGGCAGCCGGCGTTCCGTCCCTCCGTTTGAATAAGATCCAGGGATCCCGTCGCAACCGGGCTATCGGTGTCACGCGCCCGCTCCAAGGCCTCGCGACGAACCATATCCGAAGCCTCATCAAACCCTAACACAGCTTTGTTGACGCTCAACGGCTCAATATAAGTCAACGGAAAATACTCAGGCCTGTCCTTCGCCCTGACAAGCGGACCGGAAATGTCCATCTCGGTCACTTGGAAATCGGCCAAACCTTCGCCGCGGATTTTTTGTTCAAATATTTCGCGCTGTTCACGCGGGACACGGGCAATCCAATCGATTGATTGGATGTCCGGATATTTGGACAACAGCCTGTTCGTGAACGCTTCAAATTCAACCCGTTCCACGACATTGCTGGCGTCGTAAAAGCTCTCGACGGCCTCAAGCATTTCCAGGTTGTCGTTAAGCCGGACCTGGATATCGTGCGCACGGTGCATGGACCGTTGCACAAAATCCAGGCGCATGTAGTTTTCTTCGGCGGAGTAGGCAAGAAAAAACCCCAGGGCGGACACCGCGAGACCCAAGCAAAAAACACCTGAAACAATCAAAACATGTTTACGATTGAAAACCATTCGCAGCTCCAGATCCTTTCGCCCCGGCAAACCGGTTTTGAACAAAACGCCTATCATGCTTCGGCAAGGGACACCCTTTTTAGACTGCAGTGTTTATCGTCCGATTACTTGATTCCATTAGCCGGCGAATCTGTTCCAGACCGGCCTATTTTGACAGACCGCTGATTGTTACCTTTTAAGACGTTTTTGAAAATCGGGGGCATTGAGCATCGTCAACAATTCATTGGCCGGAATAAACCCTGAAATTCTGGCACTCTCGATTTCCCGACCGTCCGGGTCCAGAAAAATGACCGCCGGCACGCCGACGATATTATAGTGTTGCACAAGATCGACCACCTTCGGATCGTTGGGACTGGTCAAATCCACTTTGAATTTGCGGAAAGGGCTGAATGCCTTGATCACATCCGGATTGGAATACGTAAAACGCTCCAATTCGTGGCATGGGATACACCAGCTGGCATAAAAATCCAAAATGACGGATTCCCCGGCCTCCGTCGCTGCCGCCAATTTTTCCGCCTGATACGGTTCCCAAATAACACCCTGTTTGGAAACCGATAAAGGGATGAGAATCCCGATGCTGATGGCAATCACACCGAGGGCCCTCTTGAGCCTCTGGAAAACGACCAGTTGATTCCCGGAGGACTCCACAAAACCGAGGAAAACACCGCCCCCGACCAATGCCAGCGGCAAAAGCCATTTGAGCAATGCCGGTTGAAATGCCGAGAAGACGTAAAACGCGGCAAGCACGATCAAAATGAATCCGAAAAAACGCTCGACCCAGATCATCCAAATTCCCGACTTCGGAAATTTTCGGATCAGTCCGGAATAGGTGCCGAGCAAAAGATACGGCAAACCAAGTCCCAGGGACAACACAAAGAACATCCAAAAAGCGAGCAAGGGATCGCCCTTGGTCCCGACAAATGTGAGCAATGCGATAATCGGCGGACCGACGCAGGGTGCGGCAAAAATCCCTACAAGAAGTCCCGAAAAGTAAACCCCCATAAAGCCGGCTCCCTGCCGTTTCCCGAATTTGTTCAACAACCACGACGGCATCTGGATTTGATAAAAACCGAACAAACTCATGGCCAATGCGATCATCGCAAACGCAATCGCCACAAGGACCCACCGGTTTTGCAACAAACCGCCGAAAAGCTGGCCGGTCATGGCCGCCACGACACCGAGCGTGCTGTACATCGTCGCGATCCCCGCCACATAAACAAGCGCCCTCAAAAAGGCGGCCCGCCGTCCTGTCTCCTTCTGGCCGCTAAAAAGAGAGAGCGTCACGGAAATCATGGGATACACGCAAGGCGTCAGATTTAATCCGAGCCCCATGATAAAAACAGCTACCGTCGTGATGAGAAAATTTAAAACAGGCGTCATGTCTTTATCCTTCCGTGTTCAAAATGTTTTTAAGACGACCGATTTCGGTTACGGGCGTACGGCAAGCATTATTTTCACACACATAAACCGTAGGCCGATTTTCTATCATACTTTGATTTTTCAAAAATGGGACAAGATTTTCTATTTCTTCCGCACCCGCGGATCCGGCCGGATGCAGAGCGACCACTTTATTCGGTAAAAAAGAACGATAAATTTCTCGCATCCAGTCATCCAAAACCGCATGTCCGGGGTGTGCCGCAATCGTGATTTCATGGGATGGGCCCAACGTAAAGTCAATCCCAGAAAGCACTTGCGGACATCCTGCCGGGAACCGTAAAATGGCATCTGAAAAAGCCAGGAGTATCCGGCGGGCTTTTTCTTCGAACTCCCGGTCCATGGTCAGATGCCCGATTTCCAGAAATAAAAGCACGGCAACCGCATTCGCGGATGGCAAAGCGCCATCGTAAATTTCCTTCATGCGCAGAAGAAGCTCCTCATTTTCCTTGCCCGCGGAAAAGAGGCCGCCTGCTTTTTCGTCCCAAAAAAGCCGGATCAGCTCGCGAGACAAAAAGAGGGCCTCCCTGAGATAGCGCGGCTCAAATGTCGCTTCGTATAGATCGAGCAATCCAAGCGCAAAAAAAACATAATCTTCGGCAAATCCGGGGACAGCGACTTCTCCTTCGCACCAACGATGAGACAAAAGCCCTTTCTCGTCTTTAAGATGTTGCAGTAAAAACTCAGCGGCGTTTACCGCCGCCGCGCGGTATCGCTTTTC
>JAQTOZ010000065.1 GCA_028713205.1 Candidatus Omnitrophota bacterium
CCGCGACGAAAGAATACCGCCGACGCGTGATTCAACTTGGAGAAGCCCCCTGCTCGGTTTTTCACGTCGGAGCCCTCGGTCTAGATGGAATTAGAGAATTAAAGCCTTTCACTCGAAATCAATTGGAGCAGGAGCTGGGAATCAAATTTGATCGCCGTAATTTGTTGGTGACTTTTCATCCGGCGACTGCGGAAAAAAATACGGGAGCGGTTCAGTTTCGCAATTTACTGGCGGTTTTAGAGGAGTTAAAACAGACGCAACTTATTTTTACGAAATCGAATGCGGATTCCGGCGGGCGGGAAATCAACTGTTTGATCGATCAGTATGCTAGAAAGAATTCCTGGAGAACGATTGCTTTTGCTTCTTTGGGGCAGATCCGATATTGGTCGCTCATGAAACAGGTCGATGCCGTAGTGGGTAATTCGTCAAGCGGTATCATCGAAGCACCCAGTTTCAAGATCGGCACGATCGATATAGGCGACCGGCAAAAGGGTAGAGTACAAGCCCAAAGCGTGATTCATTGTAACCCCTCAAGAAGTGATATGCGCAAAGCGTTGAAACTTTTATATTCCGGTCGCTTCCAAGAGCAGTTAAGAGCCGTCACCAATCCCTATGGCGACGGCAAAACCGCAAAAAGAATCAAATCCGTATTCAAAAGGACAAACTATCAGAATTTGATCCCCAAAAAGTTTTTTGATATTCCGGCCTTCGAAGTGCGCCTATGAGGGATGTTATTCAAATGAGCCGCAAACTTTTCGATCGAAAAATTGCAGGGCTTTTTTTCATTACTTTCGCGGCTCATGGAATGATGTTTTTGATGGACGGCATCTATTGGGATGATTATCTGCTTTTTGATCATGATTCGAATAAAGTCGCTATCTGGCTTCAGGAATTAGGAATCGTAGGGGCAGTGCCGGCGTTTTTTCATTGGGGGATCAAACAGCTATTTGGCACATATTTTATTTTCGGATACCGGCTGATGGCGTTCTTATGCATTTGTGGAACAGGCTTGATCGTGTTCCAATTACTTCAAGTATTTAAGAAATTCAATCAAACAAACAATTTTCTGGTTGCGGCTTTTGTAGCGACTTACCCTGCCGTTAAGGTCCTTTTTATAGGAGGAATTCTGCACTATCAATACTGCCTTCTATCCTATTTGTTGGCTGTATATATCGCGTTCACAAAAGTATTTGATGATTCTGCCGGGAGAACTTTGAGTAGACTTTGGTGGAGGCTGGGGTCTTTGCTGTTATGTGTTGTCTCTTTCACCATGAATTCCATCTTATCGTTCTATTTCGGTTTTATCATATTGATGTTTTTATTCAACAAAGACGAAGGGCCTGTTTTAAAAAGAATAAGGCGGTTTATGATGAAAAAAGGGGATTATCTTGCGCTTCCCTTTGTTTTTTTTATAACGGAGAAGATCTTTTTCCCGGCGCGTGGTATCTATGAGGGCTATAATGGAATATCTTTCGGAGCATTAACCCGGATTTTTGAACTCTTGCTGATCAATATTTATTGGTTCACAAAACCTCTGTTTGGTCTTGCTCGCAGGGCAACCCTTTTATTAACGGCGTTCTTTTTACTCTACGTGCTGGTTTTAATCGGCGTAAGGTTCAAACAATGGATTCGGTTAAAAAAGTTGCCTCAGGATTATGGTCCATTGTTTTTTAGTTTATTTTTAATGTTTCTTGGGGCATTGCCTTATGCGGCCGTGGGTAAGGCCGCAGACAGTTCTTATGCATCAAGGCATTTGTTGCTGGCGGGCATTTCAACCGGTCTTCTGCTAATGTCGGTCGCGGATCTTTCTGTGGGGCTGAAGATTATTTCCTCCAAAGTTAAAAATATTATATTTGCAGCCGTGATTGCACTGTTTTGTTTTGTCGACATGGGCAATTATATCCATTGGCAATTTCGTTGGATAAGAGACAGATCCGTGATATTGCAGCTGGCTGAAAATCCAGAACTAAAAAAATATTCCACATTTCTTATCGAAGATAAAGCGTGTTGCCAAAATGAAAAGAATATTTATTACGATTACCGGTTCTATGAATGGGCGAGCCTCTTTAAAATGGTGTGGCACGGGGAGAAATGGGTTGGATACAGCCTTGAAAGTCCATCGCCCGAACAGATGCGTGATAAGAGATACTTGACTGCCAGATATAATCTTGCAGAGTATAATCCAAAAGGGAGGAAAGCAGTGTTGTCGTTGAGAGGCGCTGGCGGGGATGGATGTTTCGGGAATGCCGCGAAAGTGTTAAAAGTGTTTGAATATTTTTACATCAAGTTCTTTGACCGGGTACGGATGGACAGCTTTTTAAACGGTATCGTGCAAATCAAAATATCGCCAGTGTAGAACTAAGAGGTGATTTTCTTTATGTATCAGAATCATAAAATTCTTGCGCTGATTCCTGCCCGGGGAGGAAGCAAAAGGTTTCCTCGCAAGAATGTTAAGCCTCTGGGGGGGGAGCCATTGATTGCATGGGCGATTGCACAAGCGGGGGAAGCGAAGTCCATCGATGCGACGGTTGTATCGACCGATGATAAAAATATTGCGGCTGTGTCCAGGAAGTATCATGCGGATGTTCCGTTTATGCGCCCTCGCAGGTTCGCGACGGATAAGGCCGAGATGAAAGATGTGGTTTTGCATGCGATGAGGTGGGTGGAAACTCATCGAGAAGCATTTGATCTTTTAGTTCTGCTTCAACCCACATCTCCACTTCGACTTGCGGCAGACATTGAGAATGCCGTCCGGTTGCTTTTTCGTAAAAAAGCAAAAGCGGTTGTGTCTGTTTGTGAAAGCGAAAGACCTCCGCATTGGATGAATATTCTTCCCGAGAACGGTTGTATGCGTTCTTTTTTCGCCCAAGGAGATGCGGGGAATAAAAAACAGGCCCTAGGCCGTTTTTACCGGTTGAATGGAGCGATTTATTTGACTTATTGGGATTATTTTAAGAAAAATAAAAGTTTCTTCGGCGCTGAGACTTATGCCTATCCCATGCCACGGGACAGATCTGTTGATATCGATGATCGGTACGATTATTTGCTCGCCGAGGCTATTCTCAAGTCCCGGAGGAAAAGTTAAAAAGGGAAAGCCAAGCATTAACGGCTGGATTTCGCATCTATGCGTTAGAAAAAGCAATCCTTCGTCGGTTGGGTGTTCGTCGAGCTATGTTTCTTCGTTGTTTTCCATCGGTGCCCAGAGCGATTGTAATTCAGGGTGTGTTTGGTAGAGTTCCCTCAATCGTTTGCTTAGTAAACCATTCGTCATGGCGTCCAGGAGCGCGGTGAGTTCATCCATGCGGATGAGTTTTTCCAGAAATTCCGCCTCGGATGAAACCGGAGCAAAGACAATATCCATTTGCAACCGCCGCCGTTCGTAGTAGGTGCGGGTGGCCTCGGAAAGAAAATCATTCCGGAGTTCCACCATCAATTTTTCGCGGTTATCGATCGACGTTTGATTGGAACTCCAGATCATATCGCCGAGGTTCCAACTGACGTCCGCATCCCAACCGTTGTCGGTATTTTCCGGACCGATGATATAGCGGTCCGGATCGGCCGTACCGCCGCGATCGATATCGATGCTGTTGGAAGAGGAAAAATCTTTGCCGAATGAAAAGGTCGGAAGGAGGGCCTGCAGGCGTGATGCCGCATGCCAGCGTTTGATTTTTCCGCTCGAGAGATTAGCATACCGGATCACTGCCCGCTGAATCTCGCGCACCGTGGGTTCCAGTTGAAGCAATCGATAAAAAAGTTGCAGCCGTTCGGCAGACGGGAGATTCGGAGTGGAAACCTGGACTTCCCCGGGAGGGCCGAAAGGGACAGGCAATTGAAGCAGGCCGTCTTCCGTGATTGCGAGAAGTTGTTCCCCGGAATCCTGAGGGGCGTGAGTCACGATGATGCCGCGCGGTTTGGTATCCGTCAGTCCCTGAAAGAGTTCCTCCCAGCGTTTCTCGCCGGGGCGATAAAGATAAATCCCCGTAACGGCGCCGGCAAACAAACAGCCTGATTTTTCGGCATACGCTAAATAAGTGATTTTGACATTCCGCAAGCCGTGGGAAGGAAGCCGCCGCCAATGTTTTGTCCCGCCGTGATTTTCAAATACGCCCCGGGCGGTGCCGATCCATAGTGCCTCCGTATTTTCTGAGAAGGCCATGGCCGCGAGATGCCGGAGCGGCTTTATCGCGTCCGTATCGGACTCCTGGTCCGACGGTGCTTCGTTCTCTTCCGGGATCGAAGCATTTTCTCCCGACAGCGAGAATATCATTTCAAAGTTCATGCAATCCCGTGATATAAAAAGATCATTCCGGGTTGCAATGAATAAAACACGATTGCCAAAACGGATCAAGGGGAATGCCGCGCGTTCCGGAAGATATTTAAAGCGTGCCCAGGTTTTGCCTGCATCCGCGGATTCAAAGAGGCCGTTCTCCGTTCCGAGAAGCCAGTGATTGCGGCTGTCCGGAAAAATGCCGAAAGAAAGCACCGCTTTTTCATTTCCGTTTTCGCTCCGGTAAATCGTCGTCCATTGTCCGTCGGCAAGATTCCCCAGAAAGGCGCCATCATCGGTCAAACCAAAAATCCAGTCGGGCATTTCACGGAAAGAGAGCAGGGTATGGATTTTCTGGTTTTGCCCCGAGGTTTTCCAAAGAAGGCGCCAGCGACCGTTTGGATTTCTGGAATAGACTTGGTTGTTGGCCGCGACAAGAATTTGATTTGAGTCAATGGGATGAGGTGCCAGTGCCGTAAAGTCCGTTGGTGCTACCGGTTGAAATGGCCGCTGCCAAGTTTGAAATGCAAATGTGGCGGGAGTCAACAATAGCAAAGCTAGAAGCAAAAAAAGTTTTTTGTTCATAGAGAAGCGCCGGTTTAAATATGCAATATAATCATAAATAATATCCATAAATAACAATATGTCAACTTTAAATTCATTTTTTCTCAATCGTCTGCTATATTGCACCATTGCTTATTCGTCCGAAGTTTATTGGGTCTTTCAAGATGAGGAGGGTCGATCATGGGATTTCGTTGCGGAATCGTGGGCCTGCCGAATGTCGGGAAATCGACGATTTTCAATTGTCTATCAAAGGCAAAAGCAGACGCTTCCAATTACCCTTTTTGCACGATCGATCCGAACAAAGGGATCGTAACGGTTCCCGATCCGCGTCTTGATAAGCTGTCCGAAATGTACCGCCCGCAGAAGACAACGCCCACGACGGTGGAATTTTATGATATTGCCGGTTTGGTCAAAGGGGCCTCGCAGGGGGAAGGGCTGGGAAATCAGTTCCTGAGTCATATCCGCGAAGTCGAAGCGGTGATGCACGTGGTGCGTTGCTTTGAAGATCCCAACATTGTGCATGTCTCCGGGTCGGTCGATCCGGTCCGCGACATCGAAGTGGTGGATACGGAACTATGCTTGAAAGATCTGGATGCGATGACCGGCCGCTATGATAAAACTTACAAACTTGCGCATGCCGGCGATAAAGAGGCACGTGAAATCATGCCGTTTTATGATCGCGTGAAAAAAGCGCTTGAAGACGGTACACCGCTCAGGCGTTTGGCCATGACGGAAGAAGAGAAAAAAATGATCCGGGACATGTGTTTTCTGACGCTCAAGCCGGTCCTCTACTGTGCGAATGTGGCCGAATCCGACCTGCCGGAAGGCGGCAAATGGGTCGACCCCGTCCGTGAATTTGCGGAAAAAGAAAACGCAGAACTGGTTGTGATTTCGGGAAAGGTCGAATCGGAGCTCGTGGATCTTTCCGAAAGCGAACAGGCAGAATTTCTCGCGGCACTCAATTTGAAGGAACCGGGACTTAATGCGCTTATCCGGGCCGGCTATCATCTGTTGGATTTAATCACTTATTTTACCGCCGGTGAGAAAGAAACAAAAGCATGGACGGTCCGGCGCGGCACCAAAGCACCCCAGGCGGCCGGTGTGATTCACTCCGATTTTGAACGCGGTTTCATCCGTGCGGAAGTGATGCGTTATGAAGACCTTGTGCATTTAGGTTCCGCGCAGGCTGTCAAAGAAAAAGGACTTTTGCGTATCGAAGGCAAGGACTACGTTGTTCAAGACGGCGATGTGATGCTGTTCCGCTTCAACGTTTGATTTCAGCTATAAACATAGACCCAAGTCCCAGGTCCCAAGACACAAGACCATCATTCCGCCTAAGGCGGGATTTCTTCGATAGGAAAATGTAAGAAAAACCTATGGCGTAGGGCGTATCGCTTACAACGTTTGTAAATCCATTTAGCAAAACGCTTGTTATTTATCCCTGCTCAAGTTATTTTCTTCGAGTTTCTTATAGCATTCCTCATCATCCTCAAACTTTTTTAGTACCTCAATTTGCATATTCGTAACTCGTCGGGTAACCTTTGGTAACATTTTTTTAACCGTCAGTTACGGACTATGCGACCAAAAACAGACGACTTACAAACCTTATGGCGTAAGGCCATATGTTCTCTACTGGTAATTACATTTACCTCTACAGGATTTGTCTATCCAAATTCACCCTTATATGCCCAGACTCGGGTGGGAGTGCCTGAGGAACGACTCTCGCATAGTCCCAAGGCCTTCCCGGTGTCCTCCGACACCCTGGCCGACCTCAGCCTCCCACCCGATCTGGGCGTCCTTGACGAAATTTACGCGAGCGACTCCTCGCGGAAGCACAAGGAAAAACCAACAGCGGAATTCGAATCACCGCAAACGATCGTGCTCATCCAGGACGCGCACGCAATCCCGGACGCGCAAAAATCCGTTTGTGCCGTCATTGAGTATTTAGAATCGGAGTATGGGATTGATCTTGTGGCATTGGAAGGAACATCCGGCAAACTCGATCCGACGCTTCTCAGGACTTTCCCGGACACGAAACTGCTCAAGCAAGTGATTCAAAATTATCTCGAGCGCGGAGAACTCTCCGGTGCGGCCGCGGCGGCATTTCTGTCCGGCAAAACCGCTGCCTTCCACGGTGTTGAGGACCAAGAGCTTTACGAGAAAACGATCGATGACTTTCTCGCGGCACTGAAGACGCAGAAACGTTTTCTGGCGCAGTTGGATACCCTCCAAAAAGAGCTGGACCAAATCAAAAAAGATGTTTACGCGCCGCGCCTTTTGGAGCTCGATCGAAAATTCGAAGTCCTCTCGGAAAAAACAGACGGTATTCCCGATTATTTGAAATATATCGACCGGTTTGCAGGCAAGGAGAATTCCAGCGAATTTCAGAAAAACTATCCGCATTTGAGCGCCGTCCTGGAAGAATTTAGAAAAAATCCGCGTGCCGACGAGCGGGCTTTGAATCACGGGATCGAAAAACTTTCCCGGACGCTTGACCGTTCGCTCAAAGACGCCCGGGAGATCAGCGAGTTCAACGGCAAACGCCAGTCGTATGAGACAGAACAAATCAGCCGCGAGGCCTTCGCGCAATATCTTTTGGAACTCAGCCAAAAGAAGGAACTCCCGGTGGATTTATCAAAACCGCTGCGCGAGGCGACGGAACGGTACCGTTTTCTTGGAAGGATGAAAGGCCAGATTTTCTTCAGAGAACTTCGGGCTTATACCGAACATGTGCGGGAATCCCTTTTCTTGAAGGATGATGAGCGTCGCTTGAATGATCTGAGCCGAGAGTACCGCATCCTGCGCAAACTCGCCGAGCTCAAACTCAGCCGTGAAGAATGGAATGAGCTGGAGCGAATTCAGACTCAGGGCTCAAGCTTGCCCGCCTTCTTTGTGGCGGGACCCAAGACCCAAGACCTGGGAAAAGGTGACAAACAAAACAACACGATCGGGCAGTTTGGGAACAAGCTCAACTCTCTTTTCGAAACCATCCGCTCTGATTATGTTTCTTATCTGGAATTTTACCAAGCAGCCCGCCGGCGCGATACCGTGTTGACTGGCAATCTCGTGGCCCTCATGAATGAAAACAAACGCGAAGTTGCGGTGCTCGTCACCGGTGGTTTTCATACCGACGGGATCAAGCAAATGCTCAAAGAGCAGGGGCTTTCTTATATTTTGATTTCACCCGCAATCGGCCAATTGCCGTCCAAGGATCGGTATACCGATCTCATGCAAGGGCGTGTTTCCTGGAGCGATTATTACGAAGTCCAAAAAGGGCGTATCAATCTCTACGATGCTTTTCACAAGGCGACCGTGGAGCGTTTGATCAAAGCCAATGATCTCGGCGGGAACGGCAATCTGACGGGAAAGCTTTTGCGGGATTGGCGCGACGGCGTCATCCGGGATTTGGCTGTTAAGGGCAAAACCGAAGACGCACGGCAGTACACCCGCTTTGTTGACTGGGCCGCGAAAAAATCGGTGGACCCCGGCCAGTTGGAAGCTCTCAAAAAACAATGGCTCGAAAAGGTGAACCGTTTTGTCGGCGGTTTGCGTGCGCTCAGGACCGAAAACAAATTAACGGTTGATAATGTGATGAGGCTGGCCAATCAGCCGACGGCCACACCTTGTGCCACGATTCCGAACGGCACCATGCCAGCGGACTGGTACGTCACGGAAGCGGAAGCCCTGAGGCTCGCTCAGGCAATCGAAAAGACGGCGGTCATAACCGGGAGTCCCATTGCATTGGATGAACTCACGCGTTCAGAAATGCGCGCCGCGAATTTGTCCGAACTGCTAAACGCCGTCGAACCGTTGGTCCCTTCCTTGTTCCTGCGTCGAAGGAGCGATGTCAACGATATCATGTCCAGGGCCATGAGCGTGATGGAATCCCAAGGGGACTTTGAGCCGCTTCCAGCACGGCAACAGCGCCTGTTTGTGCGGAAGTGTCGCGGAATCATTCAAGACATTTTAGTCGAGAATCTTGGTGAAAAAGCGGTTATCGCATTTTTCAATGCGGACGCCGAGTCCGGACACGCACATTTTATGGAGGCCGTGAACCATTTCCGGACTTATGATTCCGAGGGGCAGAATTTTGAAGATTTTATTAACTTGGATTTTTTCGATTTGGAGGCCTTACGGCAATTTGTTAGTACACACCCGGCTGACGCGGCCGATCTTTTGGGCTCTGTCTGTACGGGAACTTCCGCACAGGAAATTCGCAGGGTATATGGGGCATTTCCGCAACTCTTTACACCTCGGATGCTCGGCGAACAATCTTTTACGGAGACCGCGGAACTGTTTGTCCGGCAAATCCGGCAGAGGCTTCAGAGGGGCGATGAGGCAGATGCAGAGTGGGAAGAACTGATTGACCGGCAAATTTCGGACGAAAACATTTTGCGGACAGTCCTTTGGTTGTCCAATGGTTTTTCCACACCCACTTTAGGATTAGACCGGTTGAGAAGGGATTTTGACAAGAGTCCATTATCTTTTATGGCAGCGCTCAGTCTTGTTTTGAATATGCAGGATCCCCCACAAGCCGGTAGCGCGGAAACGCAAATTTCCAACCGGAATGCTATTTCTTTGGGCATCCTGATATTTTCCGGCGAGCGGAATCCATGGTATAAAACCATGGCATTTCTCCGTTTCCTCGAACAAAACGGGGAAAATTTATCGGAAACATTGCCGCAATCGGCCCTTGTCGATATGGCGCACAGGCATCGGGCGGCTTTTCAGGCGACTCACGATTCCGAGACCGGCATTGATATGCGCTCCGAGACAAGACGTGACGCAATCGCGGATCGCTTGTCCGGTACGCACTATCCGGCGCGGGCTGAGACCCGCCAGCAAAAAACGGATGATATTGTCGATCCACGCTGGCAGATGTTGGAAAAACACGGTTACCGTCCCGTATCGCGCAACGTTCCCAATCTCGGCGATAAAGGGTTGATCGGGATTCGCTATGACTCGGTGCTAAGTCCCGATGCTATCGAGGAACTTCTTATTCATGATCCCGTCTTGATGGAATTGAGCGACATGACGCACCCACCGGTTTATCTTCTGGCTCCGTATATCAATCTTCCGAGTAATGAAGGTCAAATCAGAAGGCTCACGCCGATTCGTGACCGGGTCGCGATTTTGCAGGGAGTCGTGCCCGGCATGCACAACTTTACGACGACGGCCGATCCCAATTTTTATCATTACAACGGGACAAATATCCCCGCCAAAGTGCTGCCGTATCCTTATGCCGATCCGGAGACTCTGGGTATTGTCAGCGAATACGATGACGTTTGGGGACCAAGCGTTGAGAGCAAGACGAGACTGCGCAAAGCCCGCCAGCAGCTTTTCAGCGCCATTCGCGGGGCGTACCCCGAACGATACCGGCCGTCCCTTGAATCTCATCGCCTGGCGTTGGATCAACTGACCGCGAAAGTGATTCCAGAAAGTTTTATGGCGATGCATTACACGAGCAAATACGGCAGCCCGCGCGCTTTAACGGTTTTTCTCAATGCGCTTTGGGAAGGAAAGCGCATCCGGTACGAGCATCTCCGCGACCGGCCGATAGTTGTTTTTACCTTTCTCCAACGCGGTCTTGTCTATGACGATATTCGCGGCGTGTTGCACAACTGTCATGATGAAATGTTTTCTGTTTTGGAAGGAAATAATCCGGAGTTGAAAGCTCAGGTCCAGTTGATCGATTTGCATCCGGACCATTTTCAGTTCCCCGATCATATTGCCGGCGACAAAATCATCGTGATCAATCTTCCCAGCCAGCCGAGCCGGCTTTTCAACACCATGCATTTTCTAAGCGATACGGCCGTCGTTGCCGGCGATATCGGCATGAACAACGCCTTGATTTTTTCCCTGATGCGCAAGGCCGGAACGGCTTTTGTGGCCCCGCATCTTTATTCGCAGGTATCGCTGGAGAGTCAATTTCACGAACGGCTTCGCGAAGGGCCCGCGACTTCGAAGGACATTGTTACCCTTTATGAGCGGACCTTAAGCAAATATCTTTTGATCCAGGATCCTGATTTCCACACGGCCAATCCCCAAAAGTATCTTTCGGATTTGACGGACGAATTGGCCGCTGTGTTTGGGAGGCTCGACCGCGGAATCGAATACCGCGACATGTTTGCCAATCTTGTCGTTGCCGAACGCAGCATGTTTAATTATGTGGCGGCGATGGTACGGGAGCTCGATCATGGCCGATCTCTCGATGATGTTTTGCACCGCGGCGTCGGTGTCGTTGCGGGTCTTGAGCCCAAAGAACAAATCAGCATGGATCATTACCGCCTTTTGATCACGATGACCCAAGCCATTACGGGATTCGGCGATGCACGCCGCGTCGGGTCGTTTTCCGAGGTTTTTTCCGAGCTCGGGGCCGATTCCAATGATGCCCTGATCTTTTTGGGGGATCTGACGGCCGATGACATAGAGCGCGGCTTGAATCGATTGGAAACAGTGACGGATGTCAGACACCGCCGCTTCCTTTTTATTCCGCGCGACGAATTCAACGAGCCGATGCGGGACACGCAGGGGAATATCCGTTATTTGATTTTGGAGAAAACACCGCAGGTCCAGCCCTCGGCCAAGCGTTCGGAAGTCCGGGTGACCCATGAATCGGAATTGCCGCCAAGGATTCAGGAATTGATCCGCGATCAGGCCGCGAGTTGGGAAAGCATCAAGGCTCGCGGAGTTTTTGTTTTCGATATGCAGAAAACGCTTGCCGGACGCAATCAGATCGCCCCGACGGAAATCATTGAGCTTTTGTTGTGGCTGCTCAATGAAGGTATTCGCATCGTGATCATTTCCGGGAACAGTAAAGAAGATTTGCAATTTCAGGTTTTGAATCCGCTTCAGGAGGTCGCACAGGCCCGGGGTCAGTCAGCGCTTCTCGAAAAGGTGAATGTCTATGTCACTAGCGGTTCTGTCCGGCTTACCTTCGATCACGAAGGCCAACTTCACGATGATCTCGAATATCAAAGCCGTTTTGCCCTGCCGCTTTCACTGTTCAATGTATTGGTCGCAGCCTTGCGCAAAGCGGGGGCAGCAAGATTCTTTTTGGTCGAACCCGGGGAAATCGGTTATCGGGACAGGCTCTCGCAATTGGCGGCTATTCATGACCGTATCCGCAGCGCGAAAGCAGAAGTTGATCGTATTCTCTTCCCTTGGTCGGACAGCCGAAGTTATGATCCTAGCATTGTTCAGGAATTTGGGAGCTACCCTCCGCAGCTGGTCGCGCCTTTCCTCGTGTTAAAGGGATTGTTGCCGGACGGCCGTTATACGATGGTTTCGATTGCGAAAATGCTGCCGGAGTATCGCCGTAAACTGATAACGTTCGTAAAATCTTTCTTGAGTTCGAAGAGCTATCTTAGGCCTTTTCGGCGGAAATTTACGGATCTGCTCCCTTTTGATTTTGCAAAGATCGGTGTCTTTGCCGGCGGTGAAACCACGATCGATATTGTCCTGAGCTCTGTCAATAAAGCTATGGCGCTACTCCATTATATTGAAGAGGAGCGTGCTGCCGGCCGGCTCGTCGATCTGGATCTGACATTCTATCACGGTGATGAGGTGGAAAGATTTCCTGAATCTTTGAACGATATGGTCATTTTGGAAGAACCGGAATTACAGAAAGTCCGCGTGGTTGCGCTCAATCCTGACCGGCCGGGAGGACTGAGGCCGGATGAATGGCAGCGGGTCTATTACATGGGAGGAATGGAAGCAGGAACGGTCCGGTACCTTACGGCCTTGCGGGACACTGTCAGTGAACGTTCCGAAATACGCACCTCGACTCCCACGGAGATGCAGCAGCCCTCATGGACAAGTCTCCCGCCTCACAGAATTGCTGTGATTGGCGGTGCGGGCTTTGTCGGAGCGACCAAAGCGATTTTGCTCGCCACGGATTTCGGCCATGACGTCACGGCCATGGATATCAAATCCGACGCCGTCGCGACACTGAATTCCGGACAACTAGTCAATTACGCACCGGGCCTTGAGGAACTTCTCCAGGAGGGGTTGGGATCCGGGCGGCTCCGTTTCACGACTGATTTGGCGGAAGCCATCGAAGGTCGCGACATTATTTTCTTGGCCGTCGATACGCCGCATCATGAAGTTACGGGTGCAGCCAACACGGAAAATCTCGAAAAGGCCGTCCGGGGTATTGCGAGTTTGATCAAACCCGGTGAAAAGAAGATCCTCGTCGGCAAAAGTACGGCCCCGCCGGAAACCATCAAGCGGTTGAAGCAGATTATCGCGGAAGCGCATCTACCGGAGGGTGCTGAGATTCATATTGCATGGGAGCCGGAATTTTTACGCGAAGGTAAAGAGATCGAGGATGACCGCGGCGAAGCGGGCCGGCATGTCATCGGCGCCGATGATCCGGAAGTGCTAAGGCGCATTATGGAAATTTACGATCCTGCCAGGATGAATCCGGCCTACCGGACGAAACAGGTACCGATTGTCCCTATGGATGTCGCGAGCGCGATGCTCGTCAAATATTCAGCCAACGGATTTCGCGGTACCAAGATTTCATGGATTAATTTCATCGGTTGGCTGGCCCATCTCAAAGGTTTTGACATTCAGGAAGTGGTCGAAGCGCTCGGCCGGGATGAACGCATCGGCAAGGCATTTATGGCGGCAGGACTAGGCTTCGGGGGGTCCTGCTTTCCTAAAGATTTCCTTGCGTTTGTGAGCATGCTGGCCAGGCGGCAGGTACCGTATGACATTCTCCTGGACGGTTTGGCCGTCAATGATCTGCAGTGGCAGGATTTTGTTCGACAGATTCAGCGGAGTTTTATCCGTAAGAGCGAAAGCGTCGAAGGGAAAACGATCGTGATTTTGGGCGGTGCCTTCAAACCCGAAACCAGCGATGTCCGCAAAGCCCGCTCGATCGAAATCATCAACGAATTGCTGGCCAAGGGAGCCCGTATCCGCGTCATGGATCCCGTTGCCATTCCTTTTCTCAAGAAGGAATTGGCCGAGCAAGGCCTGCCGGCGGATGCCCCCATTGAATATTACGAATGTCCCAAAGACGAGCTTCGCGACGAAGATTATGCAGTCATGAAAGATGCGGATGCCGTGGTTTTGGTCACCGAATGGGATGTTTTCAGCCATCTGGATTTCGAAAAATTGAACCGTGCGGTCGGTGATCGGTCCGAAAAACCGCTTCTTTTTGACGGACGAAATATGTGGGATCCATTCGTGGTCGCAAAGGCTGGTTTTGATTTTTTCAGCATGGGGCGCACGGCCCCGCTGGACCGGACGCAGGCCGTCAGGGTTGCCGAGTTCGAGGAATTCATCGAGAATGCCAAGAGATTGTTCCTTC
>JAQTOZ010000273.1 GCA_028713205.1 Candidatus Omnitrophota bacterium
GCCGCGTATTTCCTCGCGGAATTCTGCCGTCCACAGATGCGGATTTTCCATCTTGATCTGGTTGATAAGCTTTTCTCAATCGACCAACTCATGGCTCTTGCCGACCTGGAGCTTTACCATCAAAAAAAGCGGAAACAGAACAAAACGGAATCCGAGCGTTTGCCCCTTCCGGAATAGTTCCCCGGCAGGATCCCGCGCGAAACGCCTAGTTTTTACCCGGTGATGAGAGATATAATAGAATCCTTAAAAAGGTGGTCCCCCCCTGACATCTTCGGAAAGTTTGCGCGTCATCACGGGGGATTGGCTTGAACCATACTCAGGAAAGGAGTCGATTCAATGTTCGGACTCGGATTGCCGGAAATCCTTGTAATCTTGCTGGTGGCCCTTCTTTTTTTTGGCGCGAATCGTTTGCCCGAAATCGGGAAATCGCTGGGGAAGGCTTTAAGTGCTTTTAAGAAAGGCATGCAGGACGACAGCGACGGCGGTAAGGATCAAGAATCGAAATAAATGGCCCCAAGATGAATCCTTATCCCGAAGAATCTCAAAGTATGGATTTTATAGGTCACCTTGAGGAATTGCGCCGTAGAATTTTGGTTTGCCTGGGATTTCTTGCGGCGGCCAGTGCGGTCCTCCTGGTGATGGGGCGCAGTCTCATGGTGTGGGTCAAAAGGCCGCTTGAAGGGGCCGCGGCTGAGATGATTTTTATCAGTCCCGCGGAAGCGTTCACGGCGTATGTCAAACTCGCTCTTTTTGGGGGATTGATTTTAACCGTTCCCGTGATTTTTTATGAAAGCTGGCTGTTCCTTTATCCCGCCGTTCCGAGGCCGAAGCGGAAGAATATCCTGATCTGGATTGGGGTCGGCAGCGTTCTGTTCCTGGCCGGTTTGCTTTTTTCTTATTTTGTGGCCATTCCAACGGCCTTGAGATTTTTGCTGAGTTTTGGTGCGGAGTTTGCGAGGCCGGCCATTACGTTGGGCAAATATGTCTCGTTTTTCGGGGCGCTGATGATCATCGGCGGCGCCATTTTTGAAATACCGATCGTGATGGGCCTGCTTGCGGATATCGGGGTTCTCCGGACGGATGTTCTGAAAGCAAAGCGGCAATATGCCCTCATCATCATTTTGATTGTGGCGGCCGTGATCACGCCGACGCAGGACGTTTTTAATATGTTTTTATTCGCATTACCGATGGGAGTGCTTTACGAGTTGGGTGTTTTCTTGGCAAGGATGATCGAGAAACGAAAAAATAAAACGCTGACGCAGTTGTAAGGGGAGAAAAAGCATGGAAAAATTATTTTATTGGCTTGAGACCTTTTTGACGAAACAAGTTTCGCGCGGAAAGTTCCTCAAACTTTGTTTTGGCGGACTTTTGTTTTTTTTATCGCAGAACCAATTTTTGAAACTGGCGTTCGCAAAATCTGTCGAGATGCCCGGACGGGTCCCCAAAGGGATTAAAGGCAAATACGATCTTGTCGTCGCCGAAGGCAATGATCCCTATCAAAACACCGTCAAAGCGATTGAGTCCATGGGGGGCATGGGATTGTTTGTCAGAAAAGACGCGTTGGTGGTCATTAAACCGAACATGGCCTGGGACCGGACACCGGCACAGGCCGCCAATACCGATCCCAACGTCGTAGCTGCCCTGGTGGACCTTGCCTATAAGGCCGGGGCCAAGCGTGTGAATATTTTTGACGTACCCTGCAATGATCAGCAGCGCGTCTATGAACGCAGCGGCATTGCGGAGGCGGCCAAGGCCAAAGGGGCTTATGTTTATTTTGCGGACCATTGGAATGTGGTCAAGGCAAAGTTCCCTTATAAAAGTTCGATGTCGGGATGGCCCATTTTACGGGATGCCGTTGTTTGTGATACGTTTATTAATGTGCCGGTGCTGAAGCATCACAGTTTGGCGGGGATGACCTTGTCGATGAAAAATCTTATGGGGATTTGCAGCGGCCAGCGCGGTTTGATGCACATCGGGATCGGCAAGAAGCTGGTGGATATTACGGATTACATCAGCCCCGAGCTGACGGTGATCGATGCCACGCGCGTTCTGACAAAAAATGGGCCCAGCGGCGGGAGCCTGAAAGATGTGATTTCGCTCAATAAAATCATCGTGGCGACCGATTCGACCTTGGCGGATACATACGCCTGTTCACTGATGAATAAGGATCCCATGGAAGTCCCCAATATTAAGGAGGCCGTCGGGCGCGGCTTCGGGAGTGCTGATCTGACGAAGGCGAATCTTTTTACGATTCAGGTGTGACAGAAGCGGCCATGAAAAAACTGGTTTGGGTCAGAAGATCCTCGCAAGTCTTATTCCTTTTGCTGTTCGTTTATATTCTTTGGTCGACCACCTATCCCCTCAAAGGCCTGATCTCGCCCGAGATCATTTTTAAAATCGATCCTCTGATCGTTTTTTTGACTTCCCTGAGCGAACGGGTCTTGTTGCCCGGTCTTTTATTTTCCCTCGGCATGATTCTCATGACGGTGGTCTTCGGAAGATTCTTTTGCGGATGGGTGTGTCCGTTGGGGACCTTGATTGACTGGACGGGGGCTTCCGGGCTTTCCAAGCGGGAACTCCGGGACAAGACCAATGCGCGAATCCGGAAGATCAAATATTTCATTTTGGCGCTCGTCACGGTTTTTGCCGTTTGCGGAGTCCAGATCGCCTGGGTGTTCGATCCCTTGGTGATCATGGCACGGTTTGTCTCTCTGAATTTTATTCCGACCGTGACCTTGGCGTTCGACAAAATGTTCATCGCATTGATCCAGCATTTTAATCTCTATGGGACCTTTTACGATTTCTATCGTGCCCTCAAGTCCACCCTCCTGGGCGTGAATGCCTATTATTTTTCGAACTCCGCTGCCATTTTTGTTTTTTTTCTGGCCATTATCGCGTCGACGCTGCTGCTTTCAAGACTCTGGTGCCGTACCCTTTGCCCCCTGGGAGCTCTTTATGCTTTGACCGCGAAACTTGCTTTTCTCGAGCGGAAGGTGACCGGTTGCTTGCGCTGCGGAATCTGCAAAAGCGATTGCCGCACGGGGGCCATCCGTGAAGATACCGGCTATGCCAAGGGAGAATGCGTTGTGTGCATGGACTGTCTTTATGATTGTCCTGCCGGTGCAACCTCCTTTCAGTGGCGCTTGCGTTCGACAAAAGCAAAACAAGTGACGTCTTCCGCCAAAGGGATTTCAAGGAAAGATTTCATTTTTTTGCTTTCCTCAGCGCTTCTACTGTCGGGATTCAAAAACCGGTTCCGGTGGATGAAGGGCCGCACGAACTCATTTACCGGCAGTGTGATCCGTCCTCCGGGTGCGTTGAAGGAAAACAACTTCTTGGAGCGGTGCATCCGTTGCGGGAATTGCATGAAGGTTTGCATCACCAACGGACTTCAGCCGGTGACGCTGGAGTCCGGTATGGAAGGGGTCTGGACC
>JAQTOZ010000066.1 GCA_028713205.1 Candidatus Omnitrophota bacterium
TCAGGGCTGAAGACTAATTTTACCGTGCGCAAAGTTTCTTTTGGCGAGGGGATTGAGCGTGTTTTTCCGCTTTATTCTCCGTCTATTGAGCGTATTGAGGTTATCCGTTCCGGTAAAGTAAAAAGAGGAGGAAGAGACGGAGCGGCAACGTTTGATGGGACAAATTGATTTGGCGGCGCTCCAGGCAAAATCCATTGAATTCCGGTTCCATTATGTGGTGTTGGAAGAGAATGACCGCAATCTGCTTGAATTTTTATTTGAATGCTGGAAACGCGGGGCGAGTATGGATCGTCTCATTGTTCCGCCGGATGTTGTGAAACGGATGCGGTGGATCAAACCGAACCATTTCACGGCCATGTTTCGTGACCGCCTTCTCGGGAATTTCGTCAGTCTTGATCGTGGCACTTCTGCGGTTGAAAGTTTTGATGCCCTGCTGCGGGAGAAACTGTCTGTCAGGGCCGAACAAAAGAAAGAGTCAATGAAGGCACGGTCTAAGACGCGTCCAAAGAAACAATCGACGAGTACCAGAGGGGCCCAGAACGCGAGGAGTGAAACGCGAACGCTGCATTATATGGGTTATGACGAACCCCGTATTTTAGATGACGACGGAAATTTAATCGCAGATCAGCCTGTCGATTGGTTGAGCACGATACTTCGCGTTTCGTCAAATCCAAGCCGCGTCATAAAAATTGTGAAAGATAAGCTCACAGAAAAACCGGATTGGACTTTTGGAGGTGTCCCTTTTAAGTTGCAGGAAGCGATCGCGTTAAAATTGCTTGAGCAACAATCTGCCGTGACCGGCATTCCGAAGCTTGTCGACTGGGGAATTCTGGGGCCCAGAGGGAGAAAGACGGGGGCGGTCTGGTTGGAGTTGGAGGGGATTGAAAACGGTGAGCCTTTGGGGAAGGATGATGAGCCTGGGATTGCCGCACTGAGCCTGCCGCAAGTCTTGGGTGCGTTTATCGGTGTTGCGGAGGCCTTAAAGGAAATCCATCAACAAGGCTTTGCCTATAACGATATCAAACCTTCGAATATTGTTGTGAATTCCGAAGGCGGGGCTTTATTGAATGACTACGAATCCATGACCTGGATGGGTGGGCATACTCCGGCGAAATCGGAAAATTATCATCCTCACAGGGATTACAAGAATCAAGCAACCGATGTTTATATGTTGTTAATGACGATTGGGAAAGTTTTGGGTGATTTCAAAGACCTGCGATTGACGGGGGATCAAGAAAAACTGCGGGAATTCATCGAGGGGTTAAAGTGTAGTTATCATCTTATCGAATCCTCAAAGGGAGAGTTTAGCTGCCCGACACTGGACGATCTGATAAGGAAACTCAAAGCCGATAAAGAATTCATCAGTGCTCCGACATGGCCGGATGTTTATAAATCTGCAATTGTTTTTGGGCCTGAGCGTCTCCGCTCCGACGAACTGCCTCAAGTTACCCAAGAGCAAATTTTACAAAGAAAGGCACGCGTTAATGCCGCATTGCAGGGCCTTTTCCATCAACTGGAACAATCCGGCGCATTGCCGGAAGTTATCGGAGAGCCTTATTCCGATATTTCTCCATTACTGAAATCAGGGATAGCAAAAGGGGCAATCTCATTGTCCGTCCGGTTGCCGGATGCCGGCCAGGAGATGGTGTTGACTCCGCAGAATTTTCAACGATTGAAAAAAATCGGGCGTGCCGTCTATGAAGATCAAAGAGGATTATCCTATTTGGCCCGTGCAGCGCAGGCATCACATTCACTTCTGGAGATCTCGGACCGTCTGCCCCTTGTCGCTTTGGAGTGGCTGCTAAGGAAGGTCCGGGCCGGCGTTTTGTTTTTTGACGACCCATTCTTGAAGACGACGTATTCCGTAGCCCCTGACGACCGTGGCCGTCTTGAAGAACTCATCCATAAGCAGATCCGCATCTTGCAAGAACTCAACAAAGCGGCTGAGAAATGGCGTGGCAGCGTTTATATTCAGGAAGAAGATGCCTATCGGACATCGGATTCCATTTCCTCCGGTTCAATAAAAAGTGGAGCAAAAGAACTTTCCGACGACGCTCTGGAATGGTTAGAACGGCAGATCGGTCCGTCGTGCCGCAAATTAACCGGCACAAACGAACATCTGTTCCAAATCGAAATGTTTACCTGGCATTTTTATGCGAGTGATCTTACAGCGATAGAAGATGAACTGCGAATTCGCCGCGCGCGCTCCGAGGTGCGGGATAACGATGCCGTCGATCCCGTGTTTGAGGTGGAGTTGAATCAGATGATAAGGGAGGGCCAGCTTGCTGTTGGTGCTCTCAGAACACCCGATGCCAGTCCGAGAATTTCGGAATTTTGTGACTTGGTCGTCCATGGTTTGGATTATGCGGTAAATATGCCATCTTCGCGGGTTGTTGATTTTAAAGAAAGGCTAGAATCTTTTAATCGGGCCATTCAAATGTTCGAATTATTTTCTCAGGAACTTTTGAAGCCGGATGCCTTGGAGCATAAAACGCAACGATTGAACGGCTCTTACTATTCCATTCGTCCGCAAGGTCTCGCGGGGATGATCTATTCCCGGCTAGCGGGGAACTTATTAAGATTACTCGATGCACCTTCCGATCAGGAAATGGAAATTGTCCGCGAAGCAAAAGCCATCTTGGAAGGGATTCAACGGAAAACCGCAGTTTTGATCGGACAGATTTTGGCAGGCGAACCTGCGTCAGAAATATCACCGCAGCCGGCAGAGGGCCCAATTGATTTATCTTGGGTAACCGCCGAGGATCCGCTCGAAGCCCTGCTCAAGAGAAAGAAAGATAAAAAGTCCGAACCGGATCAAAGGTCGGAAACGCGTCCTGGTTTTGACCGCCAAAAAAATGAGGTCATCGGACGCGTCATTTCGGGTTTGGAACAGAGTATGATTTTGAGCGAAGGCTTGGTGCAGAAATTGCGCGGACATCTTTTGGGAATGAGTATGCTGGAGGATGTTATCGATGTGATCGTGCGAGACATGAAGATGTCCCGGACGCAGGCCGTGAGATTTGTAGGTGAAGTCAACGATCGCTTCCTTGACGAAATGACACGTTCCGAGACGAGACAAGATCAAATGCGGCATTCGGAATCCGGAATTCGGAATGAGGATGATTTATTCCGCAATCCGCAATCCGCATTCTCAATTCCAAAAAACCGCTCGGAGACCCGCAAACGCGGTCCCAAGACGATCCCGCATGTCAGGCTCAGGGAATTTATGGTATCGCATTTCGACGGGCCGCTTATCCTCGGCGGGACGGGTTTTGTCGGATCCAATTTGGCGGAACATTTGATACGCAAGGAAAGCCGCCAGGTCGCCGTTCCATTCCGTTCGAAAAAAACTCCGAGTTTCCAAAATCTGGTGGCCGTCGAACGGAGTCTGCCGCAGCGTGCCAAAAAGAAACTCATCGCGGTTGATGCCCGACGGCTGGTTGATCCGATGCATTGGACACGGGATTCCGGTTTCCTTCTCCATTTAAAAGAACTGTTTTCTAAATCATCTCCGATTATTCATGTTGCGGCCCAGCCCAATGCCAAGCCGCGCAAGGATGAATCCGCCGCCGATTTTGCCGTCGAAACTTTGGTGACCAACGTTCTTTTTACGAAAGTGATTGCCCGGCTTGCCGCGGAAGTCGACCGGCCTGTGATTTATGGTTCGAGTGCCCATGTGTTTGCGCTCAATCCGCTTTTTGCCCGTCCGATCGAGGAACCGGTGACGGAATCGACACCGATTCCTTTGCAGCCCCAGACCCGGGAATTGATTGCCGCGGTCCATGCGCGCTTTAATCAATATGTGACAAGTTACTTGAGAGGTGAAACCACACAGAGTCCGGTCGAATTTGTGACCGATTTTCTGACGACCACAACGATCAGACCCCATCGCGAGAACTTACCTCCCCTCACAATGCTTGAATTACTCCTGGAAGTGGAAAAGATCGAACGCCTCCGAAAAACGGACCCTACGCGGGCCAAAGAACTCTTGCAGCAATTCATTGCGAATTATCCTGCCGATCTCGCATTCGGTTTTTATTCCCTTTCGAAAATCATCCCCGAGGAAGATATCTTGAGTCTGAAACCGGGTAAAGGGTTTGTGCTCCGTTTCACCAACGGCTACGGACCGCGTATGCGGCCGGATGTGCTTCAAATCTTCATGTCTCGCTTGAGCCAGGGACAACCCGTCGGTTATTCGGGGCATGTGCGGGATTTTGTCGAGGTCCGCGATTCTGCGGAAGCCATACGGCGGGTCGCGGATGGGATCCGGAACGGCAAACTGAAAACGAACGAATTGATCCATGTTGCGTCGGGTGCCGAACCGCACTCGATGCAATCGGCGTTGGGGAAAGTGGCGAACGCGCTCGGCGTGGATTTGGCAAATTATCCTGCCGGCATCAAACCGATTGAGGATTTACCGGACCTTGTGCTGCCCCGGATGAGCCTCGATAAACTCCAAAGGGTTTTGAACTTCCGTCCGCAAATTCCGATTGAAACCGGACTCCGGCGTCTGGTACGGCAGAGGTCGGAGACAAGAAAACCAGTCGGCAGTTGGCAGGAGGCGGGAAGCCGTCCACAAGCGTTTAGCGTTGAACGTACAGCGGATAGTCAAAAGCAATTCCAAGAGGCGCTAGATGCTAACCGCTATTCGCTATCCGCGGGTGTTACTCGCTCCGAGTCGCGCGAGGTCCTGTCGATCGTTATCGACGATATTGAGATGAAACTCCTGGCAGTGGACGAGGATTTGCTCGAGTCGCTGGCAAATTCCGGGGAAAGGGACCGTGGCCGTTATCTCCAAGAGCTTCTCCAGGCGATTTATCCGGACGATGGCTCTTGGCCCCATATCGCATCGTATCTCGAATCTTTTGAGCTTGCGAAATTGATGGCCTTGGCCAAACTTGTTCTGGCGGTCCAAAAACTTAAAGAGGGTTCCGCACAGGCATATCCTACTTTGATCAAGATTAATGAGATTTTAGGCCGTTATCCGGTACTCATCACGGGAACAGAATTTGAAAAAGCGGTCATGCAAATCCTTCGGGAATTGAGTGCCGCAGGTGATATCCGTTACGTTCTCAAGGAAGATCGAATTGCTGGAGAATTTGACGGTACGGAGAAAGCCTTCTGTAACATGTACGATTCTTTGACGAAGGCCGCCGGTTTTGCGCCCGGTTTCGTCGGTCCCCATCCCGAAAGGGGGAAAATGGCTCGGCGGAGATTGCTTGAGATCAACCGGCGATTGCGCAGGCTCTTGAACGGAAATCTGGATTTCGGTGAAGACCGGTCCGAGGTCATCGAAATCGGCGGGGACATTTCTCTGAAACAGGCGCTTTATGATTATATTCTTCTGATCCAGATGTTCCCTTCCATCAGCGGTTGGGGACAACCGGGAAGAGAGAATGACGCTTCAGGTTCGGATGTTCACAAAACTGTAAACGCCATGAATAAGATCATTTTGCTGTATCCCGGCTTCCTGAACGAATATACCCTTCCGGACATCTCCGTTGCGCTTACCAACTCGCCCTATCGGGTCGCGGAACAAAGCATCGAGCTTAGGTCCGAAATACGACTGCCGGACGGCATGGAACTTTCGACACCGCTGCAGCAGGACAAGTTGTTTCAATATAATTTCAGGCAAAATATGAAAGCGGGAAATTACCGGAGTTTCCGCTACGAAGATTTGGAAAACATTGTCCGAAGTACGCGAGAAATGGAACGCCGGGTATCCGGCTATTTCGGCGTGCCCGTCTCTTTTAGTGCCATTCGCCTTTGGGATGAAACGGATTTCCCTTTGCTGGATGATTACCGGGATCCTTGGCTGGCGAGTGTCGATACGATATCCGGTGTTCAAGGCAGGTATTATCTCAATCTCAATATGGGCGCGCCCAGAGCTTCATTGCGTTTGAAGGAGGATATCCGAGTCATTGCCTTACACGAGTTGCTTCATGCGACCATCAATGAAGCCTGCCCCGAGGCTTTTGAGAAGGCGGAACGCGACGATTACGAACTGTATTTACGATTCTGGAAGGGGTTTGTCATTCCGCGGTTGAATCCCATCCGGTTTCGTGCGAATTCCCCAGAAATTAAATCGGCAGAGCGAGATTCGGATGAATTGAGCCATTTGGTTGTCGCGCTTCATGAAATTATCGTTTGGCGTGTGACGCAGCTCATCCTTGAGGACCGGTCTTTCCAAGATTTGAATACCGTGATGATGAATGCTCTCAGCGCAAATGGCGGCAGTGAAGATCGCATCTCGGAAAAAGCGAGCATCTATCGTGATCTGGCGCTGTTGGTGGCTTTTGAAGAAATTACCGGCAAACCGGCCGCCCAAACGTATCCCAAAAGGTGGGCGCGTGTCACGAGTCATTGGTCTGCCGAAAAGATTCAAGCGGTCGGCGACGATTTCCGGACCTTTTTTAATTCGATTACGATGCCAATCGATGGTCGTGGGACCTCCGAACTTCTTGCGACCGAGCGCGCGATTTCCGGTGCAACCGAGGCGAAACAGCCGGAATCTAGCGTTAAGCTTGTCGCGGATCGTGAAGAACAAGCTCAACAGACTCTATCCGCCGGTTTTAACCGTTCGGAAGTGCGTCGCAAAGCAACGTCCCATCAGATTCGCGATCAAGACTCGACGTCCTTGTCGCAGTATGTTTCGCCACCGTTGATCAAAAGCGCATATTCCGGTGAATTGCCGGTGTTCGAGTTGCTTGAGACCCGGCGCAAAATTGTTGCGGGATATAACCGCTATGTCCGTGCTCTATCGCAAGCCGGACGCTTCGATCCCGTTGAGAGACTCTTGAGCCGGGATCGCGCTTCGGAGTCAGAGATATTTGCGGCCGTTGAACGATCGGGCTTTTTTGGCCCTCCGGAGGATTACGACTGGAGGGATTTGGCTGTTCACAAGGGAGAAGCTTGGGCGATCAGCGAACCGGGGCTGGTGTATGCCAATTTCAAACATCATCAACGCGCGATGGTGCAAATGGCGCTTGATTATTCAAAGCGAAAGTTTCGGTTGCTGGTGGACAGGTTTCAAGGGCGGGAAATCAACCGGTTCGCCATCGAAAAGTTACTTCGGCGGGCTTATCAAACCATGTATGCACCGCTAACCGCCCGTCAAAAAAACCTGCTGGCATTGGCCGTCACACCGGCCCATGATTTGGGCCGTATCGTCACGGGCGAGAATTTGCATTCCGAATACGGCGGCGATTTGATCCGCACCTTCACGGAAGATCTTGCTTTGTCACGTGAGGAAAAGGCGTTGATCAAACTTCTGACTGAGTCCGACACGGAATATGGCGCTTTGGCATTTGGGGTCATGCCGTTTCAAACCTTGATCCGGAAACTCCGGAGAAGACAGATCGATCCCGATACTTATTTTGCGATGATGGGACTGCTCTATCTTTTTGATGCCGGTTCTGTGCCCCGCGGCAGTTTGAGACAAATGGGACGTCTGACTCCGGTGCATGTTACCAACGCGATGTTGTTGACCCAAGCGGAGTCGCGGGCGCGACTATTACGTGATTTCCATTTGAAACGCTGGGAAAGCTGTTTTCTACCGCGTAACGGAAAGCAGCTCGAAGCTCTCGATTTTTCCAAAGCCCCCGGCGAGGATGAGAGAATCAAGATGCCCGAATCCTTCAGGCGGTTTGCGGAAACGCATCGGGCCTTTACGAACCATGTTGCGCTGCGGCGAAGCGCTTATTTCTTCATCCGCATGGCCGAGGAAAACCCGGATAATCTGCTCAAACTTTTATTCTTGCTTGCCGGTTTATACGAGCAAAGTGCTCGTCAGGAAAAAATGTCGACCATCCATTTTTCCCAAGACCTTTGGGAAACACCGGAAGGCGAACCCGTATGCAAAAAAATTCCTGAGACCCTCGAAAAACTCAACCTCGCCGATTTCGAGGCCGGCCATATTTATTTGGAGCTTGACCGGAATCAAAGCCGTTTACTTCTCAAAAAGAGGGGTGCAAAGTCAGCGCTGGCCGAAGTGCAGGTCGCCAAGTTCGGACGGCATACCCTGGAAATATTCGTCGAAAGTTGGCGGGAGCATGCCGGCCTCAAATCATCTGTTCCGCAATCCGAGCCGACAACGTCGCGCTCCGAGATCCGCTTGACTGACGGACAGGAAGGACGCTATCCGCAATCCAGCCGGTCGGAGACGCGCGTCGAGCCGCTTTTGGCCGGCAAGACGATGGTGGTTTATGCGGACGGACTGTTTTTCATTTCAGGCATGCGGACGCATCTGAAAAATTTAATGCCCGCGCTGGCGGCGGCCAATCCCGGTTTGACGATCCATGTCATTGTGCTGACGGGAAATTCGAATCAGGCGCCTTTGAGCGGACAGGAATTTGAAAACGGGAGCAAAATTATTTATCATCTCCTGGACACAAAAACACTCGATCCGGAACATCCGCTTGTCCCGTCGCAAATGGTGGAGCAGGAACTTGAGCAGATCCATTCGGGCAGTCCGATTGATTTGATCGTCGGGCAAACTCCTTTTCATTTGCCCGCGCTCAGGGTGAACCTGTTTGCGCGCAAACACCGGATTCCCGTCATCCAGCAGTTTCGCGGCGGGCCATGGGAACTTCTCGGGAAGAAATTCAAAACCGGTTCCGAAAAACTTTTACCTCATACCGTCAAAATTTTACGTACGGCCGATCTTGCGCTAGGTTCAAGCCGTTTTGCGGCCAATAAGCTGATGACGGATTTCGAGGAGCTCGGACTTTGCAAAGTCGAATATTTATATCCGATGATTGACGCCGATTTTTGGGACCGGACACAAGTCTCCGATGCGGAAATTACGGCGATAGAAGAAGAGTATGATCTGGACAATCAGTTTGTGGTCCTCATGGTCGGCCGTGTCAATCAAGGGAAGGGGTTCCATTATGCCCTCCAGGCGGCCAAGCGATTGAAAACCAGGGCCGGTGATAAGGGAATTACGATCGTGCTTGTAGGCCCTTATGATTCTCCGGCTGCGGAAAAATATGCCCGCCAATTGAAGGAATTGGTCGCGGATACGACCCCTGGGACTCCTGTCCGGTTGATTTTAATGGGAGGGTTGTCCCACGAGGAAATCAGGAAATGGTATGCGATAAGTGATGTAACCGTTCTGACGAGTATCCTGCCGGACGGAACATCGAAGGATGTAGAAACTTTCGGGCAAGTTCCCGTGGAAGCCCAACTCATGGGTGTTCCCGTGATTGTGTCGGATGTCGGAGGGCTCCCGGAAACTTTGGAGGCGGGCCATACCGGTTTTGTGGTGGCTCAGGCAAATGCGGCTGCCATTCTGGAACCTTTGCAGCAACTTTATGACCGTCCCGAGCTCCGGCAGGAAATGGGGCAGCAGGCCGCCGTAGCCACCCGCCAACGTTTCGACAAAACGGAAATACTCCGGCAGCATATCGAGCTTTTCGCGCGTTTGATGCGTAAATATCCCCGCCCGGACAGGCGTTTGGGACATGGCTATCATGAATGGCTTTTGACTGAAAAATCTCCGGGCGATTTTAATGAAATCAGAGGATACATGAAAGGTCTGCCCGGACAGGTGACGACGGCGGAAGGGGGGCTGTTTGATTTCGGGGATGAGAGGATCACGCTGCAGCGAGTCGGCGATGACACGTTGCGTGTGACGGATGAGAAGACCCGAGATCAATGGGAAACTTCTTCTCAGGTCATTTTGGATTTTATCTTTCAGCCATTGCAGGAAGACAACCCCGGCGGACTCACGGTTCGTATCACCGCCGACGGCTATTCGCAAACGATCACGCTGACGGACCGCCGCATGCTTCGTTCCCTGTTTATTCAAGACGGCATTTTCTTTTTCCATTTCAATGTTGCGGATGAAACTTCGAAACAGGAATACCGTGCGTTGCTGAAGGCGTGGGATGCGGTTTCTCGAAACGTCTCCGGGGATAGTTTGGGTTTTGAACGAATACGGTTTCTCTCAAGATCGGCAAATTATTATTCCGTCGGTGTGCGCTCGACGCAAGACGATGATGACGGAGAACGTTCCTTGCTTAGGGAGGCCGCGGAAAAATTGCGGGAAGCCAAAAAGGATTTTTATTGGGCTTGTGGCCTGTTGATGGGAGGGACACTGCTGAATATGGCATTGCAGCCGCCTTTGATCATCAGGCTGATTTTGATGGTGCCGATAACGTGTTTGACAATGGCCTTCGGATACCGTCTTGGCGCGAAAATCGAAAAGCTCCATGACGCTCGTGAAGCGGCTAAACCCCGCGAAGTTCCGGAAGAGCAACCCCCAACGGACAACGCAAAATCGACGGATGAAAATGCCGCCCGCTCGGAGGTCCGCCGCCGGGAATTGCCGATGCGGGATCATTTGATTGATGTCGTCGCACTCTATGAGCTTGATCTCTTGCGGAAACCCGAAGACCGGTCTTCTTATGAGAAAAAAGCGTTTGAGATGGAACTCCGCCAAGGGGCGATGTCCGCCGATCAACTGGGGAAAATGGGCTATGAGGAGAATTTCAGTACTGCGGCGAAAAACGTTCTGGCGGCGGGGATCGAAGCTTTCGGCAAGGTTGCTTCGGAACGCGGTGAAGAAGTCCAATACCGGAAATTTATGGAGACGACCACGGTCGTCGGTGCTCATTTGCCTACGGTTTTCTTCCATGCCGATTCGCATAATTTCTTCAACCAAATCATGCAGATTTCTTTCCGGCGTCGGATGATTGTCTTCTCGACCCGTTTTCTCGAAATGTTGAAACCCGATAACCCCAGGCATCGGGAGCTTTTAGCCCTGCTCTTGACCATGGGGCAACGTTTGATCGATGCCTATGACGAGCGTATCGAAGGGTATCAGCTCGAAGGTCTGGATCAGATCAAAATGATGGAAGCATATGCCGCGATTCAGAGAGGGATTCACAAGGATTTCGATTTGATTACCCGGTGGATGGAACGGCATGCCCCGGGTTTTCCGTCCGCCCAGGATTTTACGAAACTGGTGGCCTGGCTGCAAAACGTGGACGGAATCCTCCGCCGCCAAGCCGAACTCAACATGCGAAAACTTGAAACGGAGGCTCTGGCCAAAGTCGGCATCGTGGAAAGTGTCTTGGCGGAATGGAGCCCCAAGAGCGGTTTCAGCGAGGACCGGCTGTCCGTGATCTACGGGCAGCTTATTCGGCGTTTGACTTTGAAAGCCCGTGTGGGGCAACAGCGGCAGGCGAGCGCGATCGCATTGGTCGAAGCGTTGTTGCTGGACCTGCAAAGGTTACGGCACTTTCACGAAATGCAGGGCGACCATCCCCAAGCGGATGTTCTGCGCGCACACGTTCTGGCGATGTTCAAAGCGCTTCAGAGAATCGATCCGGTAGGGTTTAATCCTCTGGTCGTCCAGCAGCGGATTCTTTATTACTTGATGCGTGTCGGTGCCTTGCAGGAATTCGAGAAAGAATTCGAACGATTACTCAAGGGCGAGTATGTCCCGGAGATTTATCGCGAGAAACAGCTTTCATTGCAGCGACTTCAGATTCCCGTTTGGGAGTATGACGCAAATCCTGATTTGTTTTACAAAATGCAGTTTCAGAAGCCGGCCGGAGAAACCGGTCCGGAAGCGGAATGTTTTTCGCGGGTACAACGTATGCTCGATGAGAACCATCGCGCGGCGGTACATGATATCGAGTCGATAGACCGCAAGTTCAACGTAGATTTGAGAGATCCCGGTTTGCCGGACGTTGCCGCCGTCTCCCGGGGGCAACGCCTTGCGCGCTTGCTTCTGATTTACTCCGAAACATCTCCGGACCGGTTCGGATTTGAATGGCAGTGGGTGAGACCGGCGCCGGACGAAATTCAAGTCCGCATCAACGGATTTACCTATGTGGAGGATTATAAACGCCCGTCTTCCATCGGATATTTGGATTTTAAGCTGCAGCGTGAGCCCAGAAGTTCATGGCAGGGGACCGTTGATTTTGAGCACGGTCTTTCGGGCGGTTATCATGACGACTTACCAGCGTTTTCCATCGTGCCTAATGTTTTGGTTCGCTTTCCCGCGCTTGCGGCTACTTTTGTCCGTTTGGCGCTCCGAATTGCGGCCCATAGCGGGGTTGACGTTTTCACGATTCATTTAACGGATAAGGAACTGCGCCAGCTGAATTTGGGAATCCGGACAAGAAAGCCGGCCAAGGTCTCGCACAGTCATCGGGATAAGTTCGAGTTTCCTTTCGGTCAAAAAGGAACCAGTTTGAAAACGAACCGCTTCGTAACGGAGCCCATTGTGATTTATCCTCACAAAACGCTGCGGCAACAGCGTTCGGAAATTCGTCCGGCGGCTTTGAGCGATCAGCGTGTGGCGGTGACGGGGGCCTCGGGACATGTCGGCTCGCCGCTTGTGGACCGGATCTTGAAGGAAGCGAAGAGCGTGACGGCGCTTTTCGTCAGCAAGCCGCAGGAATACGATGTATACGGCCATTATGATTTTGCGCACCGGGAAAAGCTTGCGGCTGCGGAAGGCCGCTTGCCGGATCCCGCGCTCCAGGCCGCGATGGTGAAAGATCATGACACGATCATCCACCTGGGGGGACGGGCATCGTCCATAGTTCTGCCGGGTGAAGAAATCGAAGCCACGCAAGATGAAATGAACCGGATCTGGCTGGCGCGTGCCCTGCATGATAATGTCCTCTCAACGATGAACTTTGTCCGCTTTGCCCGGGAGAGCCGTCATAAGCCGAGAATTATTTTTGCGTCTTCAACGCAAGTTTATAACCTGTTTAACTGGCCGGATGTGCACAAACCCGCGAAAGAATCCGATCTTATTTTGGAGCCATCATTGGAAGCCTGGGTCGCCGCTGCGCATAAATTTTGTTGGGAACTGAATGGTCGCTACCGGAATCGCCGTCAGGCGGAGGATGAACTTTTGAAATATATCGAGAGAAATCTTCCACCCAAAGAACATGGCTGGAAATGGTACGCGCTTTCGAAAGTCGTTGCCGAACGCGTCACAGGCGAATACGAAAATGGGATTGTCCTGCGTTTGCCGGGAATTTACGGGTATGGTTTTGATCCGGATCCGGAACGCACGCCCGGCCTCTGGGATTGGCCCGTTGAGCGATGGACCTATCAAGCCTTGCAGCGCAAGGATCTCGTGCGGTACGCGCCGAACGTTTTCAAAAACTTTATGGATGTTGACGATGTGGCGGAAGTCTTGGCACGGACCGCGGCGGCCGATCTCGGCGGCGCGAAGGTCATGAATGTCGGAAATGCAAAACTGACGTCTACGGACGAGATTATGGAGGCGATCATACATCAGGGGGGAGTCGCGCCGGAATTTTTCGTCAAGGACCCCACCGCGTGGGGAAAATCTTCGCGTCCGCTTCACGACGTGACGTTGATGCTGAAACTTCTGGATTTGGATCCGCAAAGTTTTACTTCGGTGGAGGCGGGTATCGGCCGCCTGATCGAAGTTTTTCAACCGACTGCACCGCGCGAACGGACTTGGGCGAACCGCTTTTATTATCAAAACCGCTCGGAAGCCCGTGCGAATCAAGCTGAGGAGGTTTCCGAACCGGCGAAGAATAGGGATGCCGGGACGAATCAAAAGATCTCCCTGCCGAAGGTGCTTGCGTGGCTGGCGCTTTCGGGTGTGGCCATTGTGCTTTTTGCCTGGTTTTCGGGCGCTTTCTATGTGCCGTGGACGCAGGGATTTCTCGCGCGCTATTCGCTCGGCTTTTTTATCGTCGCCCTGCCGGTGACTGTGGCGAGCAATGTGATCGGGGCCCTGATCGGGTGGGGATTCGAAAATTATATTTTGAAAAACAAAAAGCACGACCTTTGGCCGCGCATTTACCGCCGCTCCCTTTTGAGTTGGGTGTATCCATTGCCCGTGAACGGCTATTTTATCGTGAACTGGTGCGCGCGTTTTGTGCCCGGTTTCTGGGGCATCCCGGCTCCGCTGGTCCAGGCGCTTGTGATCCAAGGGCCGGTCGCGCCGTTTTTTATCGATCCGATAATCTTT
>JAQTOZ010000274.1 GCA_028713205.1 Candidatus Omnitrophota bacterium
GGTCCCGACGTTAAACGGCAAGACCAATTTAAAAATTCCGGCGGGGACGCCTGCGGGAAAGATCATCAAGATCAAAGGGGAAGGCCTGCCGCATCTTTCCAGCCCTGCGCATCGCGGCGACCAATATGTCCGCGTGGACATCGAGGTCCCCGCGAAGCTCCATGACGCCGAACGGCAGCTTTTGCAGCAATATGCCAAATTGCGCGGCGAAAAAGCGCAAACGAAAAAGAAAGGTTTCTTTGAAAATCTCACGAATTCTCTTTGATACTTCGATGCCGGCCAAACGCTGGTTTTTCGGTTGGCTCCCGCTTTGGGTTGCGAGTTATCTTGTGGTCCAGGGCGCTTTGCTGACGCCCGAGGAAATTCCGGCTTGGTTCATCCATTTGAATGATAAAGTGGTGCACGGAATCGAATATGCGCTTTTGTTTTTAGCGGCGGTCAATGCCTTCTACCGTGCCGTGTGGACGTGGATCCATGCGCATGTGGCAAGAAACGGTTTGATTTATTGCGCGGTGCTGGGCGCCGTGACGGAATGCCTTCAGTTTTTGGTGCCGGGCCGGGGTGTTGCCTTTACGGATTGGCTTGCCGATGTGAGCGGGGCTTGTTTGGGAATGCTTGTCTGGAAAATCGTTCAAAGGATTAGGCCTGCCGGGGAAAGTTTTAAAACCGGTGTCGTTGCCTAATGCTTTATTCATGAATTCTTGATTCTGTCTGACGGGGAGAAGGATATGGATTCTTTTGATTATGAGTATCGTGTCCGTTACGCGGATACCGACAAAATGGGGATCAGCTACTATGCGAACTATTTTGTGTGGTTTGAGGCCGCACGGACGGAATATTTCCGCGCGCTGGGCTTGCCCTACACCGAATGCGAGCGGCAGGGGTATTTTCTACCGGTCGTTGAGGCCGGTGCGCAATATCATGCGCCGTGCACTTACGATGACTGGATCGTGGTCCGGACGGCCGTAAGCGAATTGGGAAAAACGTCGATGCGCTTCGAATATCAGGTCCTCAATAAAGCGCCCGAGAGACTGCTCGCGACGGGTTTCACGGTGCATGTGTTTGTCAATCGCGCGATGAAACCCCGCCGTGTCCCGCCCGATGTGACCCGGCTTGTGACGCCGTTTCGATTGATCAAGGCCGGGCGATAATTCCGGGACCGGTTCTTCAAGCGTTCGAGAGGCCGTGACTTTTGGATCGACCTTTTTTCGGATTGTCCGCGGCTTCCCGCTGATTTTTATCAACTTTTCTTTTGACCCACGTCTGAAACCATGCTACAGTACCAACCTCTTGCGGCCCTTGTGCTGCAAGGGTTTTATAACGATTCGTCAATGCACTCATTTATTTTTATTTTAGATCTCGCATGACAAAGACATTCAAAATTTCGGTTTTGGGTGACGGGGGCTGGGGGACGGGGTTGGCCGTCGTCAACGCGCGTCGGAAAAATGACGTGCTGCTGTGGTCGGCGTTCCCGAATTACGCCGAAGTCCTCAAGGAAAAACGCGAAAATATCAAATTTCTCCCGGGGATTCCGTTGCCGCCGGAAATCCGGATCACTTCCGATTTATCCCAGGCCGTTGCCTTTGCCGATATCCTGATCCTCGCGATCCCTGCGCAATACCTTCGCAATATTCTTTACAAGCTCAAAGACCTGCCGGTCGCGAATAAAATATTTGTGAGCGTCGCCAAAGGACTCGAAAAGAAAACGTGTTTGAGACCGTCGGAGATCATTCAGGCGATTTTGGGGAAGGAGACACGGGTGGTGGTCGTATCGGGCCCTTCGCACGCGGCGGAAGTCGCCCGGGGTATTCCGACGCTGGTGGTCGCGGCATCGTCGAATGAGAACGATGCCGGGCTGGTGCAGTCGGCGATTGCGGACACGTATTTCCGCGTATATGTGCAAACGGACGTGCTGGGCGTGGAGCTGGGCGGCGTTTTGAAAAACGTGATTGCCATCGCGGCGGGCGTTTCGGACGGGCTCGGGTTCGGCGACAATACGAAATCCGGACTTATTTCCCGCGGTCTTTTGGAGATGGTCCGTCTCGGGATACGCATGGGTGCGAATCCGAATACTTTTTATGGATTGTCCGGGCTCGGGGATTTGATCACGACCAGTTTTTCCCCGCACGGGAGAAATTTGCTCGTCGGTCGTGAGTTGGGCAAAGGCAGGAAACTCGGCGAAATTTTGCAGAGTATGGAAATGGTGGCCGAGGGGGTCCATTCGGCCGCAAGCGTATACGCCCTGGGCCAGAAATATGGTTTGGATTTACCGATTGTCCGTGAAGTTTACAAAATGGTGCTGGAGGACAAAGATCCGAAACAGGCGGTGCTGGATCTTTTGAACCGTCCGGCCTATCAGGAATTGAAGCAATATTAAGGTTTTAAAGTTTCGGGTCCCCGGTTTGTTGCTTAAAGTCAGCGGCAAACAGGAATAGAACCCGGAACTTAAAAGTGGAAAATTCGAACGAGAGGGGGTGATTCAATGAATAAGGCAGATCTTGCAGAGGCCATTGCAAAGAAAACGGAACTTTCCAAGTCCAAAGCTTGGGAGACCTTGAACGCGACGTTTGACGCGATTAAGGGATCACTCAAGAAAGGGCAAAAAGTTTCACTCGTCGGTTTTGGCAGTTTCGTAGTGAGACAGCGGAAAGCGCGGATGGGCCGTAATCCGAAAACCGGAGAGACCATCCAGATCAAGGCTCGCAAAGTTCCAGCTTTTAGTGCAGGAACGGAATTAAAAAGTGCCGTCCAGTAATGAAAACGGCATGATGACCATGAGGGGTAAGTCTTGTCCGGGGTCTCCATGAATCCGGATAAGACTTGCCTCTAAGGTCGTGTGCGTCGCATCATGAAATTTGCCGCAATAATATTTGCTTGTATTGATAGAGCGAAATCTTTCTGAAAGTTGTTTGGGATGTTTGTCATCGGGGCGTCCTCACACCGATGTGTGAGGGCGGCGCTGTGACGGGCCAAGGAAGCCCGTCTACAGCGAGACCCCTCTGAAAGTTGTTTGGAATGCTTTTCATCGGGGCGCAATCCCACACGAGAACGTCAAGTTCTCGGTGGGTAGCACTTGCGCATAGGCGCAAGTGTAGCGCAGCGAAGCATAGGGTGATAAATCTTTTCATCGGGGCGTAGCGCAGCCTGGATAGCGCACACGCTTGGGGTGCGTGTGGTCGGAGGTTCAAATCCTCTCGCCCCGACGGCTTTCTACCGGTCCATACCGGACACATGGGTAACAATTCGTACCAGAGACATAGGTTACACAATCTCCGGTACAAGGTGTGAGCTAACCCTGGTTTGACGGACGTGTTAATTAAGTTGCGTTTACCCCTTCCATCATCTCCGGCGTTAAATAGTTTAAAGATTGATGCCGCCGTTGTCGGTTATAAAAACCCTCGATGTAATCAAA
>JAQTOZ010000275.1 GCA_028713205.1 Candidatus Omnitrophota bacterium
TGTGCTCTTCCGATCTTGGACACCTGCTGTTATTTGGAAAAACATCACAAGCAGATTACCTATTTGTCCGTCGATCGTAGCGGCAGGATATCGCTGGAGGAATTGAAAGGGGCCATAACGGACAAGACGGTTTTGGTTTCCATCATGTTTGCCAATAATGAAATCGGCACCCTTCAGCCGATTGCTGAAATCGCGAAAATCACCAAATCGCACGGGGTTTTGTTGCATGTCGATGCGGCACAAGCCGTGGGAAAGATCCCGGTTCATGTGGGTCAGCTCGGGATCGATCTGATGTCCTTCTCGGCGCATAAAATGTATGGGCCCAAAGGAGTCGGGGCGCTTTACGTGCGGCATAAAGATCCCCACGTGCGGGTGACACCGCTCCTTCATGGCGGAGGACATGAGCGGGGATTGCGTTCAGGGACGCTGAACGTGCCCGGTATCGTCGGTTTCGGAAAGGCCTGTGAAATTGCCGGGAAGGAAATGGCGGGTGAGAGTGAGCGTGTCAAAGAATTGCGCGATTATCTTGAGGCCGGATTCAAACAAGAGCTGGACCATGTTTATACCAACGGCCATCCGACGGAGCGGTTACCCAATAATCTCAATATGAGTTTCGCTTATATCGAAGGGGAATCTCTTTTGATGGGGATCAGCAATGAGGTTGCTGTTTCGATGGGGTCGGCGTGTGCTTCGGGAAGCCATGAGCTTTCGCATGTGCTCAAGGCCCTGGGCCTGGAAGGATATCTGGTCCATAGTGCCATCCGATTCGGATTGGGGCGATTCAACACAAAAGAAGAAGTGGCTTATGTGCTCCGCCGGGTGACCGATGAAGTGAAACGATTGCGGACCATGTCCCTCCTCTATCAGGAAATTACGAAAGGCGGGACGAAATAACTTTGATTATGCCCTTGAAGTTGCGATTGATTGCCCAGGTGATTTTTCCTCCGGGGTTTGGTAGAATCACAGAATACCGAAGGTGGATCGGGTGCTTTGACCCAGAAAGTGATTGTTAGAGACCGAATATGAAAATTCTCCAACGCTACGTTTTCCGCGAATTGTTACTGCCGTTTGCCCTGTGCCTGATTGTGCTCAATTTCATTTTTATGGGCGGCTATTTGGTCAAGGCGGCACACTTTATCATCGGCCGGGGCGTTCCTTTCCTGGATACGGTTTATATTATTCTGCTCGCCATGCCGGAAATGATCGGTTATACGGTGCCGACGAGTATTTTGATGGCGGTCTTGATCGTGTTCGGCAATTTGTCGCAGCACAACGAATTGCGCGCGATGAAAGCTTCGGGGGTTCATCTGGTGCAGGTGGTGATCCCGGTGTTCCTGGTGGGGATGATCTTGAGCTTTGGGATGTTCATCTTCAATGATCAAGTCATGGGCAATGCGAGCTTTGAGTTGCGGCGGACCATGAAAAAAATGCTGATCCGGTTCCCCAAGGCCTTGATCGAACCGGGACGTTTTGTGAAACTCAGCGATTCGATTATTTTCTTGGCCAAGCGAGTGCGGGGCGACGATCTCATCGATGTCATTGCTTACGAAATTGAAAATGCCGACCAGCCGGTGCGTACGATCATCGCCGAAAGCGGTAAAATCATTTCGGAAGAAAACTCCGGGAAGGTCAGGATTCAGCTTTACAACGGCAGTATTTCGGATGCCGAGTCCAAAGGCGTTCATACCATCCAATTCAGGACCTATGAATTTCCGACCTTGGGGCAAGAGGATGTCCGGAATATGAATAAGAAGAAGCGCGAACTCAGCCTTGCGGAAATGTTGGTGCAGCTTGCGGACAGCCAGATGTCAAAAGACGACCGCCGGGAGCTGTGGACTTCCTATCATCACCGGATTGCCTTTGCCTGCGGCAGTTTTATTTTTGTCTTTATCGGGATCCCCATCGCGATACTCGTGCGACGCGGTGAAATTGTCTTGAGCTTCGGCATTGCCATGGCCTCGGCGAGTTTTTATTACGTGCTTTTCGCCGGTGCGAGGACACTGGCGATCCAGGGGATCGTAACGCCCATGATTTCGCTTTGGATTCCGAATGTGATGTTGCTGATAGCCGGTTATTATCTCCTCAAACGTTCCGTCACCACGTAAGAAATATTTCTTCCGTAAAACAGACACCTGTTGAAACAAGAGGCTTCCGTTTTTTAATGTCGCGTGGTGAGGGTATGGACGGGGGAGTCGAGTCCGGATTTAGGTTTTGATGATCGAGAACAGATCGCTGGGTTTCTGGATAATGAAATCCGGCTGTGTTTTTTGGATTTCAGCCAGGGATGCGCTCGGGTCGGCGGAGTAGGTGGGAAACGCGACGGAATAAATATTCAATTCATGCTTGGCTTGATTGGCGGCCATCACATCGTCCGGCAAATCTCCGATATAGAGAAAGCGTTTATGATTGCCGATTTTTTTGGCGGTTTCGATGATCGAAAAAGGGTGGGGTTTGCGAAGCGGCTGCTTGAGTTGTTGTTCGGCTTTGCGGACATCGTTGATGGTGGTGACGGCATCAAAGAGACCTTCGATATCGAACGCACGCAGGGCATGCATCGCTTCATAATAAGGTCTTCCCGTCGTGATCCCCAATTGCAATTGGGCCGCTTTTAGTTTTTCCAGCAAACGCTTTTTGAAAATCAAACGTTCTCGCTTGATCAACCCGCGTTTTTTCCAGTAAACCGGATTGCGTTTTTCGATCGCCTTAAACAGGTCTTTGCCAAGGTAGACTTCCTGAAAAATACGGGCGATTTTTTCGATCTTGACCGGTGACGATCGTCCGAAAAGTTTGACGATGCCCGAGACGCCCAAGGGGCGCTTTTTGACGCGTTCACATAGTTTCTTGATATTGATGATTTTCTTAAGTTCGGATAGACGCCGTTTTTTTACCCGGAGAGACAGAAGATAAACGAGGATCCCATAACAGCAATCCCAGTCATCGTTAAATCCGCCCAAGAGTTTGAAGTTGTTGATGTCGGCGGGCGAGAGGAGATTGGGGTTGCGTTGTTTGAGGTCGCGCACAAACAGAGGGATGTTGCCTTCCGTCAGATAGATGTCAATCGTCCAGCGAATGGCTTCCATATACGAGCGCCGTGTGTCAACCAGCACATTGTCGATATCGAAAATCACGGCTTCGAAAAGAGGCCACTTGCCGCGGGCGAAACGCCCTTTGTAGTTTACGGGATTATTTTTTGCGGTTTGAGTCATACATGTATCAGTCTAGGGTGATTATGCGTCCCTGTAAAGGAAGAATTTTGTGCCTGTCCAGCCAAAATAGAAATGTCCTATTTCTACCAAAATAGAAGTGTCCTATTTTAGGTTTGTGTTGTTAAGAGTTCTTCTGCCTTCTCTTGCTTGGGAGCGAGGATACGTTGCCTCCAGGGAT
>JAQTOZ010000067.1 GCA_028713205.1 Candidatus Omnitrophota bacterium
GTTTGCAAAATATCAGCCGGAGCATCTTATCAATTTTGCCGCCGAAACACATGTCGACCGCTCGATTGACGAACCCGCTGTTTTTGTCCGCACCAATGTTGTCGGGACCTATGTCTTGTTGGATACGGCGTTGCATTATTACCGCGGCCTTGACGCTCCGGCGCGGGACCGGTTCCGCTTTTTGCATGTGTCGACCGATGAAGTCTACGGGAGTCTCGGGAAGACAGGCCTGTTTTCCGAAACGACCCCCTATGCGCCGAATTCACCTTATTCCGCATCCAAGGCAGCGGCCGATCATTTCGTCCGCGCCTACGGCGAGACCTATAAGCTGCCGACATTGATCACCAATTGTTCGAATAATTACGGGCCGTATCAATTCCCCGAGAAACTCATCCCGCTTATGATTTTGAATGCCTTGGACGGAAAACCGCTTCCGATTTACGGCGACGGCGGCAATGTCCGTGACTGGCTTTATGTCGAAGACCACTGTGCGGGGATTATGCTGGTTTTGGAAAAGGGAAAAGTCAGTGAGAAATACAACATCGGCGGCAGCAATGAGCACAATAACCTCGACGTCGTCGATAAGATTTGCGACGTCCTGGAGGAATTCAAGCCGGCCTCAAAGAATCAGAGCCTTGTTCGCAAAGGGGTCCGGGATTATCGCGCGCTCAAGACGTTTGTGGCAGACCGTCCGGGGCATGACCGCCGTTACGCGATCGATGCATCCAGGATCAAAAGCGAACTCGGCTGGAAAGCAGCGCATGACTTCAACAGCGGGATGCGGCAAACAGTACGCTGGTATTTAGACCGTTTAGATTGGTGCGAAAAAATACAGGCCGGAAGATACCGCAGGGAGCGCTTGGGATTGCAAAGGGCACCGGAGAATCAAAGCGGATCTAAACAGGATGTGAACGGCGAAACCGGAAGTGACTGAGTTCAACGAATCAATCAAAGATCATTTCAACGACCAATGGGGGCTTAACATGAAAGGAATTATTCTGGCGGGTGGAGCGGGAACGCGTCTTTATCCATTGACACGGGCGGTCAGTAAACAGCTCATGCCGATTCATGATAAGCCCATGATTTACTATCCGCTCTCGACACTCATGCTTGCCGGGATCCGCGACATTATGATTATTACCAATCCCCATGAGCAAGACGGCTTCAAACGGCTCCTTGGCGACGGACGCTGGATCGGTCTCAATATCGTTTATGAGGTCCAGCATGCGCCCAAAGGAATTGCCGAAGCCTTTATTCTCGGGAACCGTTTTATCGGAAAAGACCGTGTTTGCCTCATTCTCGGGGACAATATTTTTTACGGTCATTCTTTGCAGATTTATCTCAAACACGCGATGAAAAGAGCTCGCGGCGCCACCGTGTTTGGCTATCAAGTCAAAGATCCCGAACGTTACGGGGTCGTTGATTTCGATGACAAGGGCCAGGTGATCTCGATTGAGGAAAAACCGAAACGTCCGCAATCCTCCTATGCGGTCGCGGGTCTGTATTTTTATGACAACAAAGTGGTTGAGATTGCTTCATCTTTGAAACCCTCCGCGCGCGGTGAACTCGAAATCACGGATGTCAATATCGCCTATTTGCACAAAAGAGAATTGTTCGTGGAAAAATTGGGGCGCGGTATTGCGTGGTTGGACACGGGGACCTATGAGGCTTTGTTGCAGGCTTCCAATTTCATCCAGGTCATCGAAGAGCGGCAAGGCTTAAAGGTCGCATGCGTTGAAGAAATTGCGTATCGCCTGGGCTACATTACAAAGCAGGATGTGATACGTCTCGCCGAACCCGTGAAGAAAAACAGCTACGGTGAATATTTGTTGCGCATTACCGCCGAGGAATAACCTTCCGATCCATTTTCCCGCCGAGCGGGCCAGATTAGCACAAACTGTATCATAAGAGCACAATAGGGTTATGTTTTGATCCTGGCGGGTCCGCCATCTTTTTATCCTAAAAGGCATATCGGCCATGATTTAGGCCATTCTCTGAGACGGCAAAAATTGGCATGCTTTCTGAAATAAAAAATCGTCATGACTACCTATTTATTATTAGGAAGACGAGGAGACCGGTATGGATCTTAACAAGTTTACGTTGAAATCCCAGGAAGCCATTCAACAGGCACAATCCAAAGCGATTGAATTCGGCCATTTGGAAGCGGACGGCGAACATTTACTGACGGCGCTTTTGGAACAAGAGGATGGCCTTGTCCCGCGGCTTCTCCAAAAAATGGATGTGCCTTTCAATTCGTTTCACCATCGGTTGGAAGAAGAACTGAACCGGTTGCCGCGAGTCTCGGGCCCGGGGATTGAACCGGGGAAAGTCTATGTGACCAACCGTCTCAACAACCTTCTCCTGAAAGCGCAGGAGGAGGCCAAAAGGTTGAAAGACGAATATGTCTCGGTGGAGCATCTTTTTATGGCTTTTTGTGACGAGGGGGCGAAAACGATCTCGGGTAAGATTTTAAAGGAATTTGGCATTACCAAAGACCGGTTGCTGAGCGTGCTCGCAAATATTCGCGGGAATCAGCGTGTGACGAGCGCCGAACCGGAAGTCAGTTATGAGGCGCTCGAGAAATATGGCCGCGAACTCGTCGACGAAGCGCGCAAGGGGAAGCTGGATCCGGTTATCGGACGGGATGCGGAAATCCGGCGGGTCATCCGCATTCTTTCCCGCAAAACCAAAAACAATCCGGTTTTGATCGGTGAACCCGGTGTCGGGAAAACGGCGATTGTCGAAGGCCTGGCACAGCGAATCGTCCGTTGCGACGTTCCGGAAGGTTTGAAGGACAAATCAATCTTTGCACTGGACATGGGCGCGCTGGTTGCCGGTGCAAAGTACCGCGGGGAATTCGAGGAGCGGCTCAAAGCTGTTTTGCAGGAGATCAAGAAGAGTGAAGGCCGCATCATCCTTTTTATCGATGAGCTGCATACGGTTGTGGGCGCCGGTAAGGCGGAGGGTGCGATCGATGCCGGCAATATGCTCAAACCCATGTTGGCCCGCGGTGAATTGCACTGCATCGGCGCGACGACACTGGATGAATACCGTCAACATATCGAAAAGGACGCGGCGCTGGAACGGCGTTTTCAGCCGGTGCTGGTCAACCCTCCGAGCGTGGAAGATACGATCTCGATTTTGCGCGGATTGAAAGAACGATTTGAAATCCACCACGGCGTGCGGATCCAGGATCATGCCTTGGTTTCCAGCGCGGTCCTGTCAAACCGCTATATCACAGACCGCTTTTTGCCGGATAAGGCCATCGATTTGGTGGATGAGGCGTGTGCCATGATCCGGACGGAAATCGATTCGATGCCGGCGGAGCTTGACGAAGTTTCAAGACGGATGATGCAGCTTGAAATCGAAGAGACGGCCTTGCTCAAGGAAAAAGATAAGGCGAGTCAGGACCGACTCGGCCATCTTAAAAAAGAGATTGCAGAGCTCAAAGAGAAGATGACCGCCATGCAAGCGCAGTGGGAATCCGAAAAGCAAGCGATTCAGAAAGTCAGATCGATCCGGGAATCGATCGAGAAGGTAAAACAGGAAATCGAAAGTGCCGAGCGGATTTATGATTTAAACAAAGCCGCGGAGCTCCGTCATGGAAAATTGCCCGCGCTCGAGAAACAGCTGAAACGCGAAGAAAATCATTTTCCCCCGAAGGAAGGAACGGCGAGGCTGTTGCGCGAAGAAGTGACGGAAGATGAAATTGCCGATATTGTTTCGCGTTGGACCGGAATTCCCGTTTCGCGGCTGGTCCAGGGCGAAAAGGAAAAGTTGATTCATTTGGAAGATGTTTTGCACCGGCGGGTCATCGGCCAGGAAGAAGCCGTGCAACTTGTCTCGGATGCCGTGATCCGTGCGAGGTCCGGGATCAAAGATCCCCGCCGGCCGATTGGTTCCTTTATCTTCTTGGGACCGACGGGAGTCGGAAAAACCGAATTGGCAAAAACATTGGCCGAAGCTCTCTTCGACAGCGAGGATAATATGGTGCGGCTGGATATGAGCGAATACATGGAAAAGCACACGGTCTCACGGCTCGTCGGCGCGCCTCCGGGATATGTCGGGTACGATGAGGGCGGGCAATTGACCGAGGCCGTGCGCAGGAAACCCTATGCGGTGGTCCTCTTTGATGAAATTGAGAAGGCCCATCATGACGTCTTCAACATGCTCCTCCAAATTTTGGACGACGGGCGGTTGACGGACGCACAGGGCCGGACGGTGGATTTCAAAAATACGGTTGTGATCATGACCAGCAATATCGGATCTCAGTATCTTCTGGACGGAATCACGGCCGAAGGCGAGATCAAGTCCGTTTTGCGCGAAAAAGTTTTAAACGAACTCCGGCATGCCTTTCGGCCCGAGTTCTTAAACCGTGTCGATGAGATTGTCCTGTTCAAACCTTTGTTGCGTGAAGAAATCAAAAAAATCATAGGCCTGCTCGTGGCCGACCTCCGGAAGCGATTGGTGGAACGTCAAATCGATGTTGTTCTGACCCAAAAGGTCTTGGACGATATCGTGAGTCAAGGGTACGACCCGGTCTACGGTGCCAGACCGCTCAAGCGTTATCTCCAACGCGAGCTTGAAACCCGGCTTGCCCGCGCGATGATCAAAGGTGAAATCAAAGACGGATCCCAAGTGACGGTGGATACGGTTGACGGCCATCTGGTCATTAAACATGCCCGAGACAAAGTCTCATCCGTTTAACCGTTCCATTCTCTCCTTCGTTTTTTTCACGGGATGCTGATATAATGGAATTTTAGGATGGCCCTTTTGTCTCGAATGCCGCAAAGGAATATCGTATCGGAGTGACCCATGAAAGAAATTGAAGTCAAAATATTGGAAGTTCCCGTTAGGAAAATGGAAGCTGTGTTGAAACGTTGCGGGGCGCGCAAGGCCTTTGCCGGTAAGATTCGTGCGCTTTATTTTGATTTTGCGGATGGGCGTTTGGCCAGACAAAAATCCGTGTTCCGGCTTAGGCAAATCGGCGACCGGTGTGAGCTTGCCTTCAAACGGTGGCGTAGCAAACGAAAAGCAAAAATCATGGATGAGTTTGAGATCCCGGTCACGGACTTCGAAAAGACGCGTCAAATTTTGGATTGTTTGGGGATGAAAGTGATCAAGTCCGTCAAGAAATACCGGGTTTCCTACAGGGCCGGTCGAACGCATTTTGAATTGGATACTTACGCAGGGATCCCCACACTTTTAGAAATCGAAAGTCCTTCGCTCAAAGGCATCAAAACCTGGGTTCGAAAAATCGGTTATTCGCTACGGGATGTCAAACCCTGGTCGTCTTTCGATGTTTTGAAATATTATGGGCGGTCCAAAAGCGCTTTAAGTTGAGGAGCCGCTCATGCTCTCCCGTACCGGATTGCCGGGAAGGGGATGAGTGCCGGAAGTTCTGGGGTGGCACATCCGGCAAAACCTGACATCAAAAAGAGTGAGCTTTTCCCGATATTGTTTTAGAATGTGATCCTGGAGCATGCCCATGGTTGATTATCTATGCCCCGTCTGTCAGAAAAAGATGAAAAGAGATCTTGTGGTTTTTCTTAAACATACGGATGAACATATTGTCGATATGATCAAAAGCAAGCATCCGGAATGGGTTTCGGCCGATGGTGTTTGCCGGAAATGTTCGGATTATTACCGGAAACAAATCAAGGGTGAATCACCTTCCACCTAGCGGAGAGCGAGTGTTTGATAGTCGTCCCTTCAAGAAATTGCAAACATGCCGACAATTCCTAAGAGGTGATTATGCCCACGACTAGAGAACCGCTTTTTGGCGATGCTTCGCGCTCAGCCTTCAGGGCTTACCTTCCTTTCTATATCACCGTTTTTGTCGGGATTACCTTAAGCATTTTGGTGTTCATTTGGAAAAGGAACGCCGAATGGCATGAAATACAAAACCGTTTTGTGTCCGATTCCCGCGAGCGGGTGATTTATCTGCAGAGAGACATCAAAGAAAAATTACTGGAACTTCAATCCATCGAGGCTTTTTTCGCGGGTTCCCGGGAAGTTGAGCGTAAGGAGTTTCAGTCATTTGTAAAACCGAGCCTTTTGGAATATGAAAGTATCCGTTTTATGGCCTGGGTGCCGCGGGTTACGGATAATGAGCGCAAGAAGTTTGAGTCGGCCGGACGGGACAGCGGCATTACGGACTTTGAGATCCGTGTACCGGATCTTCAGGGCAAGCTTGCCTCGGAAGGTTGGCGCAAGGAATATTTTCCGGTTTGTTATGCCGAACCCTATTACGGGAATGAAAATCTTTTGGGGGTGGATCTTGCGGCGGATGTGGCCACGTTGGATGCGATCAAGAGGGCCCGTGATACGGGGCAAATGATCAGCATTACGAAATACCGGTCGGACGCGCAAAATCAGCAAATCTTCAGCCAGGGACAAAACGGGAAAGCACAAGCAAGTCCGAAGGCAAAAATCCAGAATGTCCCTCAGGAAGATCAAGACTTGGAGCTGTGGGTCTTTCTGCCGATTTATCAAAATAACGCTCCCCGGGATTCGGTCGAGGAACGCCGCGAAAATCTTCAGGGATTTGCCCTGGGAGTTTTCCGCGTTTTCGATTTTTTTGAATATTCTCTCAGCCATCTGAAGATGATGGGAATCGATATGTTTCTTTTTGATGAATCTTATTCGGATTCCGACAAAAAGTTTCTTTATTATTTCCCATCGAGGACCCGCAAGGCCGATTATCAACCAGAAATCGACAAAGAAAAGGAGATGCGCGAGAAATTGCATTGGGCAGCCCTTTTTGACGTGGCCGGTCGTAAATGGTCTGTGCTGTGCGTCCCGGCCCCGTCTTTTTTCGAAGCGGAGGGATCGCGGCAATCCTGGTTTATTTTGATCATCGGGTTCCTCATCACGGGAATGGCATCGAGCTATTTGTTGTCCGATATCGGCCGGACGGCCCAGATCGAGAGGCTGGTGGAGAAGCGCACGCTCGAACTCTCGCGCGTGAACCGTGATCTCGAACGTGAAATCCATGAGCATGAACAAACCGAAGCGAAACTTCGGGAAAGCGAACGGCGTTTTGCGGATCTCTTCGAAAGTGCCCCGGACCCGATTATGCGCATCAATGCGCAGGGCTATTTTGAGGCGATCAACCCCGCGGCGGAAAAGGCGATCGGGATGAAAAAAGAAGATCTCATCGGCAAACATTTTGTGGAGATCGGGAAAGTAAGTCCGGATGCGATCGAAAAGGCGACCAGCGAATTTCGTGCCATTATGAGCGGCGAAGATCGCCCTCCTGCGGAATATGAAATTACGACCGATGGGGTGACGCGGCTTTATGAAGCCAATCCGCGGGTGATTGAACAGAAAGGCAAGATCGTCGGGTTGCAGATCATTTTCCGCGACATCACGTTGCGGCGTCACCGCGAGGAGCTGGAAATTAAGTCCCAGTTTATCTCAACGGTTTCGCATGAATTGAGGACGCCTCTCCACACAATCAAGGAAGGGATTAACGTGATTCTCGACGGTTCCACCGGTGACGTGAATGAAGAACAACGTGAGTTTCTGCAGATTGCCAAACGGAACGTCGACCGTCTGGCGCGTTTGATCAACAACGTGCTGGATTTTCAGAAGTGGGAGAGCGGGGAGATGGTGCTTTTCCCGGCTGAATACGCGATCAATGATGTGGCCCGCGAAGTTGAAAAGACGATGTTCGGTTTGGTACGAAATAAGAATCTGAAGCTGGAACTTGATTTGGCGGAAAATATTCCCCGTGCAACCTTCGATCGGGACCGTGTCATACAAGTTTTGGTGAACCTTGTGGACAATGCCATCAAATTTACCAAGAAAGGGACTGTGACCATCCGCACGCGACTGAAGGAAGATCCGCGCGCCATTCAGATATCGGTTCAGGACAGCGGAATCGGAATAAAAAAGGAAGATGTCCCCAAGCTTTTTAAGGATTTTTCGCAGCTCGGTCGGACGCGTTCGGCGAGTGCGCGCGGCACGGGGCTGGGTCTTGTGATCTCCAAAAGGATCATCGAACAGCACGGCGGTAAAATCTGGGTTGAGTCTCAAGACGAGAAAGGAAGCATTTTTTCCTTTATGCTTCCGCTCGCATCTTAATGCGAAGGGCCCCCATCTTTGAAGGTATGAATATAAATCAACAGAGTTCTTATTGAGCATGCCGTTGGAACAGCTGCCTTCCTCCTCATCTTCTAAGACCGACATGGAACTGATGCGTGCGATCCATTCGGTGAATCCGTATGAGGGTTTTGACACGACCGGTTTTCGCTACGATGCGCAAGGCTGGAATTCGGAACGGCAAGTCTTCAAGGACCTTATCGATCAGGTATGCCCGCAGCTCATCATTGAAATCGGAAGTTGGAAGGGGGCCTCCGCCATTTTTATGGGGGAGTACTTGCGTCAGAAAAAAAGCAGTTGTCTTATCCTTTGTGTGGATACCTGGCTTGGCGGACTTGATTCGTGGCAAGACCCGAAGAATTCAATCCGGTACACGGCGTTAAAACTCAAACAGGGTTATCCCGCTCTTTATTACCAATTCTTATTCAACGTGATTGATCGCCGTTTGACCGATCGTATTATTCCGTTTCCTCAGACATCGATCATTGCAAGCCGTTGGTTGAAACAAAATCGAGTGGAGGCCGATTTGATCTATATCGACGGCAGCCACGATGAAGAGGACGTTTACCTCGATCTCGTTCATTATCTGGAGCTTGTTAAAAAAGGCGGGGTCCTTTTCGGAGATGATTACGGCGATGCCGCGACCGGCGTGAAGGCCGCGGTGGATCGATTTGCCGGCGAACGCTCGCTTGCGGTTGAAATGAAAGAAGATCAGTTTTGGGTGATTTCAAAAGAATGAGGTTGACGGTCAAGGACTGAGGGATCTCATGAGTGTGTGGAAGCGATTCATTTTACTTTTGGCGTTGTTTGTTACCGGTGCGGTTGTGATGGCGCTTGAAATTTTGGGCGCGAAGGTGATTCATCCGTTTTTTGGCGTGACCCTTTATGTCTGGGCGGCCATGATTGCGGTAACCCTATTTTCCCTGTCGCTGGGATATGGTGTGGGGGGTGCCATCGCCGACCGTTTTCCGAAAGCCAAATGGTTTTTTGGGCTGATTGCGTTCGCCGGAATTTTGATCGCGGCTATTCCTTGGCTGGCTGGACCCGTGATGCAATGGACCGGAGACATGGAGTTGCGTCTGGGGGTTTTTTCTTCGAGTCTGTTTTTGTTCGCATTGCCGCTTGCGTGTCTCGGGATGGTGAGTCCGTTTGGCTTGAGACTTTGCCTGGCTGATATGGAAAAGGCCGGGTTCACGGCAGGGGGCGTCTATGCCGTCTCCACGGCGGGGAGTTTGTTCGGGACTTTGCTGACGGCTTTTCTGCTGGTGCCCAGCATGCCGATCAGCCACATCTTTTGGGCGATGACTGTTTTGTTGATGATCACGGCTTTGACGGGCCTTTTGATGTTTCGGGAAATACGGGCCGGCCTTTTATGGGGAGCTTTGATGATCGTTTCCATTTTGCTGACAGCCCTTTTGTGTCATGCCCGGGTGGGGGATGCAAGCGCGGCGAAAACGATTTATCAAACCAATACCTTTTACGGGCAAATCAAGGTGGTGGACACGGACAACCTGCGCGCCCTTTTGATCGATGGTTCGCCTCAGGGATTTTATCTCTGGGACGAAAAGCCGGATGATACGTTTCAATTCTTTCAGTACGAATCTTATCTCAGCTCGCTTTTGATCTATCGTCCGGATCTGCGTAAGATATTGATGATCGGGCTCGGTGTCGGGCGAATGGTTGCTTTGTTTTCCAGGTATGATGTAACCGTCGATGTTTTGGAAATCGATCCGCAGATTGCAAAAGTCAATGAACGATGGTTTGAATCTTTCCCGCCGCCGGCGCGTCTGACTTTCGGTGATGGGAGGCATTTGATCCGGCAGCGGGTGCGACGGGGGGAAAAGTATGATGCGGTCATTATCGATGCCTTCGCCAGTTATGATCTTCCGGAACATCTGTTTACCGTCGAAATGTTTGGCGAGATCAAGGAAGTCTTGACGGCGGAGGGGATACTCGGAATCAACATCGGCGGGATTCTTTCCGGAAAGAGTTCGTGCGTTCCGAAATCCGTATATCGAACTCTGCGAACGGTTTATGGCCACGTGCAGGCCTACGATGTGAATGCGCGGGAAAGGGTTGATAATATTGTTTTTTTTGCGTCGGATGGACCGCTGACATGGGAGACGGATCGCTGTCGTTTGACGCCTTGTGCCAATCAACAGAAGCTGGTGGAGGTTTTGAAAGCAAATGATGCGACGCCTTACCTCGCGGGTGGTAACATTCTGACGGATGATTATAATCCCATCACCGTTTGGGCGGTCCCGATTGCTCAAGAGTACCGCCGCCGCGTTTTGGATTATTTTGGCCGGGAAATCATGTCCGAATTCTGATGGAGCCCGGTGTCGCGCAGGCCTTCGGATTGGATTTGCATTTATCAAGCGACGGGATATAATGTGCGCCTAAATTACGCTTATTTGAGGAATTCAACTTAATATGCTTTCGTTTGATAAAATTTTTTCGCAGCGCGCGAGGTCCTTCTTAAAGGCCGCTTTGGAAGAAGACATCGGGAGTGGGGACATCACCTCAGAGCTCCTCATCCCGAAAAAGGCCCATGGCAAGGCCGTGATTATCGCCAAACAGTCCGGGATTTTCTGCGGCGGGCCGGTGATCGAAGAGCTTTTCCACATTATGGATCCGAAGCTACGTGTGACCTTTCTGGTGGACGAAGGCAATCCGGTCAAAAAAAACAGGACCATGGTTCGCATCCACGGGAACATTCGTTCGATCCTCGAGGTCGAACGGACCGCCCTTAATTTTCTCGGACGGCTTTCGGCCATTGCCACCAAGACCAAACAATTCATCGGGAAAGTCCGCAAGGATTCCGTGCTGATTTTGGATACGCGCAAAACGACGCCGCTTCTCCGCGAATTTGAAAAATATGCCGTGCGTGTCGGCGGCGGGAAAAACCACCGGATGGGACTTTATGATGCGATCCTCGTCAAGGAGAACCATCGTCCGCACGGTGATTTGTCAAAACTGGAAAAATTCAAGAACCGTTTTGAGGTTGAAGTCCGTAACATGAAGGAATTTCATGAGGTGCTGAAGCTTTCTCCGCAGATCATCCTTTTCGATAATTTCAGACCCAGCAGCCTGCGGCAGGCCGTCCAACTGGCCCGCGCGAAAAAGCCGGAAGTCATTCTGGAAGCCTCCGGCGGGATCACGCTTGAGAACGTTTCGCATTATGCGGCGATGGGGATTGACTGGATTTCCATCGGGGCTTTGACCCACACCATTAAATCTCTCGATTTCTCGCTACTCGTTTCGTGAAATTCGGCCTTCGCTAGTGAACGTATGGCGGAATTTAAATTAATTACCAAGATGACGCCTCAGGGCGACCAGCCTCAGGCGATTCGCGAACTGATCCAGGGTTTTCGGTCCGGGAAAAAGGAGCAGGTCCTTATCGGAGTGACCGGTTCCGGGAAAACCTTTACGATGGCCCACGTGATTGCCGCCCTTGGCAAGCCGACGCTTGTGATTTCCCACAATAAAACGTTGGCCGCACAGCTCTATGCCGAGCTAAAAGATTTTTTCCCCGAGAACGCCGTCGAATATTTTGTTTCCTATTACGATTATTATCAGCCGGAGGCCTACATCCCGCACACGGACACCTATATCGAAAAAGACGCCTCCATCAACGATGATTTGGACCGATTGCGCCTGGCGGCAACGAGCAGTGTTCTTTCGCGTAAAGATTGCATTATCGTTTCCAGCGTGTCCTGCATTTATGGTTTGGGTTCTCCCGAGGATTGGCAGGGGATGCTCATGAAGGTCGAAAAAGGGCAGACATTTGACCGCGATCAATTTATCTCAGGTATCGTGGGGCTTCAGTATGAGCGCGTCGAGACGGAACTCAAGCGCGGGACCTTTCGTGTCCGCGGTCATCGTGTCGATTTGTTTCCGTCGTACGGCGAAAATCCGCACCGCTTCGAGTTTTCGGACGAGGCGGTTGAAAATATCTATCAGCTGGACCGGGTCCACCTGAAGCCGTTGAAAGAGCTTGAACGGTTTGCGCTTTATCCCGCCAAACATTTTGTCACATCCCCCGACCGGCTGGAAAAAGCAGCCGCAAGTATTCAGGAAGAACTCGCCTGGCGCTTGAAGGAACTTGCGCGGGAAGGCAAAGATCTTGAAGCGAAACGTTTGGAATCGCGGACCCGGTATGACCTTGAGATGCTGCACGAGGTCGGTTACTGTTCCGGGATTGAAAACTATTCGCGACACCTTTCGGGACGCGAAGCCGGCGCTCCGCCGTATGTTTTGATCGATTATTTCCCAAAAGATTTTCTGCTGATTATCGACGAATCGCATCAAAGCATCCCGCAGATTCGTGGCATGTATCACGGGGACCTCTCCCGTAAAAAGGTTTTGGTGGAGCATGGTTTTCGTTTGCCCTCGGCCATGGACAATCGTCCGCTACGTTTTCCGGAGTTCGCGAAAAAAACCGGGGACGTCCTTTATGTTTCGGCAACGCCGGGGCCTTATGAGATGCAGCATACGGAACGATACGTGGAACAAGTCATCCGCCCGACGGGATTGCTGGACCCTGAAATCGAGGTGCGTAAAACGGAAGGCCAAATTGATGACCTGATTGCCGAGATCAAGGCCCGCACGAAAAAGAAAGAGCGCGTTCTGATGACGACGCTCACGAAGAAAATGGCGGAGGATTTGAGCCGCTATTTGAAAGAAGTCGGACTGAAGGTCCATTATCTCCACTCGGAATTCGATGCCTTCGAACGCGTTGAGATCCTTCGCGATTTGAGATTGCAAAAATACGACTGCGTGATCGGCGTCAACCTTTTGCGCGAAGGGCTGGATCTCCCGGAAGTTTCACTCGTGATTATTTTGGATGCCGACAAGGAGGGCTTTTTGCGCAGCGACGTTTCGTTGATTCAGGTTGCGGGGCGGGCAGCGCGCCATGTCCATGGGAAGGTCATCATGTATGCCGATCGGATGACCGATGCGATGCAAAAGGCGATTCGAGAGACCAAACGGCGGCGCGAAATTCAGGAAGCCTACAACCGAAAGCACGATATTGTCCCGCGATCGATCGAAAAGGCCATCCGTGAAGGGATCGAAAAATACAGAACGGCGGAAGACTTTGTCGCGGATGTCGTCGGCGAATCGAAACAGGCGTACGAACTGAAAAACTATCTCACTTTTCTCAAACGCCGCATGGAAGCGGCTGCGCATGCCCTGGAATTTGACAAAGCGGCGCGGTATCGCGATGAGATCCGGCGGCTTGAGACGGACAAGGGAGTTCCGGACAGTGTTCTGACCGGGAAGAAAAAGTGAAGAAACCGGGTATTTTCGTTGACAGTTACGGCAGGGTGCGCCATAATTTTTCACATTCTTAAAAGGAGGACTTCACACGATGAACCAAACCCTCAAGTGGTTTGAGGATTACAAACTGATTGCGACGATCCGTTCGAGTTCTACCGAAGACGCGGAGGCCATGATCAAGGCTGCCATGGACGGCGGTTTCCATTTGTTTGAAATTTCGATGCAGACTCCGCAAGCCGTACGCCTGATTGAAAATTATTCCAAACGGGATGATTGCTTTTTGGGAGTATTTGCCGTTACCGACGGTGAAATGGCGCAGCGCGCGATCAACGCGGGTGCAAAGTTTGTGTCGAGTTCCTACGTTGACCGGGACATCATCACGGTCGCGAAACATAATGATGTGTTTGTGATCCAAGGGGTGATGACTCCGACCGAGGCGTT
>JAQTOZ010000068.1 GCA_028713205.1 Candidatus Omnitrophota bacterium
GTTATTTAAAAGCAGAAACCTAAACACACCCCACGCGGCTAATCGATCCGTTACTCCTTGCTCAAAAATATCTAGTTGTTGCATTGATCCAAGACCATACTGAAGAAGCGAAGACCAGTTTCTCGCCACTTCGGAAATTACATTTTCGCCGTATCTTTCCATGGCAAGCTGGCACAATTTCGCAACATAGTTTTGAAGACGATACCCTACTTGATTACACAATATCTCTAAGACTTCATCCACAGTATACCCACATTGAATCGCGAGTTCCGAATAGGTCGCTCCAGACATCCAGCCACGAACAAATCTCAATAAAATATCGGGCGAGACATTAACATCTATTGCGGAAAAATCTAATAGTTTAACAATTACCTCTTCCAGCCACACATCATCAATAGGGTTTTCTAGAGACGTCCACAAATCATGTTCAAGAATGTCGGATTCAATTACAAATTTCCAAAATCGAGGTGAAACGCCGCTTTTTCTAAGCACTGGCCATGCATCTCGATGAACTGTTTCCTGAAGCGCCATCGCTCGAATTCGGAACAATGTCTGAAGACATGTTCGCAACTCGGCCGTAACGCAATATCGCTGGGCAAGAGTTCCTTCTAAAAGCTCGTCAATATGACGATTAATTTCATACTGTGGCGTTTCTGTGGGGATAAGATCGAGTAAGGTAAAATCGATATTATCAATCATGGATAAAAATTTCGGATCATGAACTTGATCAAAAAAATCATTGCTGAGGCTTACATTATTTTCTGCAACATAATCATTGATTGCTTTTATTAATTGGTAAAGAGCACCCTGAGCAGGCTCCATCTCTTGATTTCGCAATACTTTATTCAATTGGCTTCGCTCGGTGTCATTTATAAATATTACCCTTCCTCGCGTTTCTTTACCCGCTCGGCCAACTCGTCCAATAATGTTCTTAATCGTACGATTGTGGAGATACGACCAAGCTTGATTGATAGGATCGTACCGCCGTACTGTATGCATTACCAAAGTTCGAATAGGAAGATTCACCCCTTCAGCCAATGTCGTTGTACATATCAAAATATTAATTACACCATTTTGAATATATTCTTCCATGACTCGGCGCACTTCCTGCGGGAGCATTCCGTGATGGAAGCCAATTCTAAAAACCAATAACCGTGTTAAAAGATATTCTTGTCCAAATAAAAAACCAATGAATTCTTGGAGTTCCGTCACCTCTTCTGATGGCATCGGGGCATTTTGGCTGGCAACTAACACTCCGGTCTCACACATAGCAATCAATCTTTGTGCTAAGCCAGAAACGCCATGCATCCCACGACTCGTAGTAAATAAAGCGACTGCCCCGCTTCGTCTAGCTTTGAGTGCAGCTGCACACGCTAATGATGTGTAATTTTTCCAGCCGCTAATTAACTTCTGATGGCCAGTAACTGGATTAACATAACGAAACTCATCCTTCACAAGAAATCGGCGTAAATAATAGCTACGTGGTCGCTCATAAATCGGATTAACATCAAGCCACCAACTGTTATTATCCTCCTGAGTTAAAAACGCATAATCTGTCTCAACAGGTCGATACGTTGAACGGGCCATTCGCCCAGGATTTCCTCCTAGCCATGAATGGATCTCATTAACATTAGGAAGTATGGCCGAAATAAATACAATCTTTCGAGGGTTGCTCGGCGTGCCACGCAACTTGGTGAGAAGCAATTCATATTGGAGGCCACGCCCCTCATCATCAATCAGATGTCCTTCATCACATATAACAGTTTGGAAACGGCTTTCGAGATCCGGCAAAACCTGTGCTAATGCCACAAACTTCTCGGGCGTCACAATTAGCACATCCACATTATCCAACGTATCTGTTTCCGATCGCGTGGGAATATTTCCGCCGTAAGTAGCGATAATGCGGATCCCAGCATTTTTTAATCGTTGCGACATTCCATGAAGAATCTCTGCTGCGAGGGCTCGAAAGGGAACAAGAAATAATACCTGCTTATTACGAGCTTTTACTTCATGGTAAATTAATAATTCACAAAGAGCTGTCTTCCCTGCTGACGTTGGCATTTGCAAACTAAACGGCTCATCATTATCACTCAAAATCCCAGTTCTGATCGCCGTCAACTGTGAAGGTAATAATTCCCAAAGAGGATATGAGTTTTCATTATTAAGAAATGGTCGCCACAACTCAAAGGCATATCGCGATGAATACTCCCGAAGAGCATCCCAAACATTTGTACTTTTAAAACGTTGTATGCACGCTAAAGACAGCTTTGAAGCTATAAATTTCCGAGGATCATCCATCAATCCCGAGCTGATTTTTTCTCTAAATATTTCACAAAGCGGCTCTAAATTCAGCGAAGCATCTACACCAAGAATATTTGCAAGCATATGCTCGACCGGACGATCATTTTTTAACCGTCTTTCTAAGAAACCATAAAGAAAGGCCTCTTCTATTGTTAATTCTAATGCGCTAGCAAGATTTTTAACAATAAGCATCGCAGTTGCTGGAAAGCCGGCCAAGTAATACAGCGCTGCAGCGTAAACATTATTTAAATTTTTTTCCACACCTCTCAAGTAACGCGCTGCTGTACTTCGAGAATAAATGAGTAACGTTTGCGCTAATGCGGCAAGCTCTGAGCTCTGAGCTTCATCATTCGCTAATCGAAGAGCGTCGAACACGCTAGCAAGACAAGCGATATACAAATCATCGCTTCGTTTTCTAACCAAATACTCCGCCCAGTCGGCTTCTGGTATTGCAAATTCCGTGGCCGCCTCCCATGATTCCATTTGGGCCATCATATTGCGAATATGACTATTCAAGAGTTACCTCTCGTTGGGCACGCTCATAAACAGTTTCATAGAACTGCTTTAATTCGCTAATCCCAAGCACGACAACTTCAAACGACGCGTCCTGAGCTGGAAGGTCTATTTGCCATGTAATCTCTGCATCTAAGAGACTACGATCAATAATGGCTACCGCTTTAAAATATTTGGAATACTCTACGGCGGTACCAATGGCAAACCTTTCAATAAGTGCAATATCCTGCGTCGAACCTTGGTCAATAGCTTTTTCACGTAGCCACGCAAGAGTTCTAGCAAGCCTTCCTATTTTGTCCGTTTCGTAGCCTTTGAACGCTGCGCTAATTGGGAACCATTGGTTTGACGCTGTCGCCTTCTGCTTACTTTCCGCACAAATTACAAAATCATGAGGTGATGGAGTGCTAGGATTTTCGGTAGAGAAAATGATAACGTCTGAATGCGGAGCTGGCTTTTGTCGATCTTGCTTATATTGCCATTTCTTTATCAACTTCGTTGGTTCAGATCGCTCACTGCTGAGAAAAAATAGAGTGAGGACTTCCCCAAAATCTCCCGACATAACATTGCCACGATCCGGCAACTTATTGGCTAAAATCTCTGAAACAGACAGCCCCGTTGTTGCAACACGCTCCCTCAAAAAAGCCTTGGTTGCATAACATTCAGGCAATTTTTGCACTAGAAAGTCTTCTAATGCCGTAGCATGATCCTGCTTCAGCACATGGCAACGAACAGATAAAGCACCAACTGGAGATGCATACGATTCAAATGCTCGAGTGAGAGGCATAGTGTAAATATTATAGACCAACCAACAATCTTCCCAAGGAGTAATTATTTTGATTTATAGCATTGTCTTTTACAGACTACATGCTAAGACCTAGAGACTTAAAAGCTCAGCGCAGTGGCGCAGTTCTTCTTTGGTGACGTGGGTATAGATTTGGGTGGTCATAATGGAGCTGTGGCCGAGAAATTCTTGAACCTGGCGGATGTTGCGGGTCTTACGCATAAGTTCAAAACCAACCGTATGGCGGAGAGCATGAGGTGAGTACTTCCCTTCCAAGCCAGCCCGCCTCACCCACCGATTGAGATCCCATTGAACGGCTCGTTTAAGGAGTCTCCCTTTCTTCTTTCGTGAAATAAATAGCGGTGCTTCCGGAGCTAGGCCTTCACCTTTTCTCTTCTTCCATATGAGAAACCGTTCGATCCGTTGCTGGATAGCTTTGGATAGCGGAATCTCGCGAAGTTTGTCCCCTTTCCCGATTATGGCGATCAGATCCCTCCCTTGGACATCGCCGACATTCAAATTGACCGTTTCCTGAAGCCTCAGCCCAGTCGCAAACATTAGCTTATAAAGCATTTCTGCTCGGCGCGCGTCTCGCCGTTTCTCAAGAAATCGTAGGAATTTCGCCTTTTCTTCACCCGTAAAGTACCGCGTATTCTGCCGTTTCATTGTCCTTTTCCCTCTTCTTATTGACTGGATATGTCTAAGAATCTATGGGCATATACATGCCTAAGGGAGGCAACTATGCAAGCTAATATCACAGAGCAAATTGAGGCTTTGAAATCGACAGAGACCAAGCTCCTTTTGGACAAATGGCGAGAGAACTTCGGAGATTCAAAACCCCCGGCAAACCGTCTCTTTTTGATCCGCCACCTGGCCTACAAGCTTCAAGAATCGACGCATGGGCCCCTGGCTGCCGCAGTCAAAAACACTATCCAGGACCTGATCCGGACTTACGACCCGATCAACAAACGGACGTTCAAGACGCGCGGTGGCAACATTTCGACACCTCACGGCCGCGATCCCCGCCTCCCCATGCCCGGCTCCCTAATCACCAAGATCTATAAGAATAACCGGATCGAGGTGAAGGTGCTGGAACAGGGATTCGAATATCGCGGAACCATCTACAAAAACCTGAGCGCAGTCGCTGAGGCCATCACAGGAAACCACTGGAACGGATTTGTGTTCTTCGGATTGAATCACCATGGAAGAAGATAGAGAGAAAAAGAAGATCCGCTGCGCGATCTACACGCGCAAATCGACCAATGAAGGTTTAGAGAAGGACTTTACGTCCCTTGATGCCCAGCGGGAGTCCGCGGAAAGCTATATCCGCAGTCAGCAGCATCAGGGATGGATGTTATTGCCGGAGAAATACGACGATGGCGGCTTTACGGGCGCAACCATGGAGCGTCCTGCCCTCCAAAAGCTTCTTGAGGCCATCCGACAGCAGAAGGTCGACTGTGTGGTCGTCTATAAGGTGGACCGTCTGTCACGTTCGCTTGCGGATTTCGTAAAGCTCCTGCAATTCTTCGAGGAACAGAAAGTTGCCTTTGTTTCGGTCACACAGCATTTCAATACAAATACGTCCATGGGACGTCTCACGCTCAATATTCTGCTTTCATTTGCCCAATTCGAGCGAGAGATGATCAGCGAACGCACCAAGGACAAAATGGGCGCTGCCCGAATAAAAGGAAAATGGGTCGGCGGCAGGCCCCCTCTCGGATATGATATTGATCGAAACCTCCGCAAGTTAATCGCCAACCCTAAAGAAGCGGATCTTGTACGTGACATATTTCGACTTTATCTTGAAAAGAAGTCCCTTCTTGAGGTCGCTCGCACATTGAACCAAAGAGGTCATCGCACGAAGACCGTGCGCACTGAACATAAAACGACTGGCGGCGTTCCATTCAAGAATACCAATATCCAGATCATTCTCAAGAATGTCACTTACCTTGGGAAAGTCGAATATGGCGGGAAGATCTATCCCGGCGAACATGCGGCTATTATCGATGAAGATGTTTTTAACAAGGCTCAGGAGATTAAAAAACAAAACATACGAGAACGCGGAACAACCAAAAACCGGAAGTTCCTGGGGCTTTTAAGCGGCATCTTCCGCTGCACCTGCTGCAATACAAGCATGACTCACGGCTACACGCAAAAAAAGAGCTCCAAATACCGCTATTACACCTGCCTGAATGCCATTAAACGAAACCGCAAGGACTGCCCGACCAAATCCATGGGGGCTGTCTCGATCGAACGAAGAGTTATCGAGCTCCTGAAAGCCATTACGTCGAAAGAAGTTCTTGAGGAAGATGAATGGCAAAAACTAGGGTTGGAAAAACAAATAGAACAGATCCAGTCCTTGGTCAAACTGATTGAATATGACGGCCGGAAAGGCAAGCTGTGGATCACGCTCAAGGAGAGCTCGCAGAAGCATGAATTTGATCTGCCGCTTGATCACCTCAAAAAGCAATCAGGCACTCCGAGCAATAAGTTCTTCAACGAACCGCCTATCCGGCGCCAGCTCCTCCTCGCCCACCAGATCCAAGAGATGCTCGATGACGGCCGCGTTAAAGACTTGCAGCAGCTCTCTGATTGGCTTGGAATCTCCAAGGCCCGTCTTGAGCAAATCATGAGCCTGCTTTTCCTCGCTCCCGCGATTCAGGAAGAAATCATGTGCGGGAATCTCCACCATCTCGCCAAGATCAGCGAGTATCCCCTGCGTCCAATATCGATCGAAATGGACTGGGATAAGCAACTATCCGCCTGGTCACAGCTGATCCCCACCGTTTAGCGCTCTTCCAAAACTAGAGATAAACTCGTCTGCAGTCGTCGATCAAGCCAACATTGCAGTTTCAGATCGATACGGATTGCCAATGAATCAATGATTGAGCGCGAAACTACCTTGACCACTTTTATGGCCCATTTAGAGATAAATAGCCGATTTGCGGGCTCAATTCAGTGGATCGAAGTTGCCAGTTTTGAAACTGTGAATGGACACTAAACAGTGGCATTTGTTATTTGGCGTAAGTCGCGAGAACGTGCAGACATAAAGACGGCCTTGGCTCGTTTATCGAACCAAGGCCGTTTTATCTATCTCTCTAGGCCAGAGATAGAAATAAATGGCGTCCCCAACCGGATTTGAACCGGTGCTGCCAGAATGAAAATCTGGTGTCCTGACCAGGCTAGACGATGGGGACGCGACAATGAGAAGGTGTATGCTACCCAATTCAGTTCAACCTGCCAATGAAATTTCCCACGGACGGGAGCATCAAGCTACCGCCGTGGAGTCCTTGCGCATAGGCGCAAGGGCAAATGAAATTTCCCACGGACGGGAGCATCAAGCTACCGCCGTGGAGTCCTTGCGCATAGGCGCAAGGGCAGCTGAAAAGCGTCATGAAGACCTCTCAAGGGCACGGTAGAGAAACGGAAACGTTGCGAGAAATCGGTATAGGGATACTGCTGGCGGAATTGACGGCATCATCAAGGAAGATAAACTAGGCCTGGACGTCATTTATATCCAAGCTAAGCATTGGCAAAATAATGTCCCCATTAAAGAAATAAGGGATTTTGTGGGTAGCTTGGTCGGTAAAAGAGCGAACAAAGGTATTTTTATTACAACCTCAGATTTTCCGAAGGACGCTTATGCTTTTGTAGAGTCTATCCAACAAAAAGTCGTTCTAATGAATGGCCAGCAGTTGGCGCAACTTATGATCGACCATGATTTAGGTGTCACTAAACAAGCGTCTTATGACATCAAAAAGATCGACGCTGATTATTTTGAGGATGCATAAAGGGCTGGCGGGGCTTATGTAGCACAGGCCTCTTTGAGAGTTTCCATTTCCCTGAGCCATGAGATTTATTGTTAGCTGAAGGCTAACAACTGCTAGCTGCTTGTTTAGGCCGCTTGAGCAACCTTACGCGCATTGGCCACAGCCTGTTCCAAATAAGCCGCAAGCACATTTTGGTCAATACCAAGCCGTTCGGCCACTGCACTTAACTTCACGACAAAGCGGTCTGAAATCTGCTTGTCCAAAGCCATGGCCGCCAGTAGTAAAGCCAGGTCGTTCTGAAGTTCGGCACTGTCGTAAGGAGACACGTGACGATCACTTCGTATCGGAAGAATGGCAAAAATCTCACTCAGGGCCGCATCCACGATAACCCCGATTTCCACATTTGCATCGGCACTGTTAATCACCTGAGTCAACGCTCGGGCAACACCGCGCGGCGTTTCATCCGAACCCACGATATGCAACCGCTCAGAGATGGATGACGGCAGGCGGAAAGTTCCGATGTTTTGTTGAACAAGCTTGGAAACGGCTCTCAATTCCGAACGTTTGGCACCCGGGACCACAAGTGTTACCTCATCCCCGGGACGCAACGCGGCTCCCGTCAGCAAGGTCAGGTTGGCAATTTGCTTGCGAATTTCCGCACGCTTAACCACCTGTACCAAATGGCGCGGCGGTGACACTTGATCTGCATTCAAGGATTCCCGAACCATGCCCGGAATGTCTTGCATGAAGGCATCCACCACATTCGCATCGGCGGCCGTCGCGGACGGATTCACAACTCGATTCACCAAATGAAGCCTGGCATACCATAAATCCCGATTCTCTTCCGTTGGCACACGGTCGATCCATGCACCGATGAATCCGTAGGATACGGTCTGGGCCGTAAAGGCCTCATCTTCATCGTCGGGCATACCGAAAGCAACGGCAGGCGCCGGAACACCTGTCATCACATCTTCAACCTGCGCCCGAAAATTCGGAGTAGGTTGATTATTGCGCTTGAATAAAATCTCGATCGGATTTGTTCCTTCCGGCAACTCAACCGCCGACGGTAATGCGACCTTGACCTCGGATCGCACGCGCAATTCGCTACGCGCCGGGAAAAGCGTCATCTGAGGAGCACGCGAACGGTCCTTGGCTTCATTCTGCCGCCAAAACCTGGATCGTGAAGCCGAACGCGGAGGAATCGGTGCGACATGAAGCACACCATTCCTGTTGAAAGATTGCCCCAATCGCCGGTATAGTTGATTACGGCGCATCAAGGGATCCGGATGCGCCAAAATATCACCGTGATCGGCCACGACGATTAGTTGTTCGAAATATTCATAGGATGCGGCCGGACCAAGACTTTCGACTTCACCGTCCAAAGTCCCCGGGTGGTCAAGGGCCAATTTAGAATCTTGATACCGGGTCCTCAAGAGCCCGCTTTCCTCTAAAAGCGCCCGGTCACGTTCCGTCTTTTCCCCAAGCGTATACCCCAGAAAAACGCGTATCGTCAAGCGCTTGCCATAGGCCTCGTGCGAATAGTCATAAATCTTTTTGATTGCCCCAACCCACGCCGAACGCAATCCTCTCGGAATCGATTGCGCCACACGGAACAAATCATCACGGTCCGCACGAGACATGTAACCACGCCAAATCAGTTCATACGCCTGACCATCGGCGATTTTTTGGAACCGTATTTTCATGATGATCGGCGCAATCACCGGAACCTGGGCACTTTGAACGGCTTCAAAAACTCGTGACGGAATGGACGCAGACGATTCCACGGGCAGACGCCCCTGATCGGTGGCACTATCACCCTTGATCTCAAAAATTTGTCCTTCAGTGGCAGAATCATGCATATTCCCATCAATAATGTTGATTTTCGAAATACCGCCAAAAACCAAATTGAGATAGCCCTTCCCTGCCCGAATTTCACGAGCCACAACTCGCTGACCGTCTTGCGTTCGAATTCTATCCAACAAATCCCGGTACGCAAACCGGAGCGGCTGAAACTCGGGCTTGTCGCCTTTGATCCTCTCCACGATTTTGACCCAAAAATCCTGGGTCGCGCAAAGCAACCCGAAAATCTTTTCAAGCCGACTATCCCTCACCAGTCCCAACCGGAAAGGGTGCGTACTCTTGGTCAGCTTTTCAAGATCGGAACCGTCCAGAGACCCGAAAACCCAATGACTTTCTTTATAAAACATGAACTCCAAAGCCAACATCACGTCCTCTTCGGCAGAAAGCGGCGCACTGCCCCGGATCACGTAGCGGTCCGGTTCTTCGATATCGGACAGTCTCACCGTGACCCGCTGACCTTCCGGTGTCTGAATCACATAGCGGTCCAATCCGTCGCCATCTTCTCCCGGCATGGATTGTCCCGGGGTAGCAACAATTTTACCTTCAACAATCACTCCATCGCGCCGGCGGATCGAATCCCGGTCTTTCATCTTCCGGACAAGTCCGTCTCGGCTTGCAAACAAACGCTCGAAGGCATCGATGTATCTTCCATACTGTGCGCGGTAACTCGCATCGTTAGCTGCGCTCATTTTTGCCCGCCCAAGCATGCCGACCACCTGCCCATCTTGATCGGTATGTTGCAAGGCCCACGCAATCGATTCACGCACATTGAAAAACAACATCGGATTTGCCGCCATTGCGGCCATGTCGGGAATATCCCGCGGATCCATCTCCAACGTCCGGACAAACTTCTTGAAACCATCCCAATAGGCCTGTTCCTCAGTCGACCGGATATCAACCACTTCACTCATACGCGTTTGAATAAATGACAAATCAAACAATTCTTCCAAATAACCCCGGATGGAAACCGTCCATGCAAGCGCACGATACTCGCGGTCATTGTGCTGTAGCGTATCAATCGGCACCCACTCCTTGTTTTCATAATCCCAGCGGAAATTATGCGTCAACAACTTTGCCGGCGTTTCCCGTGTTACAGGCCGACGATGATCCTGGACATCCAGTTGCAGCAACGATGCCCCGTCATTGGACAATAATCTCAATCTTCTCAAAGCAACCACTTTAATGATGTTCGGCTCATCCAAATCTTCCACAACGGCCCGAAGAGGCTCAAAGACATGCCCGAATGCTTCGGCAGGCGTCGAACCGGTCAAAATATCCAGGGTATAACCGGACGCCACGATGTCAAACAATCGCCGGGTCTGCTCTGCCGATAACTTTGTCGCAGGTTCCGCAATCGTCGCATCTTTGTCCACCAAACCTTTGATCTTATGAACATAAAGCCGGATACCACTCAACCGATTATCGGGAATGCTATCGGACATCATCATCGCCTCAGCCGTTTGATTGAACATCGCCAAAGTCTCGCGATGTAAAAACTGCAAGGCCCGCAGCGTCCGCTTCCTTTGTTTCAACTCATCCAAAATAGCCCGGTCCTCCCCGCTTAATTCAGCCTTCCCGATCCGTGCATCCTTTTCATTTTGCAAAGCGCTCTTGACCTCGGGCAAAACCGAAAATACAGCCACATGTCTTTCGACCGCAGACAAAGTCGTAGTAATCCGGCGCAGCAAAGATCCGATATCGGTCAGTTTGGCCTGCCGAATTTGATCATTCATATTCACAGGCCGATGGCTCCTTAACGAGTCAAACAGTTGGATAAATTCATCTTCAAACGATCCCTCCTCATCCTCCGCCGTTTTAAATGCTGTTTGTAATTTCGCCCGGATGTCGTCGCTCTCCATCGGCACGGCCGCCGGTTCAACCATCGGGACGGCAACGATTTTCTCCCGGACCTGTACCATGCGCTGACGAAGCCCGGACACTTTTGCTCTGGCTTGAGCGGACTCCGTTTCCGACATGGGCGTCTCTTGTCTTGCGCTTCGCTCTTCTTCATCCAAACCAAGCGCCGTTTCGGCCTGTGCTAAAACTTCCTCCGCATGCCGCATAGCATCTTTTGCAAGTCCGACGAATTGATGGTCAGCATAAAACTCACCCCACACGACCCAATCATGCAAAGTCGGCACCAGTTGCTCAAGTTCCATAAGCTCTTCGGGCCAAGCCGTCGGGAGGCTGATATCATGGCTCCCTCGTTGCGGCATGGTCAAATCCCGGTGGCGTTTATCTTTATCATCCCGAAAATAATCCGGCGGGACTTCATAAAAGAGAACAGAACCTAAGCCGAACCGTTCCTGCCACCAGAAAGAAAGTTGTGCATCGATCCACTCCCGCTGAATGACCATATCGAGTTCTTCCCGTTGATGGACCAGCAGTTTACGTTCCTTTAAGACATCGTTGCGCGGCCAAGCATTGGCCATCATCCATTCAATCCTTTGACGGCGCTCTGACAGGGTCTCGCGTAAATATTTCTCCGGACCATAATCATCATCTTTTTCATCGCCGGATACCGGGACAGACCAGCGACCGGGCGTAGTCCCGTCACGACGCACTCGTTGCAAAGCCTGATACATGCGATCCAACCGGTACATGGTTTCTCCGATCGGTATGGCCTGGTTATTTTCGTGGATTTCCCTGGCCAACCCCAACGCTAAATTCCCTTCGACGGCCCCGACAGCCCGCGTTTGCCGGTCTTCCATCAGCACACCGGCATCTTCGCCGCTACCGGCGACATTGGCATAGGTAATCGTTTTTGAGACTTCCCCGTCCAATCTCTCAAACAGCGGTCTTCCGTCAGGCAATGCGACTGTGTCCGCTGCCGTTTCTAAACCGTTGAAGTGAGCCAAACTATCCGCCAAATAAAGCCCGCAAACGGGTGCACGCCTGGAATTATTCTGCAGGAGCGCTACCAACGGCAATCCTTTTACCACTAGGGCCGCTTTGGCCAACGGCATGCCGTGCTGTCTTTCTTCTTCGGGGATCATGGCCATGCGATCCTCGTCGATTTGATCGCCGTAACGTGCCCGTAATGTCGCTTCGGTCACGTGAGGTGCATTTTCAACAATCAATCCGGACATACTGGCACCCGCCGTTCCTGAAGGCGCATATTCCGACATCGGACTCCCGATACCCGGGTCCTTCCAGGCCACACGCACATAGGGCTGTGCACCGTTCGGCAAATCTGCATTGGCCCTTAAAAGCGCTTCTTCCGCCCGGCGGATAAACCACCCATAATCACGTTCCAAATCCGCAATCTTTTCGCGGCTTTTATTCTTCAAGACTGCCAGCGCCAGAATTAACTTGATCCTCAGTTCTTCACTCATGGCTGTATGGACTTGCGCAACGCTTTGTTGTACCACCCCGGCATTTTCCGGGAGAAAACCTGCCTCCTCCGCCAAACCATTGAGCAATGTTTTGAGCAAAGTGTCTTCCGTATAAGGACTCGCAATCAATGTCACCGTTTGCTCGACCATATCGGGAAACTCTTCTCGAAAGAGTCGGACAAAATCAGCCCAACGCGCAAAGGATTCCCGGGTGTAATAATCGGGGTTGTCCTCACGGATAAACGGAAATGTGTGTTTGACCTGATCCCCCGCGCGAGTCCCCATACCTGCCGAAGGAAACACCGGAAAGATCCGCCCCTCTTGCATATACCGGTTCAACAGTTCCATTTGAGGCCCAAACCAACGCCGATAGGTTTCGCTTACTTTGAACACAAAATGATTCGGGGGCAACATTGCCGGATGCGGAGGGTTGTTTAAGATGGCCAAAAGAAATTCATCGCGTTGTATGGCAATTTCAAGATCTTTGGCACGCTGGGTATCGCCATCCTGTCTATGCGGCGTGTTGATTCGCGCCTTGACTTGCATCAGTTGCTGACGGTGATGTTCCAACAATGCCTCGGTCTTTTGCTTCTCAAGCGTAAGTTCCGTCCAAAATTGGTCCGGTGCAAAATCACGGCCTCTCCGGGACTGTTGCGCAAATTGAATCCTCGCAACACTCAACTCTTGTTTCAATGCATCGATATCCGGTTGCTCAAGCAAATCGATAATGCGTTGCGGATTCGGAAGCGTCGGTTGTCCCAACAGGACCGCTGCCGCACGTAAGCGGTCGGCTCCCTTATCCACATCGTCTTCCGAATCCCCACTGACAAACGGTAACGCGAAATCCAAAAGCGGTGCCGGCCGGGCCGCTATCCCAAAAAGGATTCTCCGTTGCTCTTCGAAATTCAATTTTTTGAACGCTCTCAGATTTCTTTCCACAACCCGCTTCACGATGGCACGTTCCCAGGGATTAATGCCGGTAATGAAGGGGATAAAGCGTCTGTGATTTGCATCTTCCGCCAATCGTTCCAAATCTTCATAGCTCAGAACTTTTCCGGAACGTAAAGCATCTTGAAGAGCACCAACAATATCAGGATTGACCGTGATCAAACCCGGATCATGCAGGGTTCTCTCGTCACTCGGAATACGATGATACCGGTCAAGCAACGGTACGGCCACCGTGGGCGGATATAAATTGCTATTGGCTTCGCGCATAT
>JAQTOZ010000069.1:0-4291 GCA_028713205.1 Candidatus Omnitrophota bacterium
GACTGTCCACCCAATCGATCTTGCCGTTCGTCAAATGAAATTCGGAGATGCCGCTCACTTTATCGTTTTCATCAATGCTCACACTTAAAACCGGGTCCCCATCCGAATTCAGATACGTGCGGCTCGTGCACTGATTAGAGGCATACAGTTGCGTGACACTAACGTCATCCGCCGTATTCATTGTGGAAGCGTTAAAATCGAAATTTTGAAATCCAGGCGTCGCATTGTCTGAATCATTCAGTTTGAGCGAATCAACCCACAGTATTTTTTCGGTTTCAAGGTCTACGGTGTAGGTGGATACTCCGGAAACTTGCCCGTCCTGATTTACCTCAATACTGAGTAGTGGTCGTCCATCCTCATCAAGAAAAGTTCGTGAAGACATTAAGTCATTGCTCACATCATCATTAAGTATTTGAGTAATCACTTTTCGGATGGTATTCATACTCGAATTGTCGGGATCTAGCTTCAGTTGAATCGCAGACCAGCGAATGTCGGAATCTCCGGTCAATTTATAGGAGTCCGTATACGCAATCATGTTCCGGTCATCACCATAGTAAAAAATGCTATATTGACTAATCTTTTGAACTGTTCCTTGGGCACCATCCTCATAGCTGTACGAAACAGAAAATTCCGATCTTATTCCGGCTTCGTCAAAATAAACGGTTGATTCGAATTTCTTTGGATCCGAAGGTTTGATCACACTGCTTCCATCTGCCGGTAATGGGAAATAATTTGCGTCACCCGCAATGTCCCATTGATCAATCCACCGCAGATCTCCGTCTCCAGTGTCATCATAATTGAATTCACTCAAGCTTGATGACTTACCCTGATCATCCATAGAAACGGAATATACCGGTCTCGTGCCAAGATCGTTATAATAAACACGTGATTTCTGAGATTGGTTTTTCCCTTGTTCGGCCACCAAAACGGCCAAGACCTCCGCAAACGTATCCATGGCAGGATCATCACCATTCAGCCGTTGCTTGATCGATTGATACGTTGTCACAAAATTTCCCGTTATGGCATATTCGTCACTGTAGACAGTCGTTTTTTTATCCGCCCCATAGGTCATTACAGTATATTTTTTAATGAACTTTTCATCGGGTGTGCCCGGATCACTGTCCACATCAACCCACTTGTACGTCATCTCCAAGAGAGGCACATCTGCCTCAAAGAAAGTCTCACTTATCAGCTTGTCGTCAGCGATATGGAGCGGATCACTATCCGCGGTTCCGACAATCTCATACTTGGTCAGCGTTCTAACTTTATCCAACTCGTCATAATCGTAGAATGTTTGTTCTTTCGGCAGAACTTGTGTGGGGACATCGCTTTCCGGATCATCTTTGTAGGTGACGACAGATTTAATTCGGTCGTTAAAATAATGTCCCATTTCATAGAATGTCTCGGACAGAAGGATATGGTTGGCGTCTTTTTGGTCAACCCTTTCAATGTTTTCATTCAAATAATGATATTGACTGACATTATCTTGCTTATCCGTAATGAAATTAATCAGGACTTCGCCGCTATGCCATGGACTTTCCATGTAATCGGTCCGCGATTGAAATAGCCCAGTCCCTTTTGTCTCAGGCATAGCCAAATTGCTGACATCATACTGATTCACCCAGTTCGGTCCGGGTATCCTTTTCTCAAGATCGGGATCATATTCGTAATCGCTCCGAATCAAAGCCTTGCTTCCATCTCCGTTGTACCCCAAGACATAATCGATATCATCGCTTTCATCCTTATAAACAACCCGGCTGATTAGACGCGGATCTTGCCCAGGTTCTGGGAAAGCCCATTCTTCGATTTCATCCAAATCCTCCTTTTCATCCTTATTGTATCTGTATTGACGCTTAGTCCCATCCCATTCGATGGCGAAATCAATCTGCGGATTTCCGCCCACAATTTTGGTGAGTCCAGTTTCTTGTGTATAGATAATTGCACCGATAATCGCATCTGTATTGTCTTGAATAATGGCAATATCCGCGTCGTCGGTACCATCCAGATATTTATTGTCGTCGACGTAATCAGTTAGGGTGATATAAGCAGAGATTTTTGACACAAGTCCATCAAGGTCACTGATATTATAAATCGTTTTAGTGATTTTACCTTTCAGGTTAATTACTTCGTCCAGCACTTCTTGTTGCCCACCCGAAGGCGCATCGCGATAACGCATCACCGTTCCGGAATTCAAATAAACCGTGGTATTCCCATCCTCGTCGTTTGTCATTTGTCCGATGCCCAAGAGATCCGTCACCAGAAAGTCATGATCGCCGTCCTTTTCGGTAATAAAATTCTCAATCACACCTGTCTCGTATATATTTCTCCGCAGTCTCTCATCAACCACTTGGCTGACTTGCCGCGAGATCTCCTTATTCGTAAAATCGGCTCCGGTATATTGTTGGGTCTGCGGATCAATCACATACTGATAGTCCCTCAAGACATTCCCGTTCTTGTCTTCAATCCTCTGAATCAAACCGTTTTCTAAGAAGGTTGTAACCCCTGCCTCATCGATAAATCGAATAAGTTCATCCCGGGCATTGTAATAGCTTGTGGTGTGATTGACCGTGTCCACAACCTTTTTTACTTCCTCATCCAAGTATTCGAATATTTTTTGGATAACCGGAATGCCTTCATTGTCATAATATCCCGCTTCCAAAATCCTCCCAACCCGGTTTTGTACGGCATCAAACTCATATTTTCTGTAAGTTTTGTTTTCCAAATCCCTCACGATCACGATATCTTGGATGGAATAATCATATTCATACTTTTTCACATACTCACCGTTTGCATTCCTCACTCCACCCTCGATCGCACGCCCCATTTGACCGCTTTCACGATCAAAACTGTACAACGTGTATTCATGGGACATTATCTGTACGACAGCAACGGTTCCTGCTATCTCATCATAAACATATTCCGTTGTCGCTCCATAGATACCATTTGCATCACGCACCCCGCCTTCGATGGCTCGACCAATCCTGTTCGTCTGACCGTTGAAGTTATATTTCGTATATTCCCCAGTCGCTTTCTCTACGATTGCAACAGTACCCGCCGCTTCATTATAGATATACTCGGTGGCAGCCTTATACGCACCATTGGCATCACGGATCCCGCCTTCGATGGCTCTTCCAATCTGTTCATTTGTCCTGTCATAATGATATTTCGTATAAGCGCCGGTAGCGATCTCCACCATCGCAACCGTTCCCGCCAATTCATCATAGACATAGGTCATGGTTACTTGATACACACCATTGGCATCACGGATACCACCCTCAACCACCTTCCCGATCCGGTTATCCTCGACAGAATAAGCATATCGGGTATATTCCCCTGACAATACGTCAACTACCGCCACGGTTCCGGTTACATCGTCGTAATCGTATTCTGTTTTAACCGTGTAAACATCGTTTTCCTTAATGCCACCTTCGATAGCCATTCCGATTCTGTTTTGTGCTCCATCAAAGCTATACCGTGTATAGTTTCCAGTCTCCAAATCCACAATAGCTACCGTTCCAGCCACCGATTCATAATCATAAACTGTTTCCTTGTTATAATCCCCGTCGGCATCTCGAACACCTCCTTCAAGGGCCATCTGAATTTGTTCGTTATCCTCGTCATAACGATAACGCGTATATTCATCCGTCTCCAAATCAACAACAGCAACCGAACCGGCAACCGAATAATCGTATTCAATAGTCACAGTATAATTTCCCGAAACATCTCGTTTCCCCCCTTCCAGCGCTCGGCCGATCCGGTTATCCTCCGCATCATAACGGTACTTCGTATACTTCCCGCTCGCCTTCTCCACCACTGCCACCGTCTGCGCTACATCGTCATACATATATTCCGTCGTCGCCGTGTAAACACCATTAGCATCTCGCACACCACCTTCGAGCGCTTTACCGATACGCTCATGGGTCATATCATATCCATATTTCGTGTACGCTCCCGTCGCTCGATCCACCATCGCGACCGTCTGGGCCACTTCGTCATACACGTAGTCCGTCGTCACCGTGTACACGCCACTGGCATCTCTCACGCCCCCTTCCAGCGCTCGGCCGATCCGGTTATCCTCCGCATCATAACGGTACTTCGTATACTTCCCGCTCGCCTTCTCCACCACTGCCACCGTCTGCGCTACATCGTCATACATATATTCCATCGTCGCCGTGTAAACACCATTAGCATCTCGCACACCACCTTCGAGCGCTTTACCGATACGCTCATGGGTCATATCATATCCATATTTCGTGTACGCTCCCGTCGCTCGATCCACCATCGCGACCGT
>JAQTOZ010000069.1:4391-13668 GCA_028713205.1 Candidatus Omnitrophota bacterium
TGTACACGCCACTGGCATCTCTCACGCCCCCTTCCAGCGCTCGGCCGATCCGGTTATCCTCCGCATCATAACGGTACTTCGTATACTTCCCGCTCGCCTTCTCCACCACTGCCACCGTCTGCGCTACGTCGTCATACATATATTCCGTCGTCGCCGTGTAAACACCATTAGCATCTCGCACACCACCTTCGAGCGCTTTACCAACTTTATTATCCTCATCGCTAAATTGATAACGAGTATATTCACCCGTATCCTTTTTTACGATGGCCACGGTACCGTTAACTGATTCATAGTCATAAGCATTCTTAGAAACATAGATTCCACTCTGATCCCGAACACCGCTATCGATCGCCCGCCCTAATTCGTTCTTTGTTCCGTCATAGTTGTATCTCGTATATTCACCTGTCTCAATTTGAACAATAGCGACAGTTCCTTCTTGAGAAGAATAGTCATAGTCACTTTCCTTATTAAGATCACCGCTAGTACCGACACTTCCACTTTCAAGGATTTTTCCTAGCGAATTTGTTCCGCTGTTATAATCGCGAATCGAATACGTCAGGTCTTTAACTGACTTGACAATAACTTTGCCCTGAATACTATAATCATAGGTTATCTCAACAGCTTGATCCCCATTTGACTCGACCTTGCCTTCGGACAGAATTTTTCCTATTTTCTTTTTCGTTGAGTTGTATTCATATGTTTTAAATGAATTGTCCGTTTGGCTGAGAGCCGCAATCACACCTGCCGTTGAATAGTCATAAATCGTATCGATAACGTAATTTCCTTCTGTGTCCAAATATCCCGATCTGATTAAATCACCCATTTTATTTTGGTTACGATTGTAGTAGTAGGTATTGAATGTGTTATTGGTTTCATTGACAACGCGTACTAAGCCGTTGTCATCATCATACTCATAGCGATAAGTTTCACCCGTGATGTAATTAATTACTTTCATATCCCGTTCATCATCCGGACGCTTTTCGCGGCTTTCAATGAGCGTCGCCTCGTCCTTTTCAATATCAACTTCATAAATATAATCTGTGATCCGATAAGAAATTGTGACCAAATACAATTTGTTTGGTTCCTCGACATCAATGGCTTCGCGATTTATATTTTCGCGGCTGACCGAAATCCGCTGTTCCAAATCAGCTTCAGCAAGCGAATAAGCCTCCTCTTCTTCGGGTGTCAGATCACCGGCTCTAAAAAGTACTTTTTGTTCCTTAGGGGCCGCATCGTAAAGATCCATCGATTGAATAAACTTGTTAAGATCCGCTCTGACCTTAATTTCATCTTCCGCATCGGCCGGCCAGCCATCAACAGCCTTTCGAATCTCATCAAGCAATAATGCGGAGGATGCTCCTTTGATCTGTATACCAGCCTGGTTGTAAGCATAGACCCCATTTTTAGTCAGAACATATTCTGTTTTTTCTCCAGCCATTTTGACATCCAACTCGCTCACCCCTATCCCTTGTGTCGGATGCGTATGCACGATTAAAAGTGCGTTCTGGGCCAGCTCCGCAACAGATTTCAATATCTTGAGTTCGCTTTCGTCACTGATCGTAAACAGAACAATCCTTCCATAGAGAACGAGTAACCCGATTTCTTTATCCAAGGACATGAGGGCTTCTAAATCTTCTTGATCTAATTGATCGACAATCGTGGCAGTCGCAATACCGCTTTGGCTCAACAAATCGTAGGCATATTCAAATTGGCGCGTTTCGGGTTCGCTATATAAATATGAAGGCTTCGCCGGTGCATCACGGATCGTCTTTTGCCCCGTCTTAGAATCTTTGATTTCAACTTTGTTGTTTTCGAGATAGTCATAAGTCTTTTGAGTTTGAAATCCGCCGATGGACCCGCCCTCACCGATATTAAATATTCCACCTTCAAGAATCTTGCTGGGGCCTTGGTTTTCGATACCGTAAACCGAATAAGTTTGTGTATTTAAGTTGATGGAGAGGTAATGCTGTGGTTGGATTTGTTCATTGAACTCGTAGGTAAAAAACTCAAGTTCACTTATTGATCTTTCCGACGGAGGTGGGCCTCGAAGACGGACCAAGTTCCCCTCCTGACTCTCCACAATAAAATCACCAATAACATAAAATCGACTTGCCCCCGGATCTTTTATTACAATCGAATCGTCCACCTTTTCTAACTTCGTCGTCAGCTTGGGCTGAACACCGCTCACATCGATATCCCCCGATGACATGAACTGGGCTCCCGAATCCAAAACACCGTCTTGATCTCGATCTTCAAGCAATCTCATTTTAATAAAGCTACCAGCCAAATAATCAAATACCGTAATCGATTCCTTGCCGGTTTCTGATTCATGCTCATAAAAATATTCCTGATCCACCTTCCGTTCCGTTCCTTCAAACACCAAAATCTTCAGCACTCTGCCCGGAGCACCTGCTTCAAGCCTTTCACGGACGAGGACGTCATTTGGTTTTTCTGGATTTATGAAATTGTACGCAGGAATCCTTCCCTGCGGCCTAACAATTTCGACCAACTCAATTTCGCTTTTGATTTTTATCTCCCCTCCCGCTCTACCAAGTTCAAATGATCCGAACTTTAACAGGTCGCCCGCCTCGCTCCTATTTACAAGTTTATGCTCCTCAAAGGTACCCGATATCACATCATAGAGCGTACGCGCTCCCGCCTGATCATCGTAGCGAACCATCAAGAAAACGGGGTTATCATTTTCCCTGTTTTGATAAGTCACTAAGCGGTATGGCTTGTTATTCTCATCCATCGAATAAACCGCCTGATAGTAAGCGTTTTTGGGATCGTAGAACGTCACTTCTTTTCTATCCCAATCATATATTTTCTCACGCACAAGATGGTCACCTTCTTGATCGGGCACTACAATTCCCGATTCCAAGATATTACCAATACGCCCATCACTGTACTGAATATAAGTTTGATAATTATCGAAGTATCGCGCTTTATCATTTGACAAAGTCGTAATCCGAACGATCTCCTGATTATTCTCATTTTCTGAATAATCGAATGTGACTGTTTGGAGACGATTCTCATCTTCCGGGTCAGTAAAATCACGTATTTCACGAATTTTTTGAGTGTCTTTTTCAACGGTATAGGAGCTACCATTTTTGTACGATATTTTGACCAACCCATCTTTTTCGTCAAACGACATTTCTCCCTCCTTACGGCTCAAAGGATTCACACTTAACATTGCGGAATAAACAGGAGGTTGCTGCATTTCCTCGGAGGGAGTTTCTTTTTCTATTTCTTCACTTGATTTTTGTGTTTCCTTACTCAGCGGCGATGATTCAAAAAACTCATCCAAATCCTGCATGTAAAAAACGTCTTCAGCCTTTTCTTTTTGCCCCAATTTATCTGGTGTGGGAATTACATTTGACATTGTCGGTGCCGTATACGAAAAGGCTAGCCGTACATCGGTTTGCGTAACCAGAAATGTAACAATCAAGATTACACTGATCGCTCGCAAACTCAGCGGTTTTTTATCTCGCCGATAATCAGCTAAGCTCATCTAATTTTCTCACCTTCAATAACATCATTATTTTCAAATAGAAAATAAAATCCCAGAACATACTTTTTAAGTAGCTTTAATTACAAAAGAAACAAACCTTCTTTTTTCTAAACATTTGATCTCTATTGTTTGTAATAACTTGGAAAATCACCTGATTTCATAATCCTAAATGTAACGGCTAATTACGAACGCATGTTAACATTTTATTATATTAATAAAAAGTATTTTGCTTATGGCTTATTAAAAAGATACCTCATGCTATAAAGTATGTCAAATTAGATGGAGTGATGGCGTATCATCTGTTGCAGCTATATATTGCTATATATTACTATATTTGTCGTGCGCATAGACCCTCAAGCAGAAATGTAATAAAGCATTCCATATTCAACCTAAAACTTTTCAGGTCCCACTCCCTAAACATGTCTTTCGCGCACATTTTTTCCCATATTTGCAATCAAAGATTTGCGCGTATTCGAGAGATTCGTTGATAAATCCGCCTTAAAATCTCTTATTCATTTTTCCTCAAACATCCTTTAGGATATAAAAATTCTGCCGATGTGATGTTAATAGACAAACAGACAGTAATTGTGTCCATTTCACATATTTTCAAATTCGGAATACGGGGTGTTATTTTTGTATAAAAATCAGCCGAAAGGCTTTTTCATCATCATGGCCTTCGCTTTGGCAATGCTTTCATGTTCCCTTTTTGGATGCTCTGATCGCGATGATTGGGACACCCAATTTTTAAGCAAACTCCACCAACCCACTCGTCAAGTTCTTCAAGACCTTTCATTCAAGGTTTATCCTTACAGCGATCTGATCAACGACTCATTCGAAATCCAACCAATCAAATCGTTTTCTACCGATAACATGCACAAACCTTCTTATGCCATTACAACCAATATTTGGCTTTCAACAAACGATGATCTTGAAAAGGTTAGAAATTTTTATTCCAAGGCATTACCCAACACAATTTCACAGCAATCGCAAGATGGACGTATAACTTTTATTCAACTTGCGTCCGTTAACGACATCTCATCAGCCGTCATTCAAAAGGTCTCTCCAGTCATCATGATTGAGATCCATCACAAAAAATTATCCAAAGAAGAGAAAGCGATGTATCAAAACGAACTTAATGGCCTTAAAAAACGGGCGGCAAAAGACACTTTGTCCCAGAAAAGGATTTACCAACTGGAAAGAGTTCTTGCAGAAAAACTCTTAATGCGAATCAGCATCCGAAAGGTCACGTCTGAAATTTGAGCGCAAAGCCTACTCTTTTTGAATCTCACCGCGCGGCAATATTTCGTAGTCCTCCGCACCTAGAGATATAGCAAATTTCTTACTAGTCAATATCACCCCACCATTTTTGGCCTTCATCTTCTCTCATGAGCATCATCTGCGGATGGATCGCTAATCTTTTTTCTCATTAAATTTGATTGCCAAGCCAAGTTGCTTGCCTCTTAATTCCCTCCGCATAATAACCCCATCGAGGTGATATTCTTCCGGAAAATTGGAACACGGGCACAACCGGACTTCGACCCCAAGACCTTCGATCCCCTCAATCGCTTCAACAACTTTCGCGTCATCCAAATCGAGATACTCCGCAAAAAGGCCACCTTCGCTGATGTTCGTCACGATAGCACGCGTCTGGATAGGCTCCCCATTCTTCATCAGAATTTTGAATTCGACGGGAATAGCCACATGCATTCGTTTACATCGACGGCGTTCTACCTGATGGCCTATTGATTCTGTCGGCGCAAATGGATTTTCTCTCGGGATCTCTTTTCCGGATTCCTTTTCCAACAAAAAAGGTCCTAAGTCTTCTGCCACCGCTTCTTCGCTGTTACAGATCCTAACATTTTTGGGCAGATAATTATCTTCCATCGTTTGGACAGCATCAACCGATGCACCAAAGATCAAACTCCTCTGCGGCCTTAAGCATGCCGAAAGCAGTTTCCTCATGCTTATGGGATCTAAGAATGGTAGATTCTTCAGATTCAAAATTACCCGCTGAATCCTATGGCGGCGGATTTTCTTTTGGATTTTCCACGCGATTTCCTGAAGCGCTTCTTGAGTCGGATAGCCCTCAAGATCGAAAACACTGACCGCTCCAATTTCTCTTGTGCTTAATTTTAGTTTTGTCATAGCTGTTTTTCTTTCACCCCGAAGCGCATTGCGCCAGGCCCTGGTCTTACATTACTCTCCTGGGCACAGCCGATATTGTCATCGGGTTCTACTTAACGTAGATTCGTATGCCTCCTCTCTTTGCGTTTTCCCTTATCTCAGACATCGCATCGATAAGGCAATGTTTGATCACATTCAAACGCTGTCATCTTTCTCTTCAGCATGATTCTGCAAATGACTCGCAATCCATCTGCTTATTTTTTGCTGATCCATCAAATTCAAATCATAAAATTCAACTCCGATTCCTCCGACATTAATATCACCATGGACGAGCTTGCCCGCCACAGCGAGTTTCCCCTGGCCCGTTAGGTCAATCTCTAATTGTAGCAATTTTAAATCATAAGGATTCATCATTTCTCTCGCACAATCTTCTTCTTTTGATCGAATAAATTCCGCATAAAGCCCCCCCTCGCTTAGATTTGTGACCACAGCAAAAAGTTCTGTGGGCGCATCTCCCTTCATCATACATTTAATGTTGAGAGGTAAAACGGTATACAGTCGAACATATTTTCTCTGCTCTATATAATTTTTATTTGCAATTGAACGCATCGCAAATTCTTTCGAAAAGAATTGCGCAACCTCACATTGATCCTCCATAATCGCAAAATCATCGTTATCTTCACGACTTGAAATCATATCCTTCACATCGGTACAGTGCGTCAGAAAAGCACATTTTTCAAACATGCCCTTTTGCGTTTTTATCACTTCCGCTCCTATCGAATCCAAACGATCCATACATTCCATATTTAAAAAAAGATTTTTTCTTCTGCATAACCTTATTGATTGTTTCATCGCTTTCTTTCCATTAATTGCAAAACCACCTGTGAAATCGCCTATGATTTCATATATTCGCACATCCCCCACAGACTTCACTTTAATTTTATTTTGCATAGTCGTATTTAAAACTTCTCTTCCTTTATTTAATCATTTATAACTTATTTATAACTACAAAGTAAGATAACACACATTTTAAATAAAGTCCAATCTCTGAACATAAATCAAATAGTCATATTGAGCTATCATGTTTTTTTTAACATTAAATATATCGATCACGTTCTCCTCATATTATTACATATCAATATATGGCAGTATCTATCTCATATAACAATACTTATAGCTGATTTATTCATTTTTTTGCGAGGTTTACGAATCGAATCAAGATATTTGCTCCAAACCATCGAGATCTATGATTTTAACTTTTGCTTGAGCTCTTCGATTCTATCCGAAAGCTTTATTTCAAAGCCTATTTTGGCAGGATGATAATACTTTTTTACATTACCTATATATTTTTGACTCACATAATGCCCCTCATAATCGTGCGCATACTTGTAGCCCACCCCGTGCCCCATTCCTTTCGCTCCATAGTAGTTCGCATCACGCAAATGCGCCGGGACCTCTTCGGTTTTTTGATTCTGGACATCTTCCATTGCTTGGTTTATGGCTGTATAGCTGGCGTTGCTTTTGGGGGCTAATGACATATAGGTAACTAATTGCGAAAGAATAATTTTCCCCTCCGGCATACCCACAAATTCTATCGCTTGCAATCCGGCAGAGGCCAAGATGAGTGCCTGAGGATCTGCATTCCCAATGTCTTCACTTGCGATAATCAGAAGTCTTCTCATAATAAAACGAGGATCCTCGCCACCATAAATCATTTTTGCCAACCAGTAAACCGCCGCATCAACATCAGATCCACGGATACTTTTTATGAATGCGCTGGCTAAATCGTAGTGATAATCACCTTCCCGGTCGTGATAAATAATTTTACGCTGGCAGGACTCCTCGGCAGTCTTCTCATTAAATCGAACAATCCCCTGATCATCACAAGGGGTCGTCAGCACACCAATCTCTAATGCATTCAACGCCTTTCGCGCATCCCCCGACGCACTCTTTGCAATATGCGTAATGGCGGCTTCATCAATTTCAACTTTATACTTACCCATCCCTCGCTCATTGTCCTCCAGAGCGCGCCTCAATATTTTCTGGATATCACCTTCCTGAATCGGTTTCAGCTCACAGACAATTGCACGAGACAGCATGGGACTATTGATGGCGAATGATGGATTTTGTGTTGTCGAGCCAATCAAAACGATAGTTCCATCTTCGACATCCGGCATCAGAACATCCTGTTGGCCTTTGTTAAATCGATGAATTTCATCAACAAATAATATAGTTCTCTTACCTTGTCGATGCCGTAACGCTTTGGCGCGCTGAATCACATTGCGAATTTCTGCAACGCTCGATTCTACCGCATTCAGTGAGCAAAACTGAGCCGAAGTCATGCGTGAAATAACCTTAGCAATGGATGTTTTACCACATCCGGGCGGGCCGTATAAAACGATAGACGTTAACCGGTCAGATTGCAGAACCCTTCGGAGTAGTTTTCCCTGTGACAACAAATGCTCTTGCCCGACAATTTCATCCAGACTGCGTGGCCGCATCCGATTGGCAAGTGGTGATTCGGATAAATGGACATCCTCCGAAATTGTGGCCGACGATTCGACAAATAGTTCCGGAACTAAATCCGAGTTTATTTTTTTCATAAAAAAACCCCACTTTGCCGTGTGGAAATGTTTTGGGAGAACCCGTTATCTCAAGTGGGCATCAATCGACTCCCATTTCTTCAGTGTTGGTTCTTCAAACCATTCCCAAGCACTTGCATCGTAGGGTGGTTGTAGTATACACCTGATTCAATTTATTGAAAAGAGGCTTGAAATTTTTTAATAATCTTGTCGGCAATAACGGTATGGAGCCCTTGAATTTCATTTGAAACAAGAGTCCGCTCTTGAGATTGATAGGTTATTCGAAATCCTAGGTTCTTAAATCCCTTAGGTATCCGCCCCCCATAAAAGAGATCAAAGGCCTCCACATCTCGGATTAAGCCATGACCAAGCCCTTTTATAATTTCTTTTATTTCTCCGGCCTTGACCGTTTCGGCTACAATGACTGCAATATCACGCTGAATACCAGGATAACGGGGCAATTCTTCAAATGTTTTAATCCATCGCATATGGCGTGACAAAAGCCCCATGTCTACCTCGGCGTACAAAACTTGACTCTCCAAATCCCATGACCTTGATATCTCCGGATTTACTTCGCCAAGAACACCTATAATGTCGGCCCCGACCATTATTTGTTCACATATTTCACTTCTAAATTTTGAATCACTGTGGATTGACAGGAACATATAATCGCGTATACCCAATCGATCGAAATACGACAACAACATCCCTTTGAGGTCATAAAACGAGCTTTCCCTTGCGGAATCCAACCATGTCTTTTGCTTCCAGCATCCCGAGAGAACCATTCCCAATGTTTTATTTTCCTTAGGATTTTTGTCTTTCGAAATCATGTGATAAGTATTTGCAATTTCGAATATAAAAACATCCGGTGTCCCACAATGGATATTTTTTTCTACCACGGACAAAAGGCTTGAAAGTAATGACGGGCGCATCCAAGCCAGTTCTTTATTCTGTGGGTTTACAATTGACACAGCGCGGTCAAGACCGTCTTCGGCGCACACCCCCTTCCGGGTGACCAAACTGAAAGTTACTGTTTCAAACAAGCCAATACCGGACATGA
>JAQTOZ010000276.1 GCA_028713205.1 Candidatus Omnitrophota bacterium
TCATATGTCCGCGCCAGTCTCTCAAGCAAATTGACATCGGTTGAATAGCCCGTTTTGGTGCGCTTGATAATCGGCAATTTCATTTTTACGAACAAGATGTCGGCAAGCTGTTTGGTGGAGTTGATGTTGAACTCTTCCCCGGCCTCCCGATAAATCTCCTGGGTCAGATTCTCGAGATCTTTTGCCGCATTGTCGGAAAGTTCTTTCAAAAACTTGAGATCCAAATGAACGCCGTTCATTTCTACCTTGGCTAAAACTTCGGCCAACGGCATTTCAACATCTTCGAAAAGCCCCACCAGTCCGAGCTCTTCGAGTTTCGCGCGAAGGATCGAAACCAGCCGGAAAACGCAATCGGCGTCTTCAGCCGCATAACGGGCGATGTCTTCGAGCGGAACTTGATCCATCGTTATTTGTTCTTTGCCTTTGCCGATCAGTTGCGCTGTCGCAACTTTTTTTACCGACAGGTACTCCAGTGAAATATCATCCAGATTGTGGTTCAATTTGATCGGATTGATAAGATAACTCGCAATCATCGTATCAAAGGCAAACCCCTGCAGAGACACGCCATGGCGCTTCATGACAATCCAATCATATTTCACATTTTGCCCGTATTTTTTCTTCGCCGGATTTTCCAATATCGGCTTCAGTGCCGCAATCGCTTCTTCAATCGGCAATCCTTCGCCGCGATGATTTTTGGATCGAACCGGCAGGTAAAAGGCCTCCAGCGTCTTCCAGGAAAAACTCATCCCCACCAAATGAGCGCGCATCGCATCGCTTGAAGTTGTCTCGGTATCAAAACTAAATGCGTCCGCTTTGCTCAACTGAAGGACAAAATCCTTAAATTCTTCATCCGTCCGAATGAGATGGTAGGAACGTTCTCCCGGCTGAGATTCCCCTACCGGCATGATGTCTTTGAGCAAGCTTTTGAATTCATACCGCTTGAAGAGCTCCGTCAGTTTTACGTCATCCGGCGGTTTGATTTCAAGCTCCTGCCAATCGATTTCGACGGAGACATGCGTATCAATCGCGGCGAGTTCTTTGGAAAGCAGTGCCTGGTCGGCGTGTTCCCGAATCAGTTCTTGCTGAGATTTCGAATGGATCTTCGAGATCTTAGCCAATAAATTTTCCACCGAACCAAATTCCTTAATCAGCTTCACTGCCGTTTTTTCTCCGATCCCCTGCACACCCGGAATATTATCAGACGCATCGCCCATTAAGGCCATGATATCCACAACTTTGTCAGGCCCCAAACCGTCAAAGCGTTTTTTCACCTGCTCGGCATCGTAGAGCAAATCTTCTTTGCTTGGATTTAATATTTTGACCCGCTCATTCACCAGCTGCATGGCATCTTTGTCCCCGGTCACAATCACAACCTGCAAACCTTCATCCTCCGCCCTGCGCGCCAAGGTCCCAATTAAATCGTCGGCCTCGAACCCCGCTTTTTCGAACATGGCATAGCGATACGCCCGGCAACATTCTTTGATCGGCTCAATCTGGGCCACTAACTCGTCCGGCATCGGCTTACGATGCGCCTTGTATGCCTCGTACCGTTCATGCCGGAACGTGGGTTCGTGCCGGTCAAAGCAAATGGCCATATAGTCCGGGGCCTCCGTCTGAACAAGCTTGCGCATCATGGTGATGAATCCATAAATCGCATTGGTGGGCTCACCCCTAGAATTCGAAAGCGACCGGATCGCATAAAACGCCCGGTAACAGAACGAGTTTCCATCAATCAAAAATAATTTTGCGGTTTTTTTGGGCAAACGCAACCCCAGTGCCTGAGCTTGTGTCATTTATCTCAAGGCCTTTCACCACCCACATCCGAAAGTACAACCGAGGGTCCTAGACGTGAAATGGAAAGTAAAAAAAGTCGAAGTCTCGCTTTTCTAACGGTAAATTTCTCAGGAATATTTTGAATGTGTGGCGCGGATCTTTGACTGGCGTACCTAATTTCGGCGTTAGGATAATCACGAAAGCCTTACCAGTCAAGCATTATTTGCCATGCTGGCACAATTTTCCCCCGGAAGTCCTGTTGCTTGATATCCTGGCAAAACCAAAATTTCAAGCAGTCCTTGCGACGTCAACCGTCTATTTATGCCCCTCCTCCCAGGCCCCACAATATTAACGCAACTATTGATGCTGTAATGAGTAAGAGAGGAGACCCGCGCCACGGTTCCGGGATGCGGCAAAGGGCCAATTTTTCCTCCATTCCTAAAATTAATACCTGAAAAAGAATGATTCCAAAAACCAAATAACAACCAATCCAGAACCTTCCGATCCACAAAAAACCATTGTCGTCCCGGAGGGCAAAGAAAGAAATCAAATAAATGGCCAGAAAAAACCTGTCCGATTCTTTGATCATACGCGACAATCCGTAAGCAACCGGAGCCAAAATCAGACTCGCCCATTCGGAGTGATGGCCCACGGATACCCACAAATCGATCGTCAAAGTATAAAACGAAACCAAGGCAAGCGTTTGCCAGAAAAGGTGGAAACACCTCCAAAGAAAAGATGCCAGTCCATGCTGATGGGTAAAGAGATCCAACTGCCCGGCTTTTTCTTCCGCCAGCAAAAACCCAAAAATCGAGATTAAAAAAATACCGTGGCTCATCGACAGCTCTTTTTTTGCATAATAAATGCCGCAATCCCCAACAGCAAAAAGGACCCCGCGGGTTGTTGAAATTCCTTCTCAAAGAAATTCATCCCGAGAAACCATTGAAGGCTTCCGAGGAAAACCAATCCGATCCACAGATTTCCCCCCTGCCAAAAAATTTCATGCCAAGTCGTCCGAAAACTCTGTTCGCGGCGCATCTCGGGAACCATCATCAGCACGACACTCGTTATCCAGATCGGATTAAAGCTTCCCAAGTCCAACAAAACCTGCGCCCATACGGCCAGCCAAAGCACGATCGCCAAATGAAAAAATCTTTTAGGAAAAAAAGACCGGGTCCATTTGAAAATAAGAAACGTTGCCAGCCAAATCCCGAAAACGATGCCCCCCAGAAACAGCGAGTCCCAAAAATCACTCACGCTTAAAACAAGCGGACATAGCGCAAGCAGAGTCGTATGGAAAGAACGTTTATTGATTTGCATGGTTTTCCGGATAGACGGTAGAAACATTCTGATTGAGATGGGCGACGTGTGCCTTCCAAACACGCGCACCATAAACGGCTGCCCCCAGCAGCGCAACAAACAGACAGAAAAACACATACCGGCCGAAAACAAGCCAAAATTTTTTCGAACTTAAAAATTCCATCGTCGAATCACCCGATTTGTTTCTTCGCGACAGCCGGAACTCCGCTTGGCAGAAACCACATATCGATCCACGGGGTCA
>JAQTOZ010000070.1 GCA_028713205.1 Candidatus Omnitrophota bacterium
GAGACCATGATGAGAGGGTTCGACTCAACCGTTACGTCTTTGACCGCGTGACCGAAAGACCCGAGGCCTTTCCTCCGGCCACGTTCAATTATTCTGCGTTTGATTCGACGGGATATGCGGTCCGGATCCCGTTCCACAAGCGTCCGCATCAAGTGAGGATTTTGTGGAGTGTGAACGGAAATCCTGTGCAACAGAGTGATGCTCTGCATCCGGTTACCCTTAACAATAGCCATCTGGAATACCGGTGGCAAGTGCCCGTTCAAGAGGGTTGGGTCCATTATGCGGTACAAGTTCAGGATCGACCCGGCGGTCGCTGGCGGTACCTCCGCTCGCCGAGTGATTCGCGCGATCCGAGGGCGCGGGCCAACGGGCTCATCAAGTTTCAACAGGACGTGCGAGGAAGGCGTGTGGCCTCGATACGTCCCGAGACATTTAACCTGCGTCTCGAAAATCTCAGGCCGATGGTCGATTCGCAGGGCAATATTTTGGTCGGGACATTGGCGGATTTGAAGGCCCAGCTTCAATCGATCAAAGAACAAGGCTATGGTGAAATTTATTTGCAAGTGCTTGAACCGGGCGCTGCGGGCGAAGCGGGTCCCGACGAATCCTCCTTTTCGCCGCTGGATCAAATTCATATCAGTGCGCGCATCGGTGGTTTGAAGGGACTTTTGGAGCTTAAGAAAATTGCGGATGAACTCGATCTTGAAATTTCTCTGGATATGGTACCCCATCTTTCGCGTTCCAACCGGGAAGTGGTTCCGCGCATGCCGGTATGGATCGTCGAACCGGAGACGGGCCGTTTGGTGCGCCGTGCGGCTTCCGACGGTGGTTTGACGGAGGAGTGGCGGGACAGTTTTGCGCGCAACTGGGCGGATGCGCGCAATGTTCAGGATTATATCGCACAGCTCTCGGAACTGGCGCGTTTGGGATTCAATTTTCGCGTGGACGTGGCCCATGTGTTCGATACGACATTCGAGACCGATCCGGAGACGGTGGGGATGGCCCGTATTGCGGGCCAAGTGGTAACGGAGAACACGGAAGAGGTGATGTTCCTGGGGCAGCGGCGGCGTGTGTTTAAAACCAACGACCTGCGATTCACGGAAGAACCGAATAGCGTTTTGGCCTGGATCATCTATGAAGTCAAAAAAGCAGGGTTTGAACAGGGCCATCAAACGAAATTCTATGGTGAGAATTGGCACGGCCATGAAGCCAGGCTTATTCAGTCCGGAATCGATTTCCCGTTTGATCCGGTGCTGATGAATGTTTGGCATATGGTTCGCGAAGGATACCCCAGCGACGAATGTACGCAGACGCTGCGTTATCTCACGGATATTCAACAGCGTTTCGGCGGCGGAACGGTCACTCTGCAGAACAATCACGATGCGCAGGTAGCGGCTGTCGATGCTTTCGGAGATTCGGCCTTTGCGGCCATATCGACTCTGGCCTTTGTTTCCGGCGGCGTTTCATTCGAGCATTTCCACTATGCTTATCCTTCGTGGGACGGCTCCATCGATTGGGAACAGGTTGCGGGAGATACGGGCCGTGTGCCGACCTTCAATTTCGGGGCACCGCGTGTGGTCCATCAACGGTTTTGGCCGGGTTACTCCTGGGAAGCGAAAGTCCGCCGTACGTCCGATGAACTTGACCGCAATCCTTATTTCCGGGGACTTGGCGGGCACCTCCGGCGAGTTACGGATCTGACACGACGCTATCCGCCTCCGCCGATTTCGCTCAACGTCGGCCATCACCGGGTGGTCGGTGTGGCGCGCCGGGGCGGGCCGGATGAATTTTTGATCATGCTTTCTCATTTAGGGTCATCTTTTGCGGCGGATATTAATTTTCATCCCAATGATGAACGGCAAGACGGACACGGGCTGGGGGAATTCGATGACAATGCCGTTTATGAATTCGCGGAAGTTTACAACAATGAAAATGTGTCGGTGGACGAAGACCATCCCGGCGATCAAATGATTTTGACGGGGCGCGAGATTACCCATTTGGGGATGGGGCCGCGTTATCCGTTGCCGATTTTGGGAACACGGATTTACCGGTTCCGCAAAATCTCGGACAATATTCCTCAGGTTCGTACCCCGCAATACCGGGCTCTCCTGGAGGACTCGATTCAACGTTACCGGCGCTATGGGCCTCGCGAACGTTTTTGGCATAGTTTTGTCACCGATGAAATCATTCACGCCCTGACACTGACGGAACCTCAAGAGAACATGACCGTCGAACAAACCCGCTACGCGGAATTTAAAAAACTCTTTCATTTGCTTGTGGCGATTGTTCTCCGCAATCCGCAGCTGGACGTGGGAGAACTCAATAAAGTTTTTGGCGATATTGTCAAATATTCCGGTGAAATCGACGCGGATGTCGATCTTGTCGAAGAATTGCACCGGTTTTTGATCAATATGGCCGTCGACGACCAGGCAACGCATACGGATACCAGCGAAGTCGCGATCCAAGTTTTGCGCAGCGCGGATATCGGCGAAATTGTGATTTCGAGTCCGGAGTCTTTATGGAGCTCTCCCAGCGGAGGGCTTGCGCTTCAAGTGTCGGATATCGCGAGCGAACTTGCCCGCATGGGCGTTCCGGTAACGGTGATTGTGCCGCTGTTCGGTGATCAGAAGAAAAGAATTTTTGACAGAATTCGCCCGCGGGACACCGGTCGAACCGTCACGGTCAGGTTTAATACGGACGGCAGCGAATCGCAGGTTATCAAAATTTATGAGGCCCGTGAGGACGGTGTGCGGATCCTTTATCTGGAAAATGACGCTTATTTCAACAAGCTCAAGGGCCGGCCCGGCGAGCGGAGTGCTTACAACGGTTCCGACACTGATCGCTTGCGCTTTGCGCGCATGTTATCTTTAGGGACGCTCTTGGCGATCCGTGAGATGAATATCCACGCCAGCGTGATTCAGACGAACGATTGGACCACAGCCTATGTCAAAGCCTATCTGGAAGGCCGTGAAATGATCGATGCCAATGCGCAAGATTTGAAGAACGATTCGCATTTGGCAACGGCCAGGGTTTTGCACCTGGACCACAACCTCCAGTTGGCGTATCACGGCAGGTGTTTCATTCCGGATGAGACTGTCCTCGAAGAAATGATTCGAAATGATCTTGGGCTGGATCCCGAACGCGATCTCGGAATCTTGGTCCAGGAGGATCAGCCGGAATTTATCAATCCGACTTACACGGCCAATCGGACCGCCGATCATGTCCGGACGGTCGGGGAAGGTTATCATGATCGCAGTTTGCTTCCGCAATATGATCAGGAATTCGGCGGGTTAGGTTCGTTATTAAGGGAGCGGGAAGCGGCGCAGACTTATGACGGCGTGACCAACGGGATTGCCTTAGTCAGACGTCAGCGAGGGTTCTTGCACGAGCTTTTAGCGGATGCAGAAGTCCGGCAGAATATGCAGGCTGCCCTAGACGCCGTGTCTGCGGATGAGGATCCGGCTTTCGTGGAATTGATCCGGAAGACCTTGGAAGATCCCCATCAAGTGGCGCGGAGTTTCCTTGACATGGGGCATGATGATCAAAGGCGGCGGCTGGCGAGGTTGGTCTTCGATTTTGTAACACCCGTTCAGAAGGCACGTCTGCAGCGGGCTTTCATCTTGCGGAAGATCCCGATAAATATATGCTGACGCTTGTCCATCGCATCGATGAACAAAAAGGCCAACAACTTTTATTGGCGGATGTTTGGGATCTCGAACACCCCGGCCGGATTCAGACCTTTGGTGGAAAGTATGAAAATATGGAGCTTGCTCTGCCGGCAGGTCAACTGGATCCCGAAGCCGAGCGGAAATTGTTGGAGTATGCCGAAGCGAATCAACGTACGACCTTGCGCGCGATTGAAGTCGCCATGATTTTGATGCCGGACCTCCAAATCATCCTTGCCGGCAGTGTCGAGGAAGACGGGTGGTATGATCGCGGTTTCAGCGAGGTGGCTCAGAATTTTCCCGAGCAATTCCGTTATCCCCGCAAATTTATTATGACGTATGAACCGGAGTATGAATGGCTTTATTCCGGCGGCACACGGTTTGTGATGCCTTCGTGGTTTGAACCCTGCGGCTTGAGCGACGAAGAAGCGGCGGCCTACGGTGTCCCGCGGATTCAGTCACGGCGCGACGGATTGCGCGACAAAGAAATCAAATTGCACGGGGCCCATGGCGAGACGCTTTTCGAAGAGGCCTTCGAGCCGTTTAATCCGGTTGCGTTGCTCTCAAAGATTTTTGCTCACCACGATTTGTACCGTAACCGTCCCGATTTGGATTGGGAATTGCGATATCAGGCGATCATTCAGGACAATCGCTGGCTTCGAAAGGCGAAAAACTATATTGAGCGGTACCGTGCGTTGGCCGAAGGGGAACCGATCACCGAACTTTTGGCTTTGGAAGTCGCATCCGCCATTCATCGTGCGAGTATTCAGCCGGAGGTCGAAGATCCCGCCGATGAACTGATGAAGGCCGGTTTTACGTCTCAAGAAGCTGTGGACATTGCGGTCACGACCATCGGCCGTTCGCAGAATGAACGCTTGGTCGGGGCCTTGATCAACCGCCATTTGACGGCGCTCGCGCGCGTGGATGGGGCCACGGCCGATTATTTGCAGGAACAACTTCTCTTGGCGCGTGAACACGCTGAGGCGGATGTGGCCGGGCGATATGACGCGGCTCTGGAAGTCTTGGCGCGTTCGGAATTGCGCGGCAAGCGTTTGACTTCATCGGTGATTCGCGAGGGAAAGCGTGCGTATCGAACGATGTCCAAGTGGGACCGCGCGCTCGTCGCTTATGGCAGTGCCAGGACAGCCGAGGGACATGAAGATTATGAATTGGCAGAGAGGAGTGGGGGAATTGCCTGGGAGATGGGCTTGCCCGTGCGGGACGGAGCCGGAAACGGCATTATGGAAGCGTTCATGCGGGGCTATGCCAAAGCCCGGGGAAATAAGAAAAGGGGAAAACCGACGCAGGGGGTACGAATTTTGTTACCCAAAGATTATGCGGCTTCGATCAACGAAAATCTCAATCGCTTTGTCGAAGACGCAGTGTTTTTCAGGCATTTCATTATCCGGAAATTATTATTGCATGTGAATATCATCGGGACGCTGAATTTCCCGGGAGGGTTCGGTACTTTTGATGAAATGTTCGAGGTCTGGCGCCGACGGGTCCCGACGATTCTGATGGGGTCTAAATTTTGGAACAAAATCATGCCGGCATTTGAAGAGAGTTGGCGCGAAGCGGGGTTGCTGAAAAAAATCCAATTCCCGATGATCGAAGATTCTCCTTATCGGGCGGTGCAATACATGAAAAACATTGCCGTGCATCAAACGCCATTTGTGCCCAGCCGGGATTATGTCAAACGGACCAATCGTGAGCTGATGCGGGGGTATGAAACTCTGAATGCCATGAACGGGCGTATGCGCAGTATTGCGTTCATCGGCCGCCCGAATCGTCACAAAGGACATGAGCAAATCGAAGCCGCGGCGGATTTGGCGACACGGCTTGTCTCTGATTACGATGTGCACATCCGCCTTGCGACACAAGGCGCGCTTTTTGACCGGCTCTATTATGATTCAATCGGCAATGACTGGGACGAGCGTCTGCAGGCAGTTCTCTACCGCAATCCGCATGCCCAGTATTTTCCCGGTGAGGCCTATGCGATGGCCAAACGGGGTACGGGCGTCATTTTAAACAATCCTTCCAACCATCAATTTCTTTTGGGGATGCGGGTGTCGGCTTTTGTGTTTCTCCCGGGCGGTATCGGAACGATGAATAAATTGTTCGACTATCTGACACTGATGCAAACTAAACAAATTCCGCGCAAACCGATTATCCTCATCGGCCGGAAATTCTGGACGCGTATCTTCAATGCCATCAAAGAAGCCATGCTGGACGACGAAGAGTTGCGTTCCGTGATCAATCCGGAGGATTTGAAGCTCATTCGCATCGTGAATACCGCCGAGGAAGCGTACAACGCGTTAAGCGAAGAGTTAGATGATCTGGGATTGGTATTGCCCCGGTCGGAGACCAGGACCCCGGCAAACCCGCAACCACAGGACGCCGCCGGCGAGCGGGAATTGCTGCGTCTTTACGGTGAGGTTCCGCAAGAGCGGGTGAACGCGCGTTTGCATGAACTTGAAATGCGTGTCTTGCGTCATCCGCGCGCACGTGTGGCCCAACTCCGTCAAATCGGCGATTTGAAACCGAATGACATCATTTTCCGAAAAGATGTTCTGCCGCGGAATGAAAAACAAACGGACAACTCGTTGATATGGCCGATGCTTTGGAAAGTTGCGGCAGTTTCGGGAGACACGGTATCTCTCGTCCCGCTGAACGAACCTTTGCGTGACCGGTTCTTAACGGAAGGCCAACCGGAAGATTACACGCTCAAGGATTGTAATCAGATGGTCCGGGGAAAATATTGGCACCGTTTGGTCCTGCCGGAAGCAGCACGTTCGGAATTGCGTGCTCCTGCATTAAAAGTTAATCCGCCGGTGTTCAGCCCGTCCGCGTCAGCTGAGCGGAGCGTACCAAAGCCGTTGGCATTTCAAATCCGGAAAATGCAGTCTCGGTCCGGCAATGTCCGCGGGGCGGCAACGATACTGATGGATGTGCGGGAAATTACGGGGCGGTCCGAATCTCGCGCTGATTTTTCGTATGCGCAATACGCCGAAGCTTTTCAGATGGCCGCTTTCTCGAACAATATGCGTTTTGTCTTTTATAACGACGATATGGATATGAGTCATCCGCGGCGTTCCGAACTCCGGAATTTGAAAGGTGCGGTCTTTACGCCGGATGGCATGGAAGCTGCGTATTTGAAATATGCCGTTGCGGACAAACGCGCAGTCTTTCACATTTCCAAACAAGGGATCGGTGCCGACCGCATCCGAGAGTTACGGGACCGTTTGCGCGGCCGGAAAGTCGAATTTTATCGCTACTTAAGCGGGGAAAAGCGCCCCGGACTTATGCTGCTTGGATCAATCGTTGCCCAGTCGGGACGTTTTGCCGGATTGGCGGAGGATGAGGATGGGTATTTGTATCCCACAGATCCTTCGATCATGGGCGTCATGCAGGATTTATTGAACCAGTACGTCTTCGAAGCTGTCGAATCTTCCGCATAAACCTCTCCTCTTAACTCCCTTTTTCCAAAGCTACGCTGTGCGGCATAATTGGTCCGGCCCCTTCTGTGAAAGTTCCATCGTTGGCCAAAACGGACACAAGGAAGCCTTGATAGGCGCTCTTCTTTTTGATCAATATTGATTCGAGGATAGGCCTAAATTCGCGGTGGATCAGGCAGCGGCTGGTTGGGGCTGGACTTTCTTAAATGAAACAGCTTTGACTACTTTGCCTGCTTGAAGGCAGCTTGCGCAAACCAATATGCGGCGAACAGTTCCGTTCGGAAAACGGACTTTCACCCTTTGAAGGTTAGGGTAAAAACGCCTGCGGGTAATTCCGGTAATTTTCTTACCGATACCGCCGGTCTTTTTGGCAAGACCACGGCGTGCAATTGAATTCCCGACGATAGGTTTTTTGTCACAGATGGCACAGTGTTGCATAGAGCGGCATTATAGTCATAAGATCTTTCTTGGCAAGGTCTTTTTTCTGATATATACTTTTCGACCGCAGTACAACAAAGAGGAGGAACTGTCATGAAAGCTAAAACTTATAAGTCTGCTGAGACTAATAACTTAGGAAAAAAGGGCGGCGCAACGAGTTTTGTGTATTATGCACCTCAGGCAGACAAGGTTTCTATCGTAGGCAATTTCAATAATTGGAATACTACTAAAACACCTTTAAAAAAAGATAGTAAAGGGAATTGGAAGGTTGAATTGAAACTCGCACCGGGACGCTATGAATATCGTTACCTGGTCGATGGAACCTGGCAGAATGATCAACGTCCGGTCGAGTGTGTTCCGAATTCTTTCGGCTCCTGGAACTGTGTGATCGAAGTTCGTTAAGATTTGACTCTTTAACCGTTTAAATCAACCCCATCGAGTTGCGGATGAAAATCGTAATTGTCGCTCCGGAAATTGGTCCTTACGCCAAGACAGGTGGTTTGGCCGATGTGGCGGGTTCGCTGCCGCTTGAAATTCAGGCCCTCGGGCATGAAGTCATTGCCTTCCTGCCGCGTTATAAATCTGTGGATATTGCACAGAGAGGATTGAAACCGGTCATCGAAGAGTTGCCCGTTCCGATCGGAAGTGAAAAGGTCATCGGTAAAGTTTATGGCCTGACGCATCCGGGGGGTGCGCAATTCCTTTTTATCGATCATCCCGAGTTCTTTAACCGCGATGAGTTATATGGAACACCGCATGGGGATTATCCGGACAACGATGTAAGGTTCACTTTCTTTCAGCGTGGTGTGCTGGAAACACTGCGAATCTTGAAAGTAAAGCCGGATGTTATCCATTGCCATGATTGGCAGGCGGGGTTGATTCCGGTCTATCTCAAAACCATTTACGCGAATGAGCAGCTTTTCAAAAAGACAAAGACGATCTTTACCGTTCATAATTTAGCGTATCAGGGAAATTTCCCGCCGGACTCTTTGCCCTGTACGGGGCTCGGATGGGAGCATTTCCGGATGGAACGGCTGGAATATTACGGCAAGGTCAGCTTTTTGAAAGGCGGCGTCGTTTTTTCGGATGCGATCACAACGGTCAGCCCGAATTACGCGAAGGAAATTCAAGGGAAGGAATACGGTTGCGGGTTTGAAGGGGTGCTCATGCGTCGGCGTGACGATATCTCCGGAATTTTGAACGGGCTTGATTACCATGTCTGGAACCCGGCGACGGATCCGGACATCGTGGCGCATTACACGCTCGATACGTTTGACGATAAAGGGATCAACAAAAAGGCTTTGCAGAAAGAGAATAATCTGGAACAAGATCCCAAAATCCCGCTTTTCGGGATTGTGTCCCGCCTGGTCGATCAAAAAGGAATCGATATTTTGATTCCGATTTTGCAGGACATCGCCGAAATGGGGGCTCAATTTGTTTTGCTGGGGACAGGGGATGAAAAGTACCATCAAATATTCCGTGACATCGCCAAACGTAACCGCTACAGCTTTGGGATTCATATTGTGTTTGATTCCAAGATGGCGAAACGGTTTTACGCCGGTTGCGATGTCCTTTTCGTGCCTTCCTATTATGAACCGTGCGGTTTGGCCCAGATGATTGCCTTGCGTTACGGAACCATTCCGATTGTCCGCGGGGTTGGCGGTTTGGCGGATACGATACAGGAATTTGATCCGAAAACGGAAAAGGGGAATGGCTTTACCTTCCAGGATTATACGAGCGTGGCGTTGTTGGGTTCCGTGAAGCGGGCCTTTGAAATCTATAAGGACAAGAAAAGCTGGCGGGCGATTGTGCGCAACGCGATGCAATGCGATTATTCATGGGCCGCATCGGCAAAGAAATTTTTGCAGCTTTACGACGAGACCAAGCGCGTATCCGTCGGGAATCTGGGCGAACTTTAAGACCCTTAGGGGACAGGCAGGAAAGTCTTGCCGGTCCCCTAAGAATATTCAAAGGGCAAGCGAGGAATCATTCTGTGATGACCGGACCTTTGCAAATCGGGACTACGCAACTGAAGTCGCGTTTGATTCTCGGTACGGGAAAATATACGTCGATGGATGTGATGGTCCGTGCGCTGGAAGCCTCGGGCGCGGGTATGATCACGGTGGCCATCGGCCGTGTGAATTTTTCGAATCGCGGCGAGAAAACGCTTCTTGATTATATCGATCGTGATCGTTACATGATTCTCCCGAATACGGCGGGGGCGTATACGGCGGCCGATGCTATCCGTATTGCGCGGATGGCCCGGGAACTCGGTCTTGGTGATTTTGTGAAGCTTGAAGTCATCGGGGATCCCAAGACGCTGATGCCGGATACCGCGGGGCTGCTCGAGGCAACAAAAGTTCTGGTGAGCGAAGGTTTTGTGGTTATGCCGTACACCAATGACGATGTTGTCGTCGCCAAAAGATTGGAAGATGCGGGGGCCGCGTGTGTGATGCCGCTGGCCGCGCCTATCGGTTCCGGACGGGGGATACAAAACCGGTTGAGTCTTCAATTTATCATGGAAGCTGTTGCCTGTCCCCTGATTGTGGATGCGGGCGTCGGGACGGCATCGGACGCGGCCATTTGCATGGAACTCGGTGCGGACGGTGTTTTGATGAATACGGCGATTGCCGCTGCGCAGGATCCGGTTTTGATGGCCGGGGCGATGGGATTGGCTGTCCAGGCGGGCCGCAAGGCTTTTCTGGCAGGGCGGATGCCGGTGAAGGAATATGCGACGGCGTCGAGTCCGCAAGAAGGTTTGACGCTTAAGAAATAGTGCCTAGCGTTGGCAAAGTTCCGTGAAGGGGATGGATGCCAAACGCTTTTTTTTTATGAAAGCATGGATGTGAATCAATCATTGCAGCAATCATTCTAGAGAAAGGGTTAAGCCTATGAATACCTATAAAATAGCGGTACTCCCGGGAGATGGAACCGGTGGCGAAGTTGTGCGCGAAGGGTTAAAAGTTTTGGATGTCATTTCCAAAACGCACGGTTTTAAACTAGACTGTCAGATGTTTGATTTGGGGGGAGAGCGGTATTTGAGGACCGGGGAGGTCCTTCCGGATTCGGTCCTAAAAGAACTCCGGTCGTACCGCGCGATCTATTTGGGGGCCGTCGGTCACCCGGATGTGAAGCCGGGTATTCTTGAAAAAGGATTGCTGCTGAAGCTCCGTTTTTCTTTGGAACAATATATCAATTTGCGCCCCGTACGATTGTATCCCGGCGTGGATTGTCCGCTCAAAAACAAAAAGCCCGAAGATATCGATTTCGTCGTCGTGCGCGAAAATAACGAAGGACTCTATGTCGGCGAGGGGGAGTTCATCAAGAAGGGAACTCCGGACGAGGTGGCGATACAGATCAGCCGCAATACGTATCACGGTGTCGAGCGGTGCCTGCGATACGCCTTCGAGTATACGCGCAAAAGGAACCGGGACAAAAAATTGACACTGTGCGGAAAAACCAATGTGCTTACGTATGCTTTCGACCTTTGGGAGCGGGTTTTTCACAAGTTGGGTGCGGAGGAGTATCCGGATATTCAGCGGGATTATGCGCATGTCGATGCAACCTGCATGTGGATGATCAAAAATCCGGAGTGGTTTGATGTGATTGTCACCGACAATATGTTCGGCGATATCATCACCGATTTGGGCGCGATGATTCAAGGCGGCATGGGGATCGCCGCCGGCGGGAATATTAATCCCAAGGGGGTTTCGATGTTTGAACCAATCGGCGGTTCGGCGCCGAAATATACCGGCAAAAATGTGATCAATCCGCTTGCGGCGATTATGGCCGGCAGTATGTTGCTGGAACATCTCGGAGAGGAGCAGGCCGCGAAAGACATTGAAGATTCCGTGATGTGGGTGACGGCCAAAAAGCTCAAGAGTCTTGCGGCCGGGAAAATGGGATATTCGACCACCGAAGTCGGCGATCTGGTCGTCCAAGGTTTGGACAACAAGGTGCGCGGTTAGCGTGCGCCAAATATTTTAAGCGAGGTATTGAGACATGAAGAAACCGAATGTTGCGATTTTGGGTGTGACGGGTGCTGTCGGACAAGAATTCATGCAATTGCTCGAGGAACGGAATTTCCCCGTCGCGGAGTTGACCTTGCTGGCGTCCGCGCGATCCGTTGGCAAGAAAATTAAATTCCGGGGGAAAGAGATCGCGATTCGGGAAGCGACTCCGGATTCCTTCAAGGGCATCGACATCGTGCTGTCCAGCGCGGGCGGTTCCGTGAGCAAGCAGCTTGTCCCGCATGCCGTGAAGGCCGGCGCCGTCGTGGTGGATAATACGAGCGCTTTTCGTATGGTTCCCGATGTCCCGCTCGTGATTCCGGAAATCAATCCGGAGGATATCCGGAAGCACAAAGGGATCATCGCCAATCCCAATTGCTCGACGATTATTGCGTTGGTCCCGATCTTTCCGATCCATCGTGCGGCGAAGATCCGGCGTCTTGTTGCGGCGACCTACCAGGCCGCGAGCGGGGCGGGGGCCAAGGCCATGGCGGAACTGGAAAAACAGGCGATGGAAATCCTGGAGAAGAAAAAACCGACTCTCAGCGTTTTCCCGCATCAGATTGCCTTTAACCTTTTCTCGCACAACAGTGCGATCGATGCAACGGGTTATTGCGAAGAGGAAATCAAAATGGTGCGCGAAACGAAGAAAATTTTTCACGATGACCAAATCAAGGTTGTGGCGACTTGTGTCCGCGTACCGGTTTTTCGGGCACACTCCGAGGCATTGTACCTCGAGTTGGAGAAGAAACTTGAGGTCGAGGAGATTCGCAAGTTGCTTTCCAAGGCGCAGGGCGTGCGCTTGATTGATGACCGTCAGAAAAATTATTTTCCCATGCCGATCGACGCTTCGGGAAAAGACGATGTCCTTGTCGGCCGCATTCGCGAAGACGATACGGTTTCAAACGGGGTTGCCCTGTTTGTGAGCGGGGACCAGATTCGGAAGGGCGCGGCCCTGAACGCCATTCAAATCGCAGAAATATTATTGAAAAGCTGAGCGTCATCCGCATCAGCCGATTCTGATTCTTGTGATGGGGCTGCAGTGTGTGGCCTTAAGCATTTGGTCTGAAAATATGCGCAACATCAAATTGATCCTGGAGTACGATGGTGCCCGCTATTTCGGCTTTCAAAGGCAGCCGAGACAGGTAACGATCCAAGAAGTCCTTGAGAAGGCCTTGTCCAGGCTGTTGAACCGCGTGACGAAAATTCAGTCCGCCAGCGGCCGAACGGATACGGGCGTGCATGCTCTTTGTCAGGTGGTGAATTTTAAGACCGCGCATGCCATGGATTTAAAAAAAATGCAGCGCGGACTCAACGGCCTTTTACCCCGGGATGTGGCAGTGCGCCAAATCGAAGAAGTCCCCAGGGAATTTCATTCGCGGTATAGTGCTCGTTCCAAAGTTTATGAATATCGCATCTGGAATGATCCGGTCCGTTCGCCTTTGAAAGGGAAGCAGTCATGGCATGTGCCGTATGCCTTGAATCTTAGGCGGATCAGACAAGGGATGCGCACCTTGAGCGGGAAGCATGATTTCCGTTCTTTTTGTGCCGCGCATAGTGCCGTAAAGGATACGGTTCGGACAATCCGTTTCTTTTCATTGGAGCGAATGGGTTCGCTCCTTGTTTTTCATATTGAAGCGGATGGATTTTTGTATCACATGGTGCGCAATTTAGTTGGGACTTTGGTCGACTTGGGACGGGATCGATGGACGCTTGAAGGCCTTAAACAAGCGTTGCGTGCCTGTGATCGCAAGTTGACCGGTCCGACGGCCCCTGCGGAGGGTTTAACCCTGATTCGTGTAACTTATTGAAAATCAAAGGGATAGAGAATCAAAACAATCATGGAAAGATTTTGACAGTCAGAGGGCTTTTTGTTATACTTTGACCTCTTTTTTCCCCGGAAGGATAGACGATGAAGACCTTTATACCAAAAGAAACAGATTTTGACCGTAAGACTTATTTGCTGGATGCGAGCGGC
>JAQTOZ010000071.1 GCA_028713205.1 Candidatus Omnitrophota bacterium
ACTTGCCTCGAAAATATTCCGATCGAAACAAATCTATTCTGTCAGTCCCCAAACACCCTTACGCCCCTGCCGCGCTTGCCGTTCGTATTCTTTAAATTCTGCCTGCCGTTTGAAGGGAGTTTGCAACATAACAGAAGCATAACCGTTCTTGATCATTTCTCCGTTGATCAGCAGTCCGTCTGCTTTGCGATAGAGATAAGCTAGCGTATTCCCCTTTCCATCTTTCCGTCGCACATCATACTCAAGCCAAACTCTTTTACCCAACGTCAGTTGTTTCAAATGTTTCTGGGTTTCATCGGCAAAGGCCTGACGCAACGTACTCGCATCGCTTTTTTGGGGAACATTCAAACCGATCAGTTTGACCCGCTCTCCGTTGTCCAAAGCAACAGTACATCCATCCACCACGGTCTTGACATACAAGACATCTTCCGCAAAAGAAATGGGCGTGAGCAAACCTGCGAAAAGGAATAGAATCGTCAAAATCGAAGAAACTTTCATTTTCTCGGCAACCTCCTCTGGGGTAAAACCTCGTTGACCTTCCTTTGTGAGTCGACGCACAAACTCTCGGTTTAATTTTCGGCTCTTTTCAAAATATTACTGAACTTTTTTTCCGACGGCCGCCAGCAAAGGGATCGCGCCGATTTGAAGGGCCACGGAAAAAACGATCAAAAGCGTCAGAGACTTATCGTACAACATCCCCATCACTGCGCTTCCCAAAAACCAACATAGGCCATAGCCTGTGTTAAAAATCCCATAGGCGGTCCCGCGTTTTTCTAAAGGGACCATCGTCGCAATCGCAGCCCGCATGATGGATTCTTGAGCTCCCATTCCGATCCCCCAAAAAACCATGCCGCAAAGCGCCAATCCGAAACCGCCCCGAAAAACACACGGAGCAAAAAGTGCTGAAAAAATCGAAGAAAGAATCAGGATCGGGATCCCCGCTTTATCAAACAAACGTCCGAACACCAACGCTGCGAGCGCGTCCACGCCCATGGCAACGGCATAAAAAACAGGTATCCACTGATCGGATGCAAGATGGATCTTCTTGAAATGATAGGCAATGAGCGGGAAATCAGCGTAGCCGGCGGCGATCAGTGCAACTGCGGCCAGATAAAGCCAGTAGGTCTTCGGGAACCCTTTGCCTTCCCATGGAACCGAGACCGCTTTGGCCTGTGTGGGATTGGGATAAAGCGTCATGGCGCGGAAAAGAATCCCGAGCGCCAAAACCGCCGGGATCGCAAGAAAAGCGAAAGCAGCCTGATAATTTCCCTTGAATAATAAGATGACGGATACAATCAGCGGTCCCGACATGGCGCCGATTTGATCCAATGCTTCGTGCAGGCCGAATCCCCAGCCGACACCGATTTCCCGGGTCGCATGAGAAAGAATGGCATCCCGCGCAGGCGTGCGAATGGCTTTTCCCATTCGTTCCGCGACCATCAGGCATACGGCGAATTCCCAACGGCCTGCGAAAGCCATCGCCGGGACGGCCAATAAATTGACGGTGTAACCTATGAACGTTATCGTCCAATAGCGTTTTGTTTTATCGGTAACATAACCGGCGACAAGACGCAGACCATACCCGATCAGTTCTCCAAGCCCTGCGAAAAACCCGACAACGGTCGCGCTTGCACCGAGCACGGCAAGGTAAGGTCCCGTGATACTTCGCGCGCCTTCATATGTGACATCCGCAAAAAGGCTGACGAAGCCGAGCAAGATCACAAACCGATAAGCCGCTTTCTTCGAATCATTGGCCATAAATTCTCTCGAAAGCCCAAAACACTCAATCAAAATCAAGGTACTCTATTTTATTGCGAATCCCTTAAAGAAGGCATAACAAAAAGTACCGTTGGCCTGAGCCGTGCGGTACAAATCCCGAACTCCCTTTGACCATGATTTTTTATCCATTAATTCCATCGCCAGAGCGCGTTTCTTGACACCCTTCACCATCGCGATAATCGTACGTTTGATAAATCCGTCCACAAGGGCCGGCCGGCTCGAATCGACATAGACAAACTTCGGCGACACTTGGACCTTTCGAAACCCCGCCTGCGTCAATAACGGAAACAATCGCCGGCCGATGAGAGAGTTGCCGCCCAAACGTGCCTGAGCGACAATCAAAGATTGCCAGGCCTTCCGGGCCTCACCCGTTTCGGGATAAAAGTAACAAGAGCCATGGTCGCCTTCGATGACGGTAAGGGTGCCTCCTTTTTTCAGAACACGATTCAACGCACGCAGGGCTTGGACCGGCTCCGCGAGATGTTCCAGGACAAAGCAAACAAAAAGATGGTCAAAAGTCTCATCCGGAAAAGGCAAACGGAAAATATCCGCGATTTGAAAATGCACATTATGGATATTCTCCCGCCGAACGAGCCGGCGCGCCTTGCGCACCGACGACTCGGAAACATCCATGGACACAAAGTGTGCCCGGGGACTGTTCTTTGCTAGGATTCTCGTTTGAGCGCCGACACCGCAGCCGACCTCCAAGACCTTGTTTCCGGCTCGATATTTTGTGCCGTGATGAAGCAAGCCGGCAAGCGTCTGGGATTGATCCATGAGCCGGATGTTTTCCCTTTGGGTATAACCGTGAACGTAGTGTCGCGCGCTCATAACAAAACGGCCTCGGGAATTTTCGTGTCCACAACCTACCACTTGCCCGTTTTTTTGGCCGCGAGCTGCGGATGATGTCGAATCTTTCCGAGAGAATCTTTTAAAATTTGATCCGGCAGCGAGTATTCGCTGAGCTCTCCCGAAAGGAATTTATCGTAACCGGCAAGGTCCATGAGGCCATGGCCGCTGTAACAAAATAAAATCACTCTCTCTTTGCCTTCTTCCCTGGCCTTGACGGCTTCATCCATCGCGCAGGCAATCGCGTGACTCGTCTCGGGAGCACAAATGGCACCTTCAAGCCGTGCCCAAAGCATCGCCGACTCGTAACATTTAACTTGATCATAGGCGCGCGGCTTGATCAAACCTTCGACCGTGGCCTGGCTCACAAGCGGGGCCATGCCGTGATAGCGCAATCCACCCGCATGAATCGGGGCCGGAATGAATTTATGGCCGAGCGTGTACATCGGCAACAGCGGCGTGGTTTGTGCAATATCGCCGTAATCATAAGCAAACGGACCGCGGGTCAGGGTCGGACATGCCGTCGGTTCCACGGCATAGATCTGGATGGCGGCACCGTTAATTTTGTCGGCAATAAACGGAAAGGAGATCCCGGCAAAATTACTGCCGCCGCCCGCACAACCGATGACGGCATCCACTTTTTTTTCGCCGGCAAGCTCAAGCTGTTTCTTCGCTTCAAGTCCGATGATTGTCTGATGCAGCATAACGTGGTTCAAAACACTCCCGAGCGAATAACGCGTTTTCCCGGAAGGATCCGCAACGGCTTCTTCGATCGCCTCGCTGATCGCGATCCCCAAGCTTCCGGGAGTGTTGGGATCTTTTTTCAGGACTTCACGTCCGGCATTGGTTTCATCACTCGGGCTGGCCACACAGCTCGCGTTCCAAACACGCATCATGATTTTACGGAAAGGTTTTTGATCGAAACTGATACGCACCATATAAACCTTGCAGGCAAGGCCCAACGTATTGCAGGCAAAAGCCAGCGCGCTTCCCCATTGCCCGGCACCCGTTTCAGTCGTTAACTTTTTGATCCCAAACTTTTTGTTGTACCACGCCTGCGCCACCGCCGTGTTCGGTTTATGACTACCCGCAGGGCTGAGACTCTCATCTTTGTAGTAAATGCGCGCCGGCGTTTTAAGATGTTGCTCCAACCGATAGGCGCGGCACAAAGGCGCGGGCCTCCAGCGGCAAAGGATTTCCAAAATTTCGTCGGGGATATCAATCCAGCGCTGCTGGCTCATCTCTTGCTCAATTAGATTGGTCGGAAAAATTTTTTCGAGCATGGAAGGCGAAATCGGTTTTCCGTCGGGACCAAGCGGCGGCTGCATCGGATGCGGCAAATCCGCGGCCAGGTTGTACCACTGCGTGGGAATATCTCTTTCACTTAGAATAATCCTATTTGTCTTCACGGCATATTCCTTTCGTGCGCTGTCACCAAGTTTCATTCCCTCTAGAAAAGCTGATTTAAGACCAAAGCTCCCGAACTCTTTCAAAGACACACAATGACAATTGAAAGCAAAATTATGACGCATGCGCCCGCAAAAGGCAATTCTCAAAAATATCCGGCGTTTCCCGCCCCTGGATGCGGACTTTTTTTAACCCCCGCAAAGCCGCAAGACTTCTTTTTGAATTTTAATAACTCCGCCATGCCTGATTTTCATCAGAAAATCCCGTGTCCGGGCTCCGCAAAAACCAAAAACAGAACTATATTTGCCCAAACCTTTGACAGCCTCATCCCGGACAGTTATCTTTTAGAATAGAGGCAATGTGTGTAGCCCTATGCACACAGAAGGGGGAAAATGATGGGGCATTCGAGGAAGATCGTCATCCTGGACCGGGATGATCAAATTTGTGAATACCTCACGACATTTATTCCTCTTCTGGGGGAATGTGAAATTACACGGGCCCATAGCGCCATTGATTTTCTGGCCAAATTAAATGCTTTCGAACCCGAGCTTCTGGTCTATGAACTCAATCCTTTATACGCGCATGCCCGTGATATCTTGCGGGAGACCCGCAAAAAACATCCACGGACTCATATCATTGTCATGCTGCCAAATGCCAAAGAAGAAGCCTCGCTTCGCGAGGAAGGATTTCATGACATCCTCCTAAAACCGGTGGATCTCACGGATCTGAGTCAGCGCATCAAAAAAGCTCTTCCGATGGAAGAAGTAGTCCCCGCGACCCAAGAAGTCGCGCGACTTTTGGTCGTTGATGACGAACCGGGGATCAGCTGGTTTTTAGGTGAGAATTTCAAGCAATTAGGTCTGGAAGTACACACCGCCACCGATGGCAAGGAAGCCTTGGATCTTTTCAAAAAGAAGGTCTGCAACCTTGCCATCGTGGACATCCGGATGCCTCATATCACCGGAGATGAACTCATCAAACTCTTTCAAGAGAGCACGGACCCGCCGACGCCGAAAGCCATCATCATCATCACGGCCTGTTTGGGTGATCCGAGTTACGACCTGAAAAGGTTGGGATATCCGGTCATCGAAAAACCGATGAATGTGAAAGTCCTCGAAGATCTGATTCTGGATGCCTGTCAGAAATTCAATCTGACGCTGCACACGAGCTAACCTCAAAAAATCGAAGGGTAAGTCACAATCAGGACACGGTTTGCCTTGTCCGATAGATTCTCAAACGAGTGCGGAATAGACGCATCAAAATAGAGTGTTTCATTCGCGGAAAGCCGCACTTCCTTGCGCCAATTCATCCCGTGATAAGCAAAAAGGACTTCGCCGTCCCAGGGTTGAATGCACACTTTGGAATGCGCGGTAAATTGCCAATATTTAAGTTTTTTATTGGGTTGAATGGTCATGACCCCCGTGAAGAAATCGCGCTGACTCACGGTCGGCGGCGAATAGGCCAGGACAGAAAATCCCTTTTCGAGTTCAAAAGAAATGATCCATCGCTCGGCGGCCGTTGTTTTAAAAAAATTACCGGCAAACTCCCCCCGCGCCATCAAGAGAAGATCATTGAGCGTGACCTTCAGTGCCGATGCGATTTTTTCAAGATTGGCAAAGGAGGGATTGCGGATGGAATAATTTTCAATACTATGGAGCGTCTGCTTATTGATCCCCGTAATCACGGCAAGGTTCTCCAGCGACAAATCCGCTTCGGCCCTCAGGTGTTTGATCGCCTTCGCGAAATCAGGCATTTCCCCTTTGGGAACACCGCCGTTTTTTTCCTTTTTTTCCCCTTTGTCCAGTTGGTATTGTTCCTGAATCTTGTCCCGGTTTTTTTCCGCGAGTTTTTTGCCGATTTCTTTATACATCGTCCACCTCCGCAGGGTATTGCGAAAGAAAGTTAAATCCACCCCTTCACCGTTAATGAAACAGCCTGTTTTCGTATCTAATGTGAATTTAACATCTTAAAGGCATCTTGTCAAATAAGACGAATTGTCCATTAATAAGAAGTTGCCCACCCCCTCCTAGCAGAGACCACCGGTATGATTTAGGGTTAAATATAGGAAAAGTTGAAATGCACTTTTTGAAATACGGAGGACACGATGCAAGGAAGGGCAAAACAACCGGTCGAGTATCAAAGGAATGATAAAACAAACCCGGAAAATTCAAAAACAGTTTTAAAACGAAAAAACGGAGGTGTGTCATGAACACTCTTGTGAAACTTTTTGATGATGAAAGCGGGCAAACAATGGTGGAGTACGGGCTTTTGGTTGCTTTGATTTCAATTGCCGTGATCACAGTCCTGATTCTCCTTGGACCGCGCATCGCCGCCTATTTTGCCAGCGTCGACAATCAGTTGGCGACTCATCAACCCGTGTAAAGATTTCAGGTCCCGGACCGGGAAGGCAAGGTCCGTCCCGGTCCCCGGCCTGACGCGTGAGATCAACCACGGAGGGGTGAGGTTATGGAAAACATAATGATTTGGGGATTGGGACTTGCGGGAGTTTTGGACTGGACGTCGAAAAAAATTCCGAATTGGCTTACTTGGCCTTTGGCCTTAACCGGACTCATTTATCAAATTACGACCGGCGGTTTTTCGGGATTGGCGCAAAGCACGCTCGGTTTTCTGTTAGGAATCACATTGCTTTACTTGCCTTTCGCGCTCGGCGGTATCGGCGGCGGCGATGTCAAACTGATGGCGGCCATCGGCGCGTGCGTCGGGCCCGCCTTGTTGATCCAAATTTTTCTGGCCAGTGCGGTGGTTGGCGGTATTTTTTCGGCGGCCGCAGCCATTCAAAGCAAAACGTGGGGAAAAACGATGCAGAGCCTGAAGCAACGCCTGATTTATCTGGCGCTCCATCGCAGACTCGAACCGGAATCGGCCATTTCTTTTTCTAAAGATCCGGTCCACATCCCCTACGCCGTGTCCATCATGATGGGTTATTTGATTGTGGTTTTTCTTGGAGGTGATTTGTCGTGGGGATTTTAAAACAACATCTTCCTTTGATCGTTGCCATTGCCTTCGCAGTCATTTCCAGTATCAGTGTTTACTCTTATCTCGGTAACCGGGAAAGCGTCTCGATTGCCAAAGTTGTACCGAGCAATCCGGTGCTGCCCGTGGTCGTTGCCAAACAGGACTTGGCCATCGGTACCAAATTGACCCGTGACCTCGTCACGACACAAAACTGGCCCAAAGAAATTGTCAACGACCGCTATTTTCGCAATGCAGGACAGGTCGTCGGCAGAATTCTAAGGACCGGTGTTACCGCGGAGGAGCCTTTGACGTCTTCGAAATTGTTGGAGGAAGGCGCAACACTCTCAACGTTGATTCCCAAAGACATGCGCGCAATCACCGTCAGCATTCGCCGCTCTCAACATCTCGAGAAGATCCTGGGACGGGGTTGTCTGGTAGACGTGATTGCCGTCCCCGGCGAGGGCAAAAGCATGCGGCAAACCAAGGTCATCGCAAAGGCGGTGCGGGTGCTGGCGGTTCAAAGCAGCGATGCGAAGGACGCGGAAAAATATTCCGACACGATGGAAGTCACGCTCATCGGCACCACGACGGATGCCAATCTTATCGTCTACTCCATGAGCCATGGCGGGATCGAACTTTCCGTGCGCAATGAAAGCGAAAAAGCTTTGGGGACCAACGTGAGCATGATTTAAAAGAGACGAGATCAAAGGAGGCCTGATCATGGAAAAGAAGAGCATCATCCTGATTGTCGAGGACAAAGAGGCCACACTCTACACCGCCATACGGGAGCAGCGCCCTGAATTCGAGGCCCGGCAAGCAAACTGTTCGGAAGCGAAAGAAATCCTGCATCACCATTCTCCCGCAGCGGTCATTTTTAATCTGGACCACCAAGCCGACGACATCCGTCAAATGCTTGACATTTTCCATGAGCAACACCCGGAGACCCGCTGGATTTTGAGCGCCCAGGAAATCGCAGCGGAAACTTTGGTCGAATTCATGCGTCTCGGTATTTCAGATTTCCTGAAGCAACCTCTGAATCCGAAAGACCTGGAGCATCTTGTGAACCGCATCGATAACTGGGAATCCAAACGATCGCCGCAAAAACACTCGGAGATCCGCCGAACCATCAGTCTTTTTTCCTACAAAGGCGGTGTCGGGTTAAGCTTTCTTGCCGTCAATACCGCCCGCGCGCTCCTCAAAGCGTGTCTCGGACGCGTCCTGCTGGTCGACTTCGTCCTGCAACACGGCAATCTTGCGGAACTCCTCGACATCACCCCTCAATACACTTTGATGGATTTGATCGAAAACCTGGAGCGCGTGGATCAAAAGCTTCTGGAAAACTCGCTGGATAAACATCCGTCGGGACTCTTTATTCTGCCTTGTCCCAAACAGCCTGAGGATTCCGAGTTCTTCTCATCCCAGCAAACGATCTCGATGCTCAAAACATTGACAAAGACATTCAATATTAACTTGATCGACAGCGGCCACGAACTAACCACCGCCACGATCGCCTGTCTGGACCATTCGGATCTCATTTTGATGGTAACGACCCCCGATCTTCCGAGTCTCTGCAATGCTAAATCCGCTTTGCAGACCTTCAAAAAAATGGGCTATCCGGAAACAAAGGTCAAATTGATTCTCAATCGATGGAATACAAAATCCGGAATCGAAAGTTCCGTCATCGAAAAAAACCTGGATTATCCGATCTATCACAAAATCGCCGACGAGCCCGTCTTGGCCTTGAATTCGATCAATAAAGGTATTCCGCTCCACGATCTTTATAAAAACGAAGACTTGACCAAGTGTTTTGACAAGCTGGCTGAAAAAATGTCGGTGGAACTGAAGAAAGGAGCCCTGTGATGTCGCTCCGGGAACGATTGAAACAGTCCCAACCTGAATCCGGCGGCGTCAAACCGGAAGAAAAAGAACTGTTTCAATACCTAAAAAAACAAATGCAGGAGTACCAAGATCTCAAGGCGAAGATGCACCAGGAACTGATCCAGCGCATCGACCTTTCGAGCCTTTTCAAACTGGAGCGTGACAAGGCGCGCGAGGAAATCCGCAAAATCCTCGAGGCCCTCCTGAATGAGAAAAAAGTCCCGCTGAACCGGGCCGAAGAGAAAAAGCTGCTGCAGGAGGTCGAAGACGAGACTTTCGGGCTCGGTCCGCTGGAACCGCTCCTGGCAGATTCGACCGTGAGCGATATTTTGGTCAATAACGCGAAGCAAGTTTTCGTAGAACGCTTCGGCAAACTTGAACTCACGGACATCGTATTCCGCGACGAGGCGCATCTGAGGCAAATTATCGAACGCATTGTTTCGCGCGTCGGCCGCCGCATCGACGAATCGATGCCGATGGTGGATGCCAGACTTCCCGACGGCTCCCGCGTCAACGCCATCATTCCGCCGCTGGCCCTGAACGGCTCGAGTCTTTCCATCCGGCGATTTCGCAAAGATCCCTTAAAGATCCGGGATCTTGTCCAGCTTGAAACGATCAATGAGGAAATGGCCAAAATTCTGGAATTGATCGTCAAGGCGCGTTTCAACATCATTATCTCCGGAGGCACCGGTTCCGGCAAAACGACGCTTCTGAACGTTCTTTCCGGATTCATCCCCAACACCGAGCGCATTCTCACCATCGAAGACGCTGCGGAACTGCAACTCCAGCAGCGGCACGTCGTGCGGCTTGAAACGCGCCCCGAAAACGTGGAAGGCAAAGGCGAGTACAAGCAACGGGATCTGGTCCGCAATGCCCTGCGTATGCGTCCCGACCGGATTATTGTGGGCGAAGTGCGCGGGGCGGAAGCCTTGGACATGCTTCAGGCCATGAACACCGGCCATGACGGATCGTTGACGACCATTCACGCCAACTCCCCGCGCGATGCCATTTACCGGCTCGAAACCATGATCTTGATGGCGGAAAGCAATATGGTCGAATGGGCCATCAACCGCCAAATCGCGTCGGCCATCAACGTCATTGTGCAAATCAGCCGCATGAGCGACGGCGTCAGGCGGATGATCAGCCTTTCGGAAATCACCGGGATGGAAGGCAATGTCATTTCCATGCAGGAGATCGTCGTCTTTAAGCGCAAAGGCCTTACGACGGATCATAGAATCATCGGCGAATTCAAATTCACGGGGATCCGGCCGAGATTCCTGGACCAACTGAAAACATCCGGACTCCTCGAGGGCGTGCATTTACCTTCCTTTGAGGAGGTGATCCGGCGATGACGGCGTTGATCGCATTTCTTATTTTTATCACCGTTCTATCGTTCGTCATGACGGTGTCGAAATGGTTTTATGCGGACCGGGAGGCCATCTCCGAACGCGTGGCCCGGCAACTCCGCGGTGATTTCAAAGACAAACGCAATACCGTCCAGCTTGAAAGGCGGGAAAGATTGAGCGATCTCCCCGTCCTCAATCGCCTGTTGAAAAGTTTTCGCCCCGTCAAAGCTTTTCAGACCTGGATCCGGCAGGCCGGTCTTTCCGTTTCGCCGGGCGCAATCCTTCTCTGTTCCTCGTTTACCGGATCCATCGGCGGTTTGGCGAGTCTCACACTTCCATTGGGACCCATCGCATCGGCAACGCTGGTCAGTATGGGGCTGGTCCTCCCTTTTGTTTTCATTATGCTGGAACGTTTGAAACGTAAAAAACGATTTTCGGAGGGCTTCCCGGACGCGATCGCCAGAATCGCCGGGTCTTTGCGCGCGGGTTACAGCATGCAAATGGCCATTGAGGCATTGCTGGAAGATTCACGCCCGTTGATCGCTGAAGAATTCCGCAGAGTCCTTGCGGAAATGGAAGTCGGCCAGGGATTCGAAGTGGCGCTGCAGAAAATGCTGGAGCGGATTGACACGCCGGACTTGCGGTTGTTTATCGCTTCGATCAGCATCCAGCGTGAAAGCGGCGGCAATCTCGCGGAACTCATGGACAATCTGGAGGCAACCATCCGTCAGCGTTTTGAGCTGCAACGGGAACTTCAGGCCGCGGCGGCCCAGGCCAAATTTTCGGGCGCAGTCCTGAGTTTTTTGCCGCTCTTTGTCGGAATTGCTCTTTTTTTCATTCACCGCAATTATATTCTTTTCTTTTTTCAAGATCCGATCGGCAGAAATCTCTTTTGGCTTTGCATCACGGGACAAGTCCTCGGCTTTTTGACGATCCACAAACTGATCCGACTTCAGATGTAGGAGGCCATCGATGACGGCGACAATCCCTTTGCTGGTTTTTTGGACCGAGTTTTTCGGCGCACTGGCGGTAAAAAATTACTGGCTCAAGGGCAATGACCTCCCCAAGGAACGGCTTCATCGGTTCACGGTCAACGAACCTCTGGCGCATGTGGAACTCACCGTACCGGCCGAAAAATCGAAAGGGGCGGACTCGCTTCGGCGCAAACTAATCCTGGCGGGACTGCACCGGAAAAGCGATTTGACCGCCATGACCCGGTTTCAGCGGATTTGCCGCCTTTTACCGGTGGCCCTGGTCCTATTTCTGTTTTTCATGGGCTTTCCCAAAGCGCAAATTTTTGCGTGCGGGATCCTTTTTGCCGTCATTTTCATTATCGTCCCGCGTCTTTGGATACTCCGCTTGATTTTCAAAAGGCGCCGTGACATCGAACGCCATTTCCCCGACACACTTGATCTGCTGATCCTGTGCCTGGAAGCGGGCCTTTCTTTCGATTCGAGTCTGGTCCGCGTGGCCAAAGAACAAGAGCGCGTTTCCTCGCAAATCAGCCGTGAGCTGAATCTCACCAATCAGGAAACGCTGGCCGGGAAACCCCGTGAGGTCGCCTTGAAGAACCTTGCGGACCGGACGGGGGTTGAAGATATCAAATCGATCGTCAGCGCCGTACAACAATCGATGAAGCTCGGTACGAGCCTCGTGAAAACCCTGCGCACGCAAGCGGACGTGATGCGTAAAAAACGCCGCGAACGTATCCGTGCCGACATCGCAAAAACGCCGGTCAAACTTATTTTCCCCTTGCTGCTATTTATTTTCCCGACGCTTTTGATCGTCATTCTCGGCCCCAGCATGGTGAATGTCTTCCGGCAGTTGAGCTTGACCGGAGGTGCGCCGTGAAGCTCGTGAACATCACCCAAGGGCAAACGCTCAGCCATAGGGTTCGCGTCGCTCAATCCATCTGGCAGAGGATGCGCGGTTTGATCGGAACAAAAACGATGGCGGACGACGAGGTGTTTTGGATCCCCCAATGCCAGGGGGTGCACACGTTTGCCATGGTTTTCCCCATCGATGTCGTCTTTCTTGATGGCCAGGGAACGGTCCTCAAAATAGATCCGGGAATGCTGCCAAACCGCATCGGGCCGGTGTGCTGGAAGGCGAGATCCGTTCTCGAGCTCCCGGGAGGCGCCGCTAAGCGTTACAAGCTTGGGATCGGCAATAAACTCTGCTGGCAGGAATAATCCGAGATCGCCACGCTCCCTCCACCGCCTGTGGCGGGGTCCCGTCCGAAGGCGGGATCAGTCGCTCGCGATGACAATTTTATGGGAATAAACCGAATGAAAACCGAAGACGGTTCTGTTCTTGTCGAGGGACTACTGTTTTAAAAGCTGGAAGATTTGATCGTACGATTTCATCAAAGATTTGACGGACTCCCAGAAGAGGATTCCCAACAAAACCGATAGAAGGATGACAACCGTGGCGTAGAAGATTTTTTTCTCGCGGCTTAAATTCGGATGAAACCAGATCAACGGCAAAATCAACGGCCCCACCGTCAGAAAACCGATGAACAACGCCATTTTTTTAAAATACCACGGCTCGTTCTTCCGGCTCGTCAGAAACTCGTTACAATGCCGGCACTTGATCGCTTCATCCTGAATTTCTTCAGCACAGAAAGGACATTTTTTCATGAGGATTTCTTTTTTAAACCGGAAAAGGACCGACCATTCCGTTAAAATCGTTTATCCAACGGAATGTACGGCCGTTTGTTTTCACCGGTATAAATTTGGCGGGGCCGGCAAATTCTGAAACCGGGGGCCTCGCGCATCTCTTTCCATTGCGCAATCCAGCCGGGCATACGCCCCATCGCAAAGATGACCGTAAACATATCGGACGGAATCCCGATCGCTTTGAGAATGATGCCGCTATAAAAATCGACGTTGGGATAAAGTTTGCGCTCAATGAAATAATCATCCTTGCGGGCAACCTCCTCGAGTTGCATGGCGATATCCAGCAGCGGACGGCCCTCCAGGTTGAGGCCCGACAGGACTTCGTCGCAGGCCGCTTTAAGAATTTTTGCTCGAGGATCGAAGCTCTTGTAAACCCGGTGGCCGAAGCCCATGAGCCGGATACCGTAATCCTTGTCTTTCACCTTTTGCACGAATTTGGAACATCGCCGCCGTCTTCTTTGATACGGTTGAGCATCTCGATCACCGCTTGATTCGCACCGCCGTGCGAGTATC
>JAQTOZ010000277.1 GCA_028713205.1 Candidatus Omnitrophota bacterium
TTCTTCATCACGCTGGCGCCGACCCCGTGGCTTGACAACAAACATTCGGTTTTTGGGCAGGTGACGGAAGGGATGGCGGTCGTGGAGAAAATTGCCGGCGTACCGAGGAACAGTCAGGACAAGCCGATCGAGCCGGTGAAGATGATTCGCGTGGAAGTCCTTGCTTAGTTTCCATCCTTGACCTAACCGCGGAATGCGATTATCATACCCCTCGCGATTGAAGCGAGGGTGGAAACATCCTGCTTTTTCGAGTGAAAATAGGTTCAGGAACCAGCTCAAAATTTGTTACTCAGAAAGGTTTGATTCCAGTGCCAAAAGTTGACGTGAATCAGGGCGAGCCGATTGATATTGCTCTCAAACGCCTGAAGAAAAAGATTGAACGCGAAGGCATTTTGAAGGTTCTCAAGGCTCGCAAGCATTACGAGAAACCAAGCGAAAAAAGACGCCGAAAGCGCCGAACCTCAAAAAAATTCAGTTTTTAACGCTTCCAGGACCGGTCTATGGCCGTCCGCGAACCTGCCGTTGCCGGAATGTTCTATCCCGGCGACGGGGCTACGCTCAAGAAATACTGTCAAGCCCGTTTGGGGCCGCGATCCCCGCTGATTTCAGCCAAGGCTGTGGTTTTGCCTCATGCCGGTTACACCTATTCCGGTGAGACGGCCTGCCGTGTTTTGTCCCAAGTCGATGTCCCCAAATCTAATTTTCTGATCGGTCCCAATCATCATGGCCGGGGTGCCCCTTTTGCAATTATGTCCAACGGAGAATGGGAAACTCCGCTCGGCCGTGTGCGCATTCAATCCGGTTTGGCTTCGGGGTTGTTGACCGCCTGCGGCCGTTTGACAGACGATTCCTTGGCGCATCGGGACGAGCATTCCTTGGAAGTCGAAGTGCCCTTTCTACAGACAAGAAATCCCCAAATGGAATTAGTCCCGTTAGTGGTCGGTACGCGTGACCTGGCGGATGCCAGGGAGGTGGCCCGTTCCTGCGGGAAATATTTGGCGACTTCTCCGGAACGGATTTTGGTGGTTGTCTCCAGTGATATGAACCATTTTGAAAGCGATGAAGCCACAAGGGTTAAAGACGCCTACGCATTGCGTGCGGTGGAAGCCTTGGATGAGGAAGCGCTTGCCAAGGCGATTAAGACTCACCGCATCACGATGTGCGGATTTGTCCCCGTTTACATGCTGCTGTCGATGAAAGAAGCCTTGGGGATCCGCAAAGCCACGCTGGTAGATTACCGTACGAGCGCGGATGCCACAGGCGATCAAGATCGTGTCGTGGGATATGCAGGATTTATCTTCGAGTAACGGTAAGCTTTTGCTGGAATATGCCCGGCAGGCCATCGCGAATCATCTGGAAGGTCAGCGAGCGCCCGTCGTCCCGTCGGCCTTGAAAGAAATTTTGCTGTGCCGCGGCTGTTTTGTGACCCTGAAAAAACAGAACCGGCTGCGCGGTTGTATCGGGACTTTCGATGATAAGCAGCCTTTGATTGACAATGTCCGGCAAATGGCCGTGGCTGCGGCCACCGAAGATTTTCGTTTCCCTCCGGTCCTGTACTCCGAGATCGCTCAAATCAAGATTGAAATTTCCATATTGGGGGAACTGCGCAAAATGAATTCGATCCAGGAGCTCAAGATCGGCAAACACGGGATTATTGTTAGTAAGGGCGGTTATAGCGGCACCTATCTTCCCCAAGTTGCCACGGAGCAAGGCTGGACGGCAGAAAAGTTTGTTCAGCACTGTGCTTGTCAGAAGGCCGGGATCCCTCTCGCAGAAGTGTCGGAGGCCGAGGTCTTTCTTTACGAGATTCAGAAATTTTCCGATTAAGGGGGCGGGCTGAATAACGGTGGTTTTCGGTGTCCCTCTTACCGCCTGTATTTCCACCGGATCATGTCCGAAAGCGAAACGATCTCGATCCCTTGATTTTTGATGTTGGGAATCTCTTTGTTTAGAATATCCAGCGTTTTGAAATGATAATGCCCGATGCCGACCGCATAGCCGTTTTGTTTTGCCAAAAGCACCAATTCTTCAAGCCGTCTGCGGATTTGGTCCGATGAGTCAATGTTGTCGAGAAAAACATCGCGGCGCAATACGGGGATGCCGACATCCTCCGCAACTTCCGGTCCGACCGTTTGAGAACTTGTTACGCTATCGAGGAAAAATAATTTTTTCTTGTTCAGTGCCGAGAGAATAACTTTCATCAGTTTGGGGTCTTGGGTGCCCCGTGAGCCCATGTGATTGTTGACGCCGACATGACTGGGGACCGATTGAAGATCAAGCTCCAGGGTCTCCCGGATCTGATCTTTGTCCATGCTGGCGGTAATAAGTCCGGGGCCGGGGATAATATTGCCGAGAGGTTCCAGCGGCATATGTAAAATAACATCGGCCCCTGTTCTTTGACTGAGGTCGTCGAAATATTGCGAAAACTCAAGATGGGGCAAAATGGCGTAAGTGACCTGATCGCCCAAATTCTCCAGGAGGTCCTGGTACCGCGAGGTGTACCCGATATCGTCGATCACGATCGCGATTTTGGGCATGCCGGGTGTCAGGACACGCGGTTTTTTTGTTGCGCGCGCCGGTCGGGCCGGGGCCCCCGCGAACGGCGGAGCGAGCTGGACCTGCTTTCTCTCCGGGTGTGTGACGGCCGGTTTGGTTTCCCGGATTTGCGCGGTTTTCCCGGGGAAGATCGCGGGGAGCTTGATTTTGAAATGGGGCGCGGCGAACTGAATGACAAAATATAAGAAGAGAAGCGCGAGCCCGATTTTGATCCAAAAACCGGCTTGCATGATCCGCTTTTTGATTTTGGGTTTGAGCCGGATCGAAGTTTTGGTATGCCGATAGTGCAAGAATTTCAACGGATTTTTATCTTTTCGCCTTGCCATGTGGGAATCAGTCCTTTTAATAGAGTATTTTCGTTTGAAATACCCCAAATCTTTACGGTCTGGATAAATAATATGAAAGTGCCGATAATTCAGATATCCTAGCACGTAACCACGGGATTGACACTTTTTGCTTTTTGGCGTAGCATCATGCCGTTTTTAGCTAATGATCGGATCCTCCAAGAGGGACGTTGAGCGTTGGTCGGAAATCCCAACGAACGTTTATCCGTGGTCTTTCGTACGTATGGGTGCCAACACCATGAGCCTTTTAGTTCTGAGCCTCGATCAGATGGTTGGGATGACGGCTTGAAACTGGAAGGCGTTTTTTTTAATTTTCTGTCTGGATTTATCAACAACTTAAAAATTCAAGGCCGGTCCCGTTGAGATGCTTCGAACGCCCGTCTCCGGGG
>JAQTOZ010000072.1 GCA_028713205.1 Candidatus Omnitrophota bacterium
CCCGTACTCATCCAGGGAGAAACGGGGACCGGCAAGGAACTCGTCGCGCGGGCCATCCACAAAAGGAGCCTGCGAAGCGAGAGGCCCTTCATTGCCGTCAGTTGCGGCGCGCTACCGGAGACCTTGCTCGAATCGGAACTTTTCGGCCATGTCAAAGGCGCTTTCACGGGAGCCATCGCCGATAAAATCGGGCTCTTCCAAGAAGCAAACCACGGCACCCTTTTCCTGGATGAAATTTCCGAAACCAGTCCCGCCACTCAAGTCAAGCTCCTGCGCGTCCTGCAGGAAGGCGAAATCCGCCGCGTGGGATCGACCAAAGATGAAAAAGTGGATGTCCGCATCCTTGCGGCAAGCAATAGAGACTTAGAAACCCTGGTCCGGGAAAGAATGCTGAGGGAAGATCTTTTTTACCGTCTGAATGTTTTTCCGGTTTACCTGCCGCCGCTGAAGGACCGGCAGGACGACGTCTTGATTTTGGCGGAGCATTTCATGAGACTCTTCAGCCTGAAAAACCGCAAAAAAATCGGCGCCATCTCAAAAAACGCCCAGAAAGTCCTGCAAAGCTATCCGTGGCCGGGCAATGTCCGCGAACTCGCCAATGTGACCGAACGGGCCGTCATTCTCGCGAAGGACGAAACAATCACGGAGAATGAATTATTGCTCCCGGTCATCAAACCGTCGAAAGGCAAGACATTTCTATCGGACGAGGCCGTCACACCGGAGACTCTCGCATCCATGTCCCGGTTAAAAATTCAGGAAGCCTTGGATAAGAACCGCGGTAACAAAACCCAAACTGCACGGGAACTCGGGATCTCACGCACGACGCTCTGGCGCCGGATCAAAGAAGAACGTTCCGGATCCTGATCGAGACGCCCCGCAATCTGACCGGCGCACGAAGGCTTATGCGATTTCGTAAATCCCGGTCACCTGCGCGGAGATTTTGATATTGTCAACGATCTGCGCCCTGACCTTAAATCCTTTGTTGATCGAGACGAGACTCGACCGCTTGTGTCCCTTTTGCTCCGATGCGAGTTCATAATCATAAAGGCGGTCTTCAGAGACCGGCATGACCGAGCCGACATGCTCGGCACTGCTGATAAAAACTCTTTTGGGACCGGCGACCTTGCTTCCCAGGGCCTCCGCGGAACGTTCTGCATTGGCCTTCAGCGTTTTAAGCGCCTCGGTCAAGACCTCTTGCTTTTTTTGGTTTTGAATTTCCTCGGTCACATAGATGTCCACGTCCTCGAGAAAAACCGCATTATCCACCGCGAGACTGTCATCGATCATCCGCGCGATCAGCTCATGCATTTTCCCCGCCGGGAAGTCGACGACCTTGACGGTCACGCGGTTTGAAATCTTGCGCCCCTTGGACATAAAAGACACCTTGGCTTGTTTGACCAAATCCCACCCACGGATAATTTCGACGTTGGGGATGTCCATGGCCCTGATATTCGAGCTGATCTTCTCGATGATTCTTTCCGAATCGCTGCGGGCATCGTTGAATGAAATCTTGTCGATATCGAAGCCAAACACGAGACTGAAGGCATTAATGGGCACGGTGATTTCGGCCATCCCTTCGACAAAAATCAGATTTCGCTTGAGCGGATCAACATGCGCCTCTTCGGCAAAAACGCTGCCCGCCTGAGACACGACCCCCACCGCCAAAATCAACGCAACCATACTCTTCTTCATGAGAAACTCCTTTTCAGGTTCATCTCCCCTACGCCAGGGAGTCCGCTAAACGTTTCACTTCCTCCAGCATTTCCGCACGCGCTTCTTGACTCACGGCGCTGACTTGTCCAAAATATTTATGACCTACCGCGGTCATACCGCAAAAGCCGGTAAGGCTTTCGTCAATCACTTGGTTCATGCTTTTGAAGATGCCCATGTCCGCATAAACTTTCTCGGGAGCACCCATCGGTGTCATCATAAAAATTTTTTTACCGGGCAGCAATCCCTTCGGCCCTTTTTCGCTGTCGATGTAGGCAAATCCCTGGCTAAAAACCCGGTCGAGATATCCTTTGAGGATCGCCGGCAACCCCGTCCACCACAGCGGATAAATAAAAGTCACGATATCCGCCCAGCGTACGTGTTCCTGCTCGGATTGGATGTCCTTCGGGACCTGTCCCTTTTCCAGCAGCGCCAGTTCGGACCCTTTCAAGCACGGGTCGAAATGCAAATCGTAGAGATCCCTCACGCGCACTTCATGTTTTTTCTCTCTGAGTCTTTCCACAAAAGTATTGAGAATGGCATGGCTAAAACTTTTCGGATTGGGATGTCCATAAACCACCAAATGCTTCATAACTTACCTCCAAGTTGTTCCGGCACGCATCGTCCGCAACGGCTACTTGAGCCGGAGGGATTGCATGACGGCGGGATCATCGGTATAGATTGCGTTTACGCCCCACGCCGCAAAGGCGCATGCCTCGCGAAGGACATTCACGGAATAAACACGGACCCGGATGTTCTGATCGCGCAGGCAACGCACCGTTGACTCCTTCAAATATCCGCGATAAAGGCTGACTTCATCCACTCCGGTTTCTTTGAACCATCGTTCGCAATGGACCGGCAACGCCGAATAAATAATCGACCGACGAATGCCGGGGCACAATTTGCCGAATTCCATCATTTCCGTTTGCAGAAACGAAGTCACATGAATTTTGTCGCTGTGGTCCGCGCGATGATTTTTCAAATATGCCGCAAGTAACGGCGCAAGGCCGTCACACTTCAAGTCAAACACAAGCGGGATGCGCCCGTAAAAACGTTCGAAAAAAAGGCTGAGGTCCGGTATACGCTGGCCCTTTCCCAAATCAATCTGCTGTATTTCTCCCGATGCGAGTTCGCGGATGTAATGCCAATCGTCTCTGGTTTTGACCCAATCATCATGACGCACAACGATTTGCCCGTCCCGGGTCAGCAAGAGATCCGTTTCGAGACCGTCGACACCGATCTCGAGGGCGCGCTCGAATGCCACAAGGGTATTTTCAGGAAATTCACGATTAGCGCCGCGATGCGCAATGATATCCATCAAGATCGTCCGGACTCTATGCCATCTTCTTGAACATGAAGCACAAACTACTTTTTTTCATCCTTGCGGCACTGGCACCCGACGCAAAGATTATAGAGTAATGCAAAAAGGCTGCCGCCGATGGTCCCATCGACAATCGCATACGCGGTCCCGATCAGCAGGGATTTAAGGGTCGGCAATGCTTCATAGCCCGGGTATACCGAAGCGACAAGGTCCAAAAACGCTTTCCCGTAACCAGGCCATTGAAGATTGGCCAATCCGACAAAGAAAACCGCACCTCCCCATAACATCGCCGCTGCAAAAGCAAATCCTTTGACCGAAATTTTACCGTGATGATTTTCCGACATCATGATGATCCTCGCAAGTTGTGATTTTGATACGGGCACCCCTAAGAGTCACTTATCCCGGTTCGTATTCTACCTCCCCTTTGGTAAAATTGGAATGTCCGAGATCGTTCAAACCATTTCAGTGACTCGTGATGCCTTTTCCTATAGAATATTACCTTGTCATTCCGGCATCTTGACTCTGGATAAACATCGGCAATTTAACAGGAGGAGCTACGCCATGGCATACGAAACCAAGAACTATGAGAACTTGTTGGGAACCGCAGGTTTTAGCGATACGCTTTTAAAAAACCACTTTACCCTCTATGACGGCTACGTCAAAAACACAAATAAAGTTTTCGATCTTCTCAGCCAATTTGCCAAGGAAGGTAAAACGGCCGCGCCCGAATACGCCGAACTGAAGCGTCGCTTCGGATGGGAATTCAACGGCATGCGCCTGCACGAATTGTATTTTGGCAACCTTAAAAAGGGCGGACGCAATCCATCCTCCAAGTCAGACCTTGCGGACAAAATCGCCCAGGATTTCGGCTCCTTCGATGGCTGGCTCAAAGATTTCAAATCGACCGGCACGATGCGCGGCATCGGATGGACCGTCCTGACCTATGATTATCAAGGGAACCGCCTCTTCAATGTTTGGGTGAACGAGCACGACGCCGGACATCTGGCCGGCACATCGCCCCTTCTTATCCTGGACGTATTCGAGCACGCGTATATGCTGGATTACGGCTTGAAACGTGCGGATTATATCGAGGCCTTTTTAAAAGCGCTGGACTGGGACGAGGTTGAAAAAAGATTTAGCGCATCGGTTGCGCTTAAAGAATCTGCGGTGCATTAATCTTCCCAAAGCCACCGGCTTGGCAGAACGGGATTTGTCATTGATTTTCGGAAGCTTTTTTGTCATCATAGCGGCTTCTATTCGCCCCTTTCTGTTCAGCTTCAGGAAATAGAAATAGAATAACCGGCTGGATAAGTTTGAAAAAATCCGGAACAAACAGCGAAAGACACCTGACTCATGTCTGAAAGAGAAATAATCGAGACGGATGTTCTTGTCATTGGCGGCGGCCCCGGAGGGCTTGCGACCGCCATCCACCTGGCTGATTTGATTCAGGACCATAACGAAGGGGTCGAAAAAGGCACGATCTCCGAGAAACCGCTCCCTCTCAATGTCCTTTTGATTGATAAGGGCGCATCGTTTGGCAGTCATTCCATTTCGGGGGCCGTCATCAATCCGATTGCCTTCAAAGAGCTGCTTCCCGACACCCCGATCCATGACATTCCTTTTGAATCCGAGGTGAAGCAAGACGAGCTTCGCTTTCTTGTGCCCGGGTTTGCCTTCAAAGCGCCTTTTCATCCACCCTACATGAGCAATCAGGGAAATTATGTGGCTTCGCTCGGCAAGGTCGTCCGATGGCTCGCAAACATTGCGGAACAAAAAGGCGTTCAAATTTTTTCGGGATTTGCGGCAACCGAATTGCTTTACAATCATCAAGGGGTTTTGGGAGCGTGTACGGGCGAAACCGGCCTCGATAAGCATTTCAATCGAATGGCCAATTACCAAGCGGGCAACGATATCCACGCCAAAATCACCGTTCTGGCAGAAGGTTCCCGCGGTCATTTAACCAAGGGGCTGATTCATAAATTCGATTTGGCAAAGGATCGAAATCCCCAGGTTTATTCGATCGGAGTCAAAGAAGTCTGGGAAGTCCCTGAAGGGACTTTTGAAAAAGGCCGGGTGACCCATACCATGGGGTATCCGCTGGCCCTTGATCAATTCGGCGGCGGATTCATTTATGGGATGGCGGACAACCAAGTTGCCGTAGGACTGGTGATCGGACTCGATTACCGCGATCCCACCTTCGATCCGCATCACGCCTTTCAGGTTTACAAGCAACACCCCTTCGTCAAAAAAATCCTGCAAAAGGGCAAACTGCTCCGCTACGGCGCCAAGACAATCCCCGAAGGCGGTCTCTTTTCCCTGCCCCAACTGTATCATCACGGCGTCATGATCGTCGGGGATTCCGCGGGATTTCTAAGCATGCCGAGTCTGAAGGGCATCCATCCCGCCATCCAGTCCGGAATCCTGGCCGCCAAAACAGCTTTTGAGGCATTAAAAAACGCGGACTATTCCGAAAAACAACTTGCGCTCTATGAAGAACTATTTAAACAAAGCACGCTGTACGAGGATCTCTATCCGGTAAGAAATTTCCGTCAGGGCTTTCATCAAAACCTAATGATCGGTTCGATCCATTTTGGAGCGCAATTGGTAACGGGCGGATACGGCCTGAGCCTGAACGGAAAATTGTCAATCGAGGAAGACGCCAAATGCCTCCAACCGCTCGCCCTATATAAGAACCACGGTTTCATGACAAAGTTCAAAAACAAACTCACTTTCGACAAACAACTGACGTTTGATAAAGTAACGGACGTTTTTTATTCAGGCACACAACACGACGAAGAGCAACCTTGCCATTGCACCATTCCCGATCCGAGCCTTTGCGCGGACGTCTGTTTTGAAAAATTCGGCGCCCCTTGCCAATACTTCTGTCCGGCCGAGGTCTACGAACTGGTGAGCGATACGAAAACAGGAAAAAAAGAAATCAGGATTCATCCGGCCAATTGTGTCCATTGCAAGACATGCGATATTAAAGATCCTCTGCGAAATCTGGTCTGGACGCCGCCTTACGGGGGCGACGGGCCCGAATATGAATCGATGTAAGGAATAAAATCATGGGATTAAAAATTATTTGTTTGATGAAACAGGTACCGGTGCCGTCCCAAATGCGCATGGGCTCTGACGGTCTGATGGACCGGACCAAGGCCAAGTCGATCATCAACGTCGATTGCACGTTCGGCTTAGAACAAGGCCTGCAAATCAAAAACCGCGTCAAGGATGCGGAGCTGTTCGTCGTTTCCATGGGGCCGACAAGCTTTGAGCAATCACTCAAAAAGGCCCTTGCCATGGGATATGACCGCGCGATCCTCCTGTCGGACAGACGCCTGGGCGGATCGGACACCTACGCTACCGGGTTATCTCTCGGGACCCTTTTGAAAAAACTCGGGTTTTCCAAAGACGCGAAAGACCCTTTCATCATTTTTTCCGGCCGGCAAACCAGCGACGGGGACACGGCCCATGTCCCTTCGCAAGTTGCAGAGACTCTCGGCATTCCACAGGCAACGTTTATCGAGAAAGTGGATTACCAGGATAACCATTTGGTCGTGCGGCGCATCATCGAAGGCGGTTATCAAGTCCTTAAAGTTCCCGTACCCTGTCTGGTTTCGATCACCCCGACATCGATTCCCGCCAGACGCCCTTCACTGAAAGGCGCCATCAAAGCCAAGAAAGCGAAAATCGAAATATGGAATCTGGACCAAATCGAAGTCAATACCGGGGTCGTCGGCATCAACGGTTCCCCCACGATTGTCGCGCGCGTCGTCGATATCGAAAGGAACCGGCCGCCCGTCAAAATCATGGAGGGGCATACCGCTCAGGAACTGGCCGGCCGGCTGGTGGCAACGATCGAACAATCCGCGGAAAGTCAAATCCCGATCGCCAATGAAATCGCGCACAAAAAAGCGGACCTTTTCAAAAAAGAAGCGGCGCCTGCCATCCCGGCCGAAACGAAACCCGCAAGCACCGGTTCGGAATTCCCCCGCGTCGATTTCCGCCAAGGGGCCCGCGGCATCTTGACGTGGGTGGAACTTCACGGGAAAACCCCCGCGAGATCTTCTCTTGAGATTTTAAATCCCGCGCGCCAACTCGCGGATCAGTTAGGGACAAAGGTAACCTCGGTCCTCATCGGCGACAATATCAGTTCCGTGGCACAGGAAATTATCGCCCTCGGCGCCGACGAAATCATCGCGATCAACGATCCCCGGTTGAAAGAATATTCCATCTTGCCGGTCACTTCGATCTTTGCTCAAATCATCGAGCGACAGCGCCCTGAAATTGCGCTCTTTGGCGCGACCACATCAGGACGCGAACTTGCTCCGCGCATCGCAAGCCGGGTCCACGCGGGGGTCACCGCGGATTGCACCAGTCTGAAGGTCGGCGAATTCGTGCATAAAATACGCAAATCCGTCATGTACCCTTGCCTCGAGTCCATCCGCCCCACTTACGGTGAAAGCAAACTGGCGACGATTGTCGGTTTTTGTTGCCCCCAGATGGCGACCGCACGCCCCGGCACGTTTCAAACATTAAAACCGGATCCGGCCCGCACGGGGACCGTCACCGAGTTTAAGCCCCAATTGAAAGACAGTGATTTTGTCGTAGAAATTATGGAGACCTTGCGCGAAGAAGGCGGTGCGCAAAACCTTTTCGCGGCGGACATTATCGTTTCCGGCGGACGTTGCTGCGGCGAATTAGATGATTTCAAATTAGTCAAAGAACTCACAAAGGCACTCCAAGACAAAGGGATCAATGCCGATTGGGGCGCAAGCCGCCAAGCCGTCGACCATGGTTATGCCCCTTACGGCAGACAGGTCGGCCAAACAGGCAAAACCGTCCGGCCCAAAATTTATGTGGCGGTCGCGATTTCAGGAGCCATTCAGCACATCGCGGGCATCAAGGATGCCGGCAAAATCATCGCGATCAATCAGGACTCTCAAGCCAATATCTATCGTCATTGTGATTATGGCATTGTGCGCGATTATCTCGACGTTCTTCCCGAACTGATCCAGAAAGTCAGAAACGGTTTCACTTTCGGCGTCACACCGTCTCCCGCGAAATAAAACCGGCTTCCTTTACGTCCCTGACTGATGAATTCCGGCCACACGCTTGGCAATTAAAGAAGGGAATTGCGGCAGCTGGCCGCCGACGAGCGGAAAAGCATATTTCACGAAAGCAGTATTCACATTGGTTTTATCCGAAGACAAGAACGCTGCCGGAAAATACCGCTCACGATGCGGGATTTTTTCCAATGGGACTGGGGAATATTCGATATGATATTTCTTACCGGCTTTCCGGCGAAAACCGACCATCCTTTTGCTGATTCCTTTGAGCGCCCATTTGACGGCGTGAACGCCGGCCTGGTAGGCCTCTTCCTGATCAACTTTAGAAATATAAGACATCGACATGCGCTGAATCGTGCCCGGTTTATCGTAACGGGCCCGGACCTTCAGGGTCTTCTCAACCAGACGCGCCAAATAGCCCGACGCCCCTTCGACATATTGATGCCCGAAAGAATCCTGGGTTATCCCGTCCTTGCGGGCACCGATCCGGTTTCCGCGCGCATCACGGATCGTCTCAGAAATCACCACAACACAGTATCCCACACGTCTTAATATTTTATCGACACGGCCTATAAAATCGCCTTCCTGGAACGGCACCTCGGGGATACACATGAGATGCGGCGGATCGGACTCCGTCCGCTTCAGCAATGCCGCGGCTGCGACAATCCAACCGGAATTGCGCCCCATCAACTCGATGATTTTGACGGGATCGACAAAACGCATGGCCTTGGTATCGAGTCCGGCCTCCTGGGTCGTGATCGCCGCAAAACGGGCCACGGAACCGTAACCGGGACAGTGATCGGTCTCCATCAAATCGTTGTCGATCGTTTTGGGAACATGAAGGGCCCTTAAATCATAATCCGCTTTTTCGGCGGCTTTGGCAATGCGCAGGATCGTATCCGCCGTGTCATTTCCGCCCACGAGAAAGAGATAGCGGACATTCCACTCACGAAGATTTTTTAAAATCTGATGTTCTTCCCCCGGAGCCAATTTGTAGCGGGCCGAGCCCAATGCCGCGGAAGGCAACAGACAAACACTTTGCAGCAAAGCCCGCGGTTGGGCCTTCAAATCGATCAGATTTCCGTTTAAAAGGCCGGTCACGCCATAAAGGCTGCCCCAAATATGGGTCGCATTTTTCGACAACCGCGCCGCATCCACCACCCCGGCAAGACTTTGATTAATCACAGCCGTGCAACCGCCCGACTGCCCGACCAACACCTTGCCCTTTAAAGAAGCCATGCGAATGATATCCCTTTCACGAATTCTGTTTTCCGTACCTGGTATACGGGAAGGATAAAAGATATCCAGCTCAATCGGCTTATATTCTACAAGGAAAATCCCGAAAATTTTAGTACTGTTTTCGGCCCACGGCAGACCCGCAAGCCTTAATTTTCGATTTTCGAAATTTGTATTCTATGTTATCCTTACAGAAAGTTACGCGGGTAAAGCGGTTAGGATGACCTTGTGATTTTTCACCACATCATCTGAAGGAAATCGAATGAGCAAAAAGATCTTGCTGGTTGATGATGAACCCGAGATACGCACGCTGCTGACCATCCGGCTTTCGGCCTACGGCTATCAAGTCCTCACCGCTGAAAACGGCGTTGAAGCCATCCTGAAAATCAAAAGCGAGAAACCGGACCTCGTTATTCTGGATATCCTGATGCCCGGGCTCACCGGCTATCAGGTTGTGGACGAAATCAGAAAACTCGACAGCGACATCCGGAATGTGCCGATCATCATTATCTCCGCCAAGCACAAAATGCGCGACCTTTTCGATCCCGCCGATATCCACTGTTTCCTGCCGAAACCTTTCGACCCCAAAGAACTGACTTCAAAAATCGAATCGGCTTTAAACGATAAGGACGCCTTGCGGTTTGCCGCCCAACCCAACACACTGCCGTCGGGAAAAGGCCAAAGAATTTTACTTGCGGGCACTGAAGAGTATATCCTGGGTAAGATCAAGCAACATTTGGAATCCCTTAAATTCTTCGTCCAAATTGTCAACGATGAAAATGATCTCATCCAAAGTGCCGCGCGGCTTTTCCCCCGCGCCATCCTGTGCCAATACTGGGAGACGTCCGATCGTTTTGATAGTGAGAAAATTTACCGTGACCTTCACCAAAAAGAGAACACCAAATATATCCCTTTCTTTTTCTTCTGCCCCAACATTCTCACCATGGACGCCATGAAAGTCGCCGCGGCCAAAAACATTATCGGTTATCGCGAAAGCACGGACCTCCTATACAAAATCGACGATTGTTTGAGGCAAATCGAAGGCCTGAAATAAGATCCCAGCTAGGGGTGGGACACTGTTTTTCGGTGCGCTCCCAAAGCCCGTTGACGGGCAAATTCGTGTTCGACAATGGGTTTGGGATAATGTTTCCCCAGGACAATGCCGGCCTGCGATAAAACCCGGTGAGGAGCATCCCACGGTTTGTGAATCCATGCCTTTGGCAACCGCTTGAGTTCACCCACCCACCGGCGCACGTAATCCCCCTCCGGATCGAATTTTTCACCCTGCAAAACCGGATTAAAAATCCGGAAGTACGGTGCGGCATCCGCACCGCAACCGGCAACCCATTGCCATCCCAGCGAGTTGTTCGCAAGATCGGCGTCAACCAGCGTATCCCAAAACCATTTGGCCCCTTCTTGCCACGGGATCAGCAAATGTTTGACTAAGAACGAAGCGACGATCAATCGCACACGGTTATGCATCCATCCCATGGCCCATAATTCGCGCATGCCCGCATCCACGATGGGATATCCTGTTTGCCCTTTCCGCCAGGCCTTGAATTGTGCGGGTTTTATTTTCCAGGGAAAGCGGCCATAGGCCGGTCTGAAAGGCTCCTGGGGTGTCTGCGGAAAATGATACATAAGGTAATAGGAAAATTCGCGCCAGCCCAACTGCCTCAGAAAAGGTTGTGTGTATAAGCGTTTTTGCCTGACGGCATGCCAAACGGAACGCGGGCTGATTTCTCCGAAATGCAAATGCGGAGATAATCTTGAAGTGCCGGCATGCGCGGGAAAATCACGATCCTTGGCGTATGCGCTTAAGGCCTTCCCTAAAAATTTACGCAGGGCCCGGCGCGCACCTTCAGCACCCGGCCGCCACGTCGCACGAATTTTCTTCGTCCAATCAAACTCAGGTTCCAATTTTAAGTGCGCCAATGACAATGACGGCGGCCATCGACGGGGAGCCGGTATCCATTTCGGCCTGGGTCGGGGCGTCCCCGGCAAGGCATCGGACAAACATCGCACCCAATAGGCCGTAAAAACCTTGTAGGGGGTCCCTTGTTTATTCTTCATGATTCCCGGATCAAACAGAAGCGAGGCATCGAATGTTTCAACGGCAAATCCCCGGCTTGAGAGAATCGACCGGACACGATCATCCCTGGCGCGGGCAGCCGGCTCATAGCGGCGATTCCAATAGATGCGTGCGGCACCTGCCTCTTTTGCAACCTGAATGATGGCTCCCGAACTCTCCCCGCAGCGAAGAATCAGTTTTGACCCGTATTGCCGAAGCTCTTGATCAAGGGCTTGAAGGGATTGATGCAGCCACCACCGGCCCGCTGCGCCCAACGGCCAATGTCCTTCTTCCTCCGGGGTCCACAGATACAAAGGAATCACGGCCATTTGATTATGGATGGCCGCCCGTAAGGCAGAATTATCCTCAAGCCGTAAATCCTGGCGGAACCAGACAATCGCGACTTCCCGGTGGGCCTTCATACGCAACTCCCTGTGGTGGCTCGCTCAATCGGATCCGCGATCCATTGTTTGCATTCCGGGGGGAATAAGCATCGATTGATTCATTCGTCAAATGATCGTTGCAATTAACGACCTTTGGTGATGGGAACTTCTTTTCGCTCTAAATGTCGCGCGATTTCGCAAAGCAGGTTTTTGGAATCAAACGGCTTGACGATAAAATCGACGACCCCATCGATAAAAAAGAATTCCCGCATTTTGGCTTTACCGGTCAGAACGATGATCGGGATGTTCCCGCCAAGCCCTTGCAATTTCATCTGTTGAAGGAATGTGCAGCCGTCCATGCGCGGCATCAGAATATCGAGGAGAATCAAATGAGGTTTTTCGGCCTTAACCTGTTCAAGCGCTTCCAACCCGTCAAAAGCGGTGACCACCGAATAATTGCTGGCTTCCAAACGAAGCTGCAACATGCTGACGATATTGGGCTCGTCATCCACAACCAATATTTTCTTTTTATCCGAGGGCTTAGACATTCACTCGCACCGTATCTCCGAAAAGAGCAATCTACGTCGAATTATAACACCCCTACGCTTGAATTGCCATGCGGCTCTCGAAATTCCCGGAATCCATCGCAGGAATACCGCTAGAAAAAAGCACAATCAAACACTCAATCTCCGGACCCGGCGGCCTTGAGGATGCCCAGAGCGCGTTCAGAATCCTGCGGCAGCACCATCAATCGGACCCCGCGACCGAATGTTAGTCCCGGTTCCGTACCGCCGGCATCATCACATTGAATTCTTGCCCGGATCCCACGGCTCTCCAGATGCATCCGGACAATTTCGGCTGCATGCTTGTTCAGATACGTTTTGATGCAAACATCGCGCGGCATTCCGGATTGCCTCTTATTTGGGTGAATATTTTCCCCAGTGAAGTACCTGATGGATCGGGCGGTGCTTGTTCTGCCGGATGTCCTCGGCGGGCCAGCCGACCGAAATCAGGCTCACCAATTTCAAATCGGGTGTTCCACCCAAAAGCTCGCACACTTGCGCGGCATAAGGTTTCTTATCACCGGCAATCCAGCAAGCACCCAACCCGAGATCCGCGGCAGCGATCAAAATATTCTCGGTCGCCGCGGAACCGTCCTCGAGATAATATTTTGTGTCCTGACAGAAAACCACAATGCAGGCCGTGGCCTGCTTGAGAAACACCCCCGTGCTAATGATCCCTGCGAGCGTATCAAGCGTCCCACGTTCCGTGATCACCACAAACTCCCAGGGCTCAACGGCCCGGGCGCTCGGCGCACGCCTGCCCGCATCGACCAGTTTTTCGAGGATGTCCCGGGGCACGGGTTGGTTCATGTAATCGCGGACACTGGCGCGCTTGGCAACGGCTTCAAGAGTCTCCATGGCCGACCTCTCTTTCGGTGACTTTGTTAAGATTTCGATTACTGCGGCCGATCATGCGACGGAATTTTTTAACCGATCATTTTGGCAAACAAGTGCCGCCATTTTTTTGCCCAATTCG
>JAQTOZ010000073.1 GCA_028713205.1 Candidatus Omnitrophota bacterium
CCCCTCCATTTTCTCCTCCAACCATTGCCTCCACCAGAGCGCGCCCCTTGCCATGTGCTTCTCACTTGTGCTCAATTTTGCACGTGATGCGGCTTCATCCATTTTGCTTTCAGCCATCGCCTGCCGCAATTCGGAACGGACAATCGCTACAAACCGGGATACGCCGACTTGTTTCGCGCTGTTCAACACCGAGGTAGCGATGGGTTCAACAGCGACTGCCGCCTGATCTGCTTCAAGATAGTAATGAACGACTTGCCGTGCGACCAGTTCAGTAGGCAGTTGGCGGGAGGCAGTAGGCGGCAAGTCCTTGTCTTTTTGACTGCCGATTGCTGACTGCTTAGTGCCGACTGATTTTCGTCGCGTCTCCGACCGGTTATCGTAGTTTCGCAATTTGTTGATCATTCGATTTAACGACTCACGGGCTCTCTTGATCCCTGAGTCATTTCCCTTCTGGGCCTTGTAAAAATAGGGCAGGTCAACAATCGACATGACTGTTTCCAAGGCACGCATCAAAATCCCGAAATCGATTTGGACAAGCCCATCCGGCGGCACATCGGCTTCATCTTCTTCTGTAAGATCAAACACTTCGTTCGCAGCATGAAGGAGCGCCGTGATGTTCAAGCGTTTTTCCTCCTCGCCGCTCCATTCATTCCGGCTCTCGGCCAGTAGCCATTCTTGGACTTGTTGCGCCGTGGTTTCATCGCCGGAGTGTATTTCACGCCGGAGGTCCACGATCGCTTCAATCAAAGAGATAATGGCGTTATACGGTTGACCGTCAAAAAGCGGCCGGGCTGCCGTAAGATTATCGTTGAGTTCCCGTAAATGGCCCTCCAGGGCATGCTTTAGCTTGGCATCGGATTCTGCCTTGTCCGCTTCGCTCGAATTCGGAACCTGGGCTTCACGGATTTTGGAGATATAACATTCGATGAATCCGGCAAACGCCGCATCATTGGCTTGCGCTTCCAATACATATCCCTTTTGCATGATCTCGCGTTGCTTCCAGGTCGCAATCTGGTAGGGGCCTTCATTGCCGATCATGACAATCACAGCGCCGGATTCGATATCACCTTCCTCCTTGTGCGTAAACTTAAACTGAAGCTCTATGGATTCCGCCAAGTCATCCATATTTATGAATATTTTGTTAAACCTCTTTGCCCAATACAGGCAAAGGTACCTGAAATGTTTTTGGAAAAATCCTTTCCAGTCCCAATATTCCGGGACATGTCCCATTTCCGAATGAAACCAACGCGTCAAGGCTTCAATATCTTCCGGCTCCGTTGTCATGGAAAGATCACGGATCGACTTATCGAGCATCGGATCTTCATCGTCATCCTCCATCCAGGGATCCCGCGTTTCGGACCTCACTTCAGTAGGTTTCGAATTTCGAGTTTTAAGTTTCAAGTTTTCAAAACTCGAAACTTTAAACTTGGAACTAGAAACTGCCTTGCGTCTTGTCTCGGTCCGTCCGGAGAATGTACCGTCCAAGCGTGACACCGTTGCGTCACGTCTTATCTCGGCCCGTCCGGAGGACGTACCGTCCAAGCGTGACGCCGTTGCGTCACGTCTTATCTCGGCCCGTCCGGAGGACGTACCGTCCAAGCGTGACGCCGTTGCGTCACGTCTTATCTCGGATCGGGCGCCGCTTCGCGCTGCCATCGGATCGGATTCCTTACGTTGGATCTCAGGAATCCATAGATCGATCAAGCGAAAATCGTTGGAGCGGTCGCCGATTCGCGCCTTCATCGCATCGGATTCCTCACGTTGGATCTCATGAATCAATAGGTCGACCCAGCGTAACGCGTCGGCATTGGTCATTTTTTTACTCACTTCGCCGAGTTGATCGGAAATGCCACTGACTTTCAGAGAAGGCTCCATGCCGAAACGCTTCGCTTCGACGAACCAAACCTTTTGGAGTGCTTTTTCAAGCATGGCTTGCGCTTCAAAAAATAACATTTCTACCTGAAGTTTTCTGCTTAACCACACCAATCGCTTAAACGGTAAATATATATCTCCCAACGATTCGGCCAGTTCTGACGCATCCATGTTTTCCCACAGAGCCTTTTTCGCAAGAAGTTCGCGAATCAGGAAAGACTTCACGACACGGCAAAGAGGAGTCTGAATATCCGCTTCGCGTATCCGGGAATTAACGGTCTCATAACCATTTCCAAAATGCACGGCCGGCGCTTGGCGAGTCACGAGAGTCCGCAGTTTGGCAGGATCTGCCTTGCCGATCGACCCAAGAAACCGAATCCATTCCGTGATTGTTTTCCTTCGAATCTCTCTGCTTTGGTTCCATTCCGCGCTGCCTGCCTTCACGATATCAGGCGGTTTTTCCTGCCCTGCCTGGGTAACTGCTGTTTCATAGCCCGCTTCCAAGGCCTTCGCCACCTGCAGGTTGTAACTGCCGTTAACGTCTCCGGGCCAACCATTGATTGCCCCAAAGCTGAGATAATAAAGCCAGATTAAAACACCTTCGGCATAAGAATTCGTTTTCACAGCGAGTTCGGCAAGACAGGCAATGATCTCAATGCAATCCATGCTTCTGTTCCGAACGTCGGTCCCGAAAGCACGGTCAAAAGCATGCTCGAGTCCGTGACGAAAAATTTGTGCTAACCGAGTCTGACGCATTTCGTCGGCGGACATGACAACGCCCGAAGGGGATATAAACTCTCCCTCCAAAAGTTTTTGTCGCTCATGTTCCAAGGTCCCGGCCACAGGTTTGTTATGACCTCTCAACAAGGAGTCAAAATACTTCACATCGTCATCCAGTGAATTAACAAAGATAATCACAGTTTTCGAAAACGTCATCAAAGCTTCATATACTCGCCCCCCAAAGTCGAACTCACCGTTGGAGTTGCCATCCCCCAGAGCAACTACTGTTTCCCCGCGCTTACCATTGGGATGCGTCGCCGTTACATATTTCACGTCAGAAGCCTTCACGGCCTCATAGTGATTCGTCTTCGCTCCAAACCCGAGAAACCCGAGAATATGAGGTTCTAAGATGCTGATAAATTGCCCGCGCGGGGCGAAAAGATGGTCCATCATGCTGTAAAAATGGCGGAGGAATAACTCGACATTATCTGCCGTTAAAATATGATGAAAAGAATCCTCCAGACGGATTGTTGTTGGAAAAAGCAAATCCCGACGAAGCCGACGATCCAGCGCTTTTGCGGCAAGTAGAAGATCGTCCATATAGAAACCTCGTTTTTTGAGTTGCAACAGTCTTCTATGAAAGTCAGAAACGTGACCTCTTTCCGTTGGCAAATCAGCTGATTCCCCGATGACATCCGAGATGACATAGATATCCCATTCCATCTCTGCGAGATTTCGCTGCCATACTAGTGCAAAGGCTTTTATGGCGTTAAGATTAAAAATTTCTCTGTCCTCATCGCTGTCAATGCTCTCGACCTCTTCAATCATCCGCTGATCCTTATCCGTAAGGTTATGGCGTTGGATATCGACCCTATTGTTCGGGTTGTACGCATAGAGAAAGATCCTCATCAACGCGGCCTCTTCCGGAGTTTTCGAAGGCGCTGATTCCGGTTGCGGCATTTCTGTTTGACGACCAAGAAATGCAAAGGTCGCGGCTCCGCCTGCTACAGCACCACCTGCTACGACCCGTCCGATAAATTGTCGCCGACTTATCCCATATTTTTTGGCCCGCGTCTCGGATCTCACTTCAGTAGGTTTCGAGTTTCGAGTTTTAAGTTTTAAGTTTTCAAAACCCGAAACTTTAAACTCGAAACTAGAAACTGCCTTGCGTCCCGTCTCGGCCCGTCCGGAGGACGTACCCGCCACGCGTGACGCCGTTGCGTCATGTCTTGTCTCGGAGCGGACCCGGCGAACGATTTCGACGAGCTGTTGGATGGTGTTGTCGGGAAACATGACTTTATCGGTATGCCGGAGGACAAATTTACGAACAGCATCAAGGACCGCGTCCATCCCTTCTTCCCTTGCCAGATGCAACCAATCTGCGGCGCGCCTCTCTTCAAAACCACTGCGAAGAGGAAGCGGCATCGCGTCCCTCAGCTGTTGATAAAGCGCGCGCACTTCGCGAGAAATGTCCGGTTCGGGTACGGCCGTTCGAGCTGCCGCTTTCGGTTTTCGAATGACCGGCGCCTCCTCCAAATGCCGCGGTCTTTCCTGCTCATCATAAAAATCCGCGCGGTAGGTCGCACGAAGCAGATCCAATGCGTGTTCGGCCGGTTGGCCCAAAAGACTCTCGATAAAAGCGATGATCACCTCCAGCGTGGTTTCCTGTTCGTCGTGATGTCCGCGATCAATAATTGCCCGCATCATTTCTTCCGGCACTTGCGACCGGATTTGTTCATACATACCCGTAATGAACGAACTGGCGCTAATCGCGAAATAATTCATATAGGAATCCCGCACAACGGCTTCGTTGCCGTCCATAAACGCGCTGCCATAAACCGCCAGATATTGTTCCAGGAGAAAATCCAAAAAAGCCGCGTAGGCCAAATCCATCAATCGTTGACGCCGTTCCGGGTCATCGCTGGCGCGCGCCTGTTCGACATAGCTTTCGACCTCGTTGATGATGCCCGCCAATTGGGCGCCGAAATTCACGACCCCTTCGACGATATCGAGGCGATCGGGTGCGTCCTGCAAGCCGGAATCGGAACGGATCAGGGCCACACGGTCCAAAAGCGCTTCGTTTTCGAGCGAGCGATACCGCCCGTCGGGGATACTCAGTTCGGCGGCATGCCGGCGAAGATAAGCTTCCTTATATATGTGATCCCGGCTATGCGCAATCTGAGCCCAACGTTTCCGGTTGGCCGCAAAGGCCGTCGCATAATCTCCCGGCGTGCTGATCCCCAGTTGTTGCAGATTATGCCACAAACGGCGGAAGGGAAACGGAACGTACCTTGCCTCTCCCTGTTGAATGATGTTCTGCAATTGACGGTAGAAGGACTGAAAATCCCGGCGGACCAAATCGGCATCCACAAACGAATACTCACCGACCGCCACGGCCACGGTCACCGGCAGTCCGCTTTCGGTCCGGATCGTTTCTTGGGTCCGGCAGTCGGCCGTCCACAACGGGTGTTCGAAATAGTCCGGCATGCGCCTCCAGGAGGCATCCTTGATCCTGCCCAAATACAATCTTGGCGTCTGCCCTTGCTCGAGCGGCAAAGTAAACACATACCCCGCCGGGATCAAAATGTTTCTTTGTATTTCCCTAACCAACTCCGCAAAAGCTGCGATATCGGCATGCTGAACGTCATCCGCCGTTAACGCACTCGCAAAATCCGGGCCGACACGCCGTGCCGCATTCAAGATCCCCCTCATATCCGCCGGCTGATCGCTCACCGTCATTCTCCTCGCAACACGGCTGATCTCCATCACCAATGCGGCAATCGCATTCCGGGATGAATCGGCGAGACGGACATTGAACTCGGGACGCACCGTCGCATCGGCTTCAAACAAAGCGCTCGCGGCACTCTCCTGAATTTCATGAACGGAATTAACCACCGCCTGCAGCCGATCGATGCGTGCGTTGGCCATTTGACGCAAAGTTCTCGAATTCGTAGGAAGCAAAAAGATTTCCCGCACACGTTGAGTCGTGAGATGTCCCTCCTGCCAAAGCAATCGCAGGACATCATCACTCTGAATCCAAATATTCGACCGGCGCTGAATTTCATCGCGCATGCGCTTCAATTCCTGTGCTCCCGGCCCCGCCCGCATTTCCGACCGAACAACAGGGATACTTTCCAAACGCTGCCGGGCTTCAAGAACTTCCGGCGCGAGATTTACTTTCACGAGATCGCCTTTGGCGTGGTAAATTTCCAGTTTATCCAGTTCGCCGACATAGACGCTGTCCGCTTCCCGGAATCCGGTCATATAATCAATCATCTCGCTCAATGCTGCTTCGTCCATTGTCGCAACGTCGGGAATGGTCGCCGGATCGACATAACTAAATCCGCGGATCTCTTCTGGCAAAGGAACGTAATCTAAATCCATCGCCTTCTCGCCGTAAGCAACACGGTAAAACGTGGCTTTCGCGCGTAGCTGCTGAACCGGTTTCTGCATGTAAATGACAGTATTGTGTTTAATCCTGAGCTCGCGCAGTTTTTTGAAGGTGTGCTCGAAATTCTGATAGCTGTTGGTCGAGGTATCTTCTAAAACAATCTTTCCTTCGGGAGCGCCTGCGGCCTTTACAAATTCGGCAATCAGTGCGGCTTCTGGTGTGTGGACACCCGGTTCTGCGACAAAAAGAAGGATCTTGTCTACGGGGACACCACGCGCAACGAGATAATCACGGATGATTTCCGCCTCGCTTTTTTGATCGACGTTTTTCATGACTTGAGCATAACGCGATTTCATCACCGCTTCCCGCAAGCCGGCTGTCAAACGTCCGAAACCTCCGCTGATCACGATTTGATCGACCCACTCATGCATTCTGGCGGCAGCATCAAAGACGCTCAAATCATCATTGCCCATCAGAATCAGGACATCCGCATGCTCCGGTAACGGATCACTCACCGCACAGGTTTCGACAAGATACCGGACGTCACGCCTCGCGGCAGCAACGTCATCAAATTTCCTGCGCCGCAACTCCGAGCGCTCGGCAGAAGGCCCTTCGACCGCCACACCTAAAAGACCGCCCAGGAGCAGGATTTGCCGGTAGTCATCCGCATGCTCTTCGCGAAGCCGACCGGCGACCGCCTCCTTTTGCAAGTTCCGCCGAATCAATTGCGCCAGGTACTTGGCGGTTTGTTCCAGGAGAAAATCCCGATTCACGGCCCGGGAAGTTTCATACGGCATGCTCATCGACGTAAAAGCCGATTCATGCGCAATCCGGCTTGACTCAGAAATGATGAATTGGCTCAATTTTTCGGGGTTCACCAATCCTAACCGTGTTGCAATCTCTGTCAATCTTTGCAGGAATAGCTGCACCGGAGTATCTTGATTAAACTCAAACCGCAGGCAACCCGGCTGTGTCTCTTCGAAACCCGTTTCCCGCAAAAGCTGTGCAAGAGAATACCCGCCGTAACTTTGATCCTCTGTTCCTTCGGGCACATCCGCGAGTAATTCCCGGTTGCCCTTACGTAAAGCCCAATCCATGAATTCGCCGAGCAATCGTTCCGCCACGGAGGCACTCGCATATTGAGGATGCACCGTAAAATTTACGATTTCGATTTTGCCGGATTGTTCGTCTTGGCGATACGCCAGGCATCCCACCAGTTCACGATAACCGTTCTCGGCCCAGAAATAACCGTGTTCCAGGCTTTGCTGGTGCTCCAGATAATCCTGCTCCGACCAACCCTCCCGCCCGTCTTTCAAACGTTCGATTAAAAGGGCTTTTGAAAGCAAGCTTTTGGACAGGTCCCAGGTCCAATGGACCTTCAAACTCAATTCTTTCCGCTTTGACCGGAAGGGATGTTCTTCGGTGCCCAGCTGGTAGCTGACGGAATAACCATCCGTTTCACCCGGATAATAATCGGGCTCCGGCGCAACCGTTAATCCAAGGCTGCGGGCGCGGCCGATCAACTCAACTTGGGACAACGGCAAATGAAACTCAAACCGGGGCATGTCGAAATTCAGTTTTTCAAGTAAAGAGCGCAGCGCATATTCAAACAATTGAGTTTCATCGACCTCTTCGGAAGCAGCCAATGCCAGCAAATGAAGGGTTTGCCCGCGCCTCTCATAAACCGCTACCCCGGCCGGCTCCCCCTCCGGAGTCAAAATCGTCGTCCGCTTCCACCGATCGGCCGGTACGCGCTTCGAACCGGTCTTTGTCCTTTTGTAACGATATTCCCCCTGCCATGACTTGAATTCTCCGTCAAACTCATTTTCCTCAATCAAAGTCCGCATTCCATAAAAAACCTGATTCACATCCCCCGCAATCATCGGCCTTGCCTTAAACGATGCTCTTCGGGTTTCAGAACGGGCGTCAACGAGCCGGTGGACGATGAGATTTTGGTCCTTCGGAAACGCAAGCCAGACGATGTCATCGCCGTACCCGAGCTTGAGCGCAAAATCAAAGCGGACATCTTGCGCGGCAAGCGCCTGCAACGGCAGCCGGCGATAACCCGAGTTAGGGTCGTCCCCGGTAATTCCGAAAACCGCGAACGGGGATTTGCGTTTTTTCTGCCGGTCGGCTTCCGTCCGGTCCAGGTCCTGCGTATCCAGTTCCATGGGATCCGCGCGGACGGTGACGACGCCTTCTTCATCCATTGTCGCCGGATAAACATGAGCGGCAAGCACTTCCAAATCCGATCGCACGACGGACAGCATCCAATAGGCAGGATGTCCTTCTATCTCCACGGCCGGCGGCAAAACCGAAATCAAATAATTTTGGACTTGGCCCGACACCCCATCCAATAAAAGCTCACGGTAACCCAGCGGAGCGTCCTGGGCGGATGAAATCCCGAACGTCGCTCGCGTCAAAGTTGGATCCGTTTGATAAAGCTTTAACGGCAGCCCTTCCCGTTGAAACCGGTCATCGGAATCATACAAGGGCGGATAAATCCGCATCTCCGAGCGGGCCAATTCTTCCTTGATTTGCTGGGCCGCGGGGAAACCGTTGGCGGCAAGAAAATCAAGTTCTTGACCGATCGAGCTTTCAAGATCTTTCCGCTCCGCGGTTTTATCTGCACTGCTTTCCAGCGCCTTGCGGTAGGCTTTAACGGCTTCTGTGACGTTGCCGAAATAAACATTTCGCCGGCCCCGAGCACGCCATGACCATGGAACACGCGGCGAAAACATATCTCCAATACCGCGTTCGTCGGGAGACAATTCAAAAATAGCCGGGATGAGCGTGTGCCAGACACCGTAGAAAATCACGCCGCCGTCCCCGCCGGTATCTCCCGATTCGCTGTCACGTTCCGCAAGGTAGTTACGAAAATCAACGGTCGCTTTTGCAAAGGCACGCACCACACGAACCATGACATTGAATAGCGGAGTTTCCCGGGGGTGCATGCGATGCGATTCGGCATAGCCTCTGATTTCATCAACCAGGGCCTGCCTGGCGGATTGAATATCCATCTTCGGTTCGCCGGAACCGTTGTTCGCAATCCCGTCGCGCTCAAAGATATACAGTTTGTCCCGGATCGATTCGAGCAACGGCCGTTCCTCGGGACGAACCGCACTATTCATAATGGCTTCATAAATGAGACGGGTCCCTAGTACTGCCAGCCTGTCCCGCTCACGCAGCATGTCGATCGTCAGCGGCTGCCCTTGGGAACGACGCCATTGGCCGATTCGCGAAGCGACGGAAGCAACATACGTAAAAATACTGACCGCATCTTTCGCCATCACATTCCTTCCCCATTCAGGAATGATTCGGCCGTCGTTATCTTCCCAACTCTGCCAAAGTTTTCTAAACTCCGGATCGGAATGGAAATACCGCACCATTTCATCCGCATCAAGCATTGCCAATGACGTCTGAGGATTTTCCGGAATTTCAATCTCGACCCGGCCCACCGGCGTTTCGAATGTTTTCCGAGCGCGGGTCCGCATTTCCGAGCGCTGCATCGCAAGCTTCCTTGCGATCGGAGACAGTCTTGTGGTGAGAAACAATCCCTCCAAGGAAATGAAAGGGACATATTCGCTGTGCTCGGGACCTTTCAAGAGTTCATTCAGGACGCCCCCTATCGGTGCTTCTTCCACTCTGAAATCGTCATCCGAATAAACAGCAACATGGAATCGCCCCGTGTTTTCGTAAGACTGATACAATTTGCCGATGGCTTTATCAAAATTGACGGCCAAAGGAAAGGTCTGCGGCGGTGTGTTCCGCAGCGCCTCCTCGTCGACGGCCAGAGGCTGCAAGGCGTGCCTCGCCAGGATAATCTCCCTGACTTCGGCAACGGCCCGATGATCCGAAAGCGCCAGGCGCGTCTGCATTCCATCTTGGAAAAGAATGTCTCGCCAGCCGAATCCCATTGTCTGAACAAAGGGGATACGATGATATTGTTCCCCGAAATAACCGTTTAAAAAAGCCACGCTGCACATACTGCCATCAAAATCCGCCATCAGACTATCGACATCCGGCAAAACCTCTTTCGCGATTGAATCTAAAGCAGCCCTTAAATCGTCGATTTGGCGGATGAGCGCCTCATCGAGGCTGAGTGCCGGCTTCCAGCGGGCATTTTCCAAATCAAAATTCAAGAAAGAACCGTCCGGCAGGCGCGCAAAATTCCCCGTGTGGGCAAAGCCGTGGGTAAAACCCGCGTCATGCATCTTTCGCATGTGCACCCCGAACTCATGCATCACATCAAACAGCTCTTTTAGCTCGCGTTCGCAATCTTCGCGCCGTCCCTGCAGCCAAGCCGATTGAATCCTGCGGCTGCGGATATTTATTTCATCCCGGAAGCGGGTTTCCGCACCGGCCGGCACCAGATCGACCAATGCCCCGGTCGGCTCGTGTTCGAACTCCAGCTTGTAGCGATCCAATCGTCCGACAATCGGCGGGACAAGGAGCCCCGCTTTCTGAAATGCCAATGTCATCTCGCACTCCCAATCGCGATCGCTCCTGCGGGCACCGCCCCACGGCTGCCCGTTCAAAGGGACCAGCCGGACGCGCCCAAAGGAATCCATGTCGACTTTAAAAAGCGGCGCCCCGGCCCCGTGGTAATGATTACCGTCCGGCGGATGCGCAACTCCGAATTCATCCACATATCCGTTCGCTTTGATCCTCAGGAGATTCAAACGTCCGCCGGATTGAATCAAACCCAGAGGGACCCATAGAGAACGGCCGGTGATATCACCCGCTCGAATCTCCGGCGTCTGCCAAAAAGCATACTTTGTCAAAAGGGCACGCTGTTCCGCGTTCAAAGCCGACCACAATTCCGGGGCCAAATGCATTTTCCCGGGGACGCGCCCCTCGGCAGACTCGACCAGGACACTTTGGTGCGGATCAAACACGATTTCTCCGGGCCGGATTTCGATCACAGAACCGGCAGGCTCCGTTTTCCCTCCGTTCACATAGAGCAACCGCTTCATCAATCGTTCAGTCAACGGACCGCGTCCCAGCGTTCCCACCGGAAATGTTTTGATGATGTCCTCACCAAGCCCAGCGCTCCAATGAACCAAAAACTCATACAACGCCGGTTCTTCCGCAGGCAACCGTCCGTCCCCGGCTTGAGCGACCTGCTGCATCCCGAACAGGACCCAATAGAATGCTTCCGCCAATTCTTCCGGCGGTAAATCCAGGGCATCTTCGCGCACGAGCAAGACGGCTTCGCCGGATTCGCGATCGTACCGCAACTTGGCAAAGAGATATTGTTCACGGGAACGGTTGAGATAAAGAGCCGGGGAATGGTCGCGTCTCGGCGGCAAAACTTCGATGCGCAGTTTTTGTTTCGTGTATTGAACCGCATTCCCGATCAAATCCACCTCCTGATGGATCATCTGTGCCGGATCTTCCTTTGATGCACTGATCTCTTCAAACCTAAGAGATCCTTCTATCCCCGCCCGCAGCGAATCTTCCAGGGCCGCAAAGACGGCATCGACTTTCCCGGCAACGCCGGGAGTCGCCTGAATTCCTGATCCGTAGACGGCGCGCGCGGGACCTTCCTGCTCGGTCATCAACCTGAGCCTGCGGCTCCAGCCGTCCAATGGATTCCCAATGTCGGGATGGACCAGCGACGAATACGCCGGAACAAATAAATGCTGCCCCTCGGCAAAGGGGATCTCAGGGACATGGGATGTCACGGACGGCGCTCGGCGGGTCTCGGCCCGCCCGGAGGGCGTACCGGTCAAGCGTGCCGCCGTTGCGTCACGTCTTGCCTCGGAGCGCGCCGGACTGGCAACGCCGACCTGTTCAAGGCCGATCTCATTTTCATGGGCCAGTCCCATAAAACGTATCTCTTCGAAACGAATCGGCTGAAGAGCACCCTCAACTCCGAGCCTTTGCGGACCGTCCGGCGTGAAAACAACGGCCCCGCGCCGGAACGGATAAGGAAAGTTCGCCCAACCCAACACGCCGGTGAGGTCGGAATAAAACTCCGTACTGAATGCCTGACCCATCTGAGGAGGATTTTGATCGAACATGGCCTCGGGCAAAGACCGCGCAAACTCATCGAGGAACTCATTCACCGGAAGCGCAAAATTCATAGCCGTGCGATTCTGGAGAGGGCTGACCGGAACGATTCCGCGATTGGTCAGGACCACCGATTGACGGCCGACAATCTCCCCGGCGCGGTTCTTGACGAGCACAACCCGTTTATTCAAATCCAGGAGGTAGGCACGCGTGTGGCCGCGGTAAGAACCGCTCGTGATGTCCAGACAACTGCCGAACCCGACACCCAGATTCAGAATGTCCGCGAAATCCCGGCTGAGCTCGATCGTCCAGCCGGCTTCCTGAGCGGCCGATGCCGTGGACTCTTCCAAAGAGAGAAAATGTTCAAAATTCTGGCGTATGGCCTGAACATCCGCATCGTCAGCGTCGATGTTTCCGGCTTCGATCTGACGCCGCAATTGCGCCTCCCACTCGGGAACGCGGCCGACGGCCGCCCTAGCGTCCTGAACGGGCACAACGGGCAATCCCAAAATCCGATACAGTTCCGGATGCCTGCCATAAAAATTTGCCAAATGCATCCGAATATCCAAAACAACTTCAATCCGGCGCTCATCAAACATCGCGCTTAAATCCTGAATTTCGCCTGTCCTTACTGTTCTCACATGAGGACCTTGAATCCAACGATCATAGGAGGCAAAGGCACCGTTCCCCGGAAGGGATTTTAAATATTCCCAAACACGGCCATTGCCTTCGTTGATGTACAAAACAAAAGCTTCCGTCAACACCGAATCATCCTGCTCCATAACATAGACCAGCGCATTCAGCGTACGCTCATTCCACCGGAAATCCGCCCTGGGTTCCACCGGCCTTCCCAGAATGGCACCAATCGTCGCGTTGAACAATCGCCCGCTGCCGATAATCTCATTCAATTCCCTCAGAGAAGGCGTCTCCTCGCCAGGGAATATCGCCTGAATCGCTTCATCGATTGAACGCAAATCGTCCGGCCGGAATTTCATCCGTTCCATGAGCGCATCCAATTTCAGAAACTCTTTGAGGACACGGTAATATTGTCCATACTGGCTCGACCGTTTTGCCGGATTGCGCAAGAAAGGCTGTTCGACGATAGCCTGCAATAATCGTTGATAGGCCGGCGGATTGGATGCGGCTTTGGCCAATGCCTGTTCGAGCCGGTTCATGATCTCCCGGTCGCTTTGCCTCATTTTTCCCGGGTTGATTAAAAACAGCAGGAAATACGGATCCTCGAGAAGT
>JAQTOZ010000278.1 GCA_028713205.1 Candidatus Omnitrophota bacterium
TTTTTCGGCTATTAAATGTTGGCTGAAAGCTGAGGTGTGGAAAGGGGATGGTCTCTTGCCATGAAAGTGATCTTGAGCGGTGGAACGGGTTTTATCGGAAGAGCGCTTTGCAAACGCTTGCTTCAGGATCAGCACGAAGTTGTCCTCCTGACGCGCAATCCGGGCGCGGTGACGAGCAGTCTTTCCGATAAATTGAGTTTCCGGCTTTGGGATGCACAAACACTCGGTCCATGGCGGGAGTCGATCGAAGGCGCTGACGCGGTTGTGAATCTTGCCGGGGAGCCAGTGACTGCGAAAAGGTGGACCCAAGCCCAAAAAGAAAGAATCATGGCAAGCCGTGTTCAAGCGACCCGGGCCATGGTTGGGGCAATTGCCAAGGCAGATCGAAAACCTTTGGTTTTGGTGAATGCCTCCGCAGTCGGATATTACGGACATGTTATGGAAGAAACCGTGACGGAAGAGGCTGCGAAAGGGAAAGGGTTTTTGGCGGATGTCTGCGAGGCCTGGGAAGGCGAAGCGCGCAAGGCCGAATCTTTTGGAGTACGCGTGGTTTTGCTGAGAACCGGCGTTGTTTTAGGCGAGCAAGGCGGTGTCTTGGAAAAAATAATACCTCCTTTTCGATATTTTGTGGGCGGGCCTGCTGGTTCCGGGAAACAATGGTTCCCATGGATTCATTTGGAGGATGTTACGGGAAGCATTGTTTTTGCTTTACACGACCGGAATTTATGCGGTCCGGTGAATGTGACTTCTCCCAATCCGGTGAGAATGAAAGCCTTTTGCGAACAGCTTGGCGCGGTGATGCACCGACCGGCGTGGATTCCGGTCCCGGCGATGGTTCTGAGAATTTTATACGGAGAAATGGCGGACGTCTTGTTGGGGGGACAGCGCGCTATCCCCCAGAAGTTGAAGGCGGCGGGGCATCCATTCAGGTATCCGGATCTCGCGGCCGCGCTTCTGACGATGATTAAAGAGTAATGTGTTGATGGATGCGTACTGAAATTTCGGGGGTTTTGCATGACCGACCGGCAAATAAAAATTTATAAAGACCGCAATCTGCAAATCATCTTTACCGTGACGTTAATGAACGTGCTGGGGGTTTCAAGCATTGCGCCGGCATTGCCCAATGTCCAGCAAGCCTTAAATGTTTCTTCGCAAAACATCGGCCTTCTGATTTCGGTCTTTACGTTGCCGGGAGTGCTGCTGACATTTGTTTTCGGTGTCCTGGCAGATCGATTCGGGAGAAAAGAGGTGATTCTGCCGTCTTTGGTTTTGTTCGCTGTCGCCGGTTGTGCCTGTGCCTGGGCGCGGGATTTCAACATTCTGCTTGTCTTGCGTTTCATTCAGGGGGTCGGGGCCGCCGCATTGGGCGCTTTAAACATCACCATGATCGGCGATTTGTACCGGGACCAAGATCTCGCCCGGGCCATGGGGTACAATGCCGCCGTGCTGAGTGTCGGTACCTGCCTTTATCCTGCGGTAGGCGGCGCCTTGGCTTTGTGGGGATGGTATTATCCCTTCCTCCTTTCGTTTTTGGCTTTGCCGGTTGCGGGTGGCGTCCTGTTTTTTCTCAAAACGCCGCGGCCGGAGGCAAACCAGCACTTGTCGGATTATCTAAAAAATGTATGGGGCATTGTGAAAGCCCCGAAAGTTTTCCTGCTTTTTATCGTCAGCCTGGTTACCTTCATTGTCATTTACGGAGGGTGCGTTACCTATTTTCCGATTTTTATGCAACAGGTTTTTCTTGCTTCGCCGTTGACCATCGGTTTGTTTTTGTCGGTCATGTCCCTGGGAACGATGATCGGTTCGTGGCAGCTGGGAAAGTTGACAGACCGGTTGACGGAAAAAGCCGTGGTGGCGGTGGGGTTCCTGATTTATATCCTGGTGTCCATTGTTATCCCGCGTGTTTCCAATCTTTGGTTTTTGCTAATCCCCGCTTTTCTTTTCGGTTTCGCACACGGTATCAATGTCCCGGCGGTTCAAGTTCTGTTGGTGCGGCAAACGCCGGCCGATTACCGCGGAGCCGTCATGTCATCCAACGGTATGATTTTAAGGCTCGGACAGACGTTGGGACCGGTCATGCTGGGATGGGTACTGATCGTAGGCGGGATTCCCGGGACTTTTTATGCATGTGCGTTCCTGTCGTTGGTGATGTGGATTTTGTTAAAGACGGTGATTGGGCGATGACGCACATGCGGATGATACGGATGGCCGTAAGATCAGAAAAGTTTGCGGGAGGATTTCGAAAGAGTGTTAAGCGAAGGGCGATGGAGGCCGCGTTTCCACTTGTAAACCGTGGATTCGCTCACGCCGTATTTCTGGCAGATAGCCTGAATTCCTAATCGGGTAATGAGATGATCGAGCTGATAGGCTTTGCCGCTTTCGGGATCATAGATTTTGGTTGATGAAACGGATTTTTTTTCCACGGGTTCGGATTTAGCCTAAGAGTATTTTTTTGCTTGCCCAAACAGCTTGACGGGCGATAGTCTAGCGCGATCCGGCAGGTTCGGCAAGCCCCAGGCGAAGAGAGGTTTGGATATGGATGTGGTCAAAGTTAGAAAAGCGGTTGTGATCGGCGCGAGTTCGGGGATCGGGCGCGCGGTTGCCAAAGTGTTGGCCCGGGAAGGGTATGTCCTGGGGCTGACAGCGCGGCGGACGGATCTTCTCGAAGAACTAAAAAAGGAAATTCCGGCGACTTGTTACGTGAAACATATGGATCTGAGAGATCCGGATGAGGCCATGGATATTCTGAAAAAGCTTATCGCGGAAATGGGGGGAGTGGATCTGGCGGTGATCAATTCCGGCGTGAACCGGCAAGATCCGAATTTCGAGTGGGAGGCAGAGCGCGAAGTGCTTGCGGTCAATGTGACCGGTTTTGTTGCGATGGCGAATGTGGTTGCGCAATATTTCATATTGCAGGGCGCGGGACATCTGGTCGGGATTTCATCGTTTGCCGGTATTCGCGGCACCGGACGGGCACCCGTTTATTGTGCCTCCAAGTCATTTGTGAGTGTCTTTCTCGAGGGCCTTCGTCAGAGAATCGGCGGTAAAAATATCTTTGTGACGGATATTCGCCCCGGTTTTGTCGATACGACCATGATTCAGGGGAATCGTTATCTTTTTTGGGTTTCGCCGGCAGACCGGGCGGCCGAACAAATCTTTGGGGCCATTCGCCGCAAAGAAAGGGTCACGTACATCACGAGACGTTGGGGTATTTTGGCATGGATTTACAAACTTGTTCCAGG
>JAQTOZ010000279.1 GCA_028713205.1 Candidatus Omnitrophota bacterium
ATTGAAGCATCTTTTCTTCGAGTTCGACGAGCTCTTTCATTTGTTGAATGAACCACGGTTTGATATGGGTCCGTTCATAAATGGCCTGAATGTCCGCGCCCTTGCGCAAGGCTTCATACATCAAAAATTGGCGTTCGCTGGTCGGGGTGCAAAGCAGGCGCAGCAATTCGTCCAGGGTTTTTTTATTGAAATCGTTGGCGAACCCCAGACCGTGACGGCCGATTTCGAGCGATCGGATCGCTTTTTGAAAAGCCTCTTTGTAATTCTTACCGATGCTCATGACTTCGCCGACGGCCCGCATTTGAGTCCCCAATTTATCTTCGATCCCTTTGAATTTTTCGAAGGCCCAGCGCGCAAATTTAATGACCACGTAATCCCCGGAGGGTGTGTATTTCTCCAAAGTGCCGTCGCGCCAGTACGGGATTTCATCCAGCGTCAAACCTCCGGCGAGAAGCGAAGAAACAAAAGCGATCGGGAAACCCGTTGCTTTGGATGCCAACGCGGAAGAACGGGATGTCCGGGGATTGATCTCGATGACAACGACGCGCCCTGTTTTCGGATCATGGGCAAACTGGATATTGGTCCCGCCGATGACCTCAATGGCCTCGACGATCTGATAGGAATATTTCTGGAGCTTTTTTTGAAGTTCGGGAGCGATCGTGAGCATGGGGGCGGCGCAAAAAGAATCCCCCGTGTGAATGCCCATCGCATCGATATTCTCAATGAAACACACGGTGATCATTTGATTCTTTGCATCGCGGACAACCTCAAGTTCGAGCTCTTCCCATCCCAGCACGGATTCTTCCACCAAAATTTGATGGATGATGCTTGCCGACAAGCCGCGCGAAGCAACGGTATGAAGTTCATCCACATTGTAGACCAGCCCGCCCCCGGTGCCGCCCATGGTATAAGCGGGACGAATGACAACCGGATAGCCCAGTTGTTCGGCGACTTTTTCAGCGTCCTCAACGGTGTTCACCGCCTGGCTTTTGGGCATGTCGATACCGAGTTTTTTCATTGTTTCTTTAAAAATGGTCCGGTCTTCACCGCGCTTAATCGCGTCCACGTTCACTCCGATGACCTTGACACCATACTTGCTCAAAACCCCCACTTTGGCCAATTCCGAGGTGAGATTAAGGCCGGATTGTCCTCCCAAATTAGGAAGCAAGGCATCGGGTTTTTCTTGGGCGATAATTTCGGAGATGGTCCGGACATTCAAAGGTTCGATATAGGTTACGTCCGCCATTCCGGGATCGGTCATAATGGTAGCAGGATTAGAATTAACAAGGACGATTTGATAGCCGAGCGATCGTAATGCTTTACAGGCTTGGGTTCCGGAGTAGTCAAATTCACATGCTTGACCGATGATGATAGGTCCCGATCCGATGATCATGACTTTCTTGATGTCCCGACGAATTGGCATAATAAAGCCCTCCCTTGGCTTGAGCTGGTAAAATTGGGCATGACGATACCCTAATTGTGTCCGATATGTCAAGGCAAACGTGGCTGAAGAATAGGGCCCAAAACAAACGGGAAACGATGATAGGATAAAGGAGTTAGAGATTTGGTGAGATTAAGGAAATGAGGTAAAAAGACGACATAATGACCGGGCGGGTGTTGACCGAGAGCCTTGCGAATTTTATCCAATCTGATCGTCAACCCGGGATTTTTCTTTCAATTCAGTTGACAAACACATGTTTTAATGCAATCCTTTTCTATTCGTAACTGCAGTAAATAAGGGAGAACTGATCTAGGACCGTGAGGTAAAGTCAATTCCCCTTACGGTTTTTTTGCTTCTATCCAAGTAATATCCCCTGAACGTCGGATATCCTTGGGTTCTGTACTAATCGCGGAGCTAAAGCGTACTTCAGAATTGGTGCGGCCATTATTTACGATGCTGATTGAAAAAGAAAGGAGGAGCGTTCGGCAATGGTCAGAGGCAAAGTAAAATGGTTCAATAGCCAAAAAGGTTATGGATTTATTGCTCCAGAGAACGGCAAGGATGTGTTTGTGCATTTCAGCGCCATTCAAGGTGACGGTTATAAGTCGCTGGAAGAAGGTCAGGACGTCGAGTTTGAAATCGGCAATGGCCCGAAAGGTGAGCAAGCCATAAAAGTTGTAAAGCTATAACCAACGGAGTAAGTCCGGCTAGGATAAACCGGGCTTATGTTTTAATCCTTCAGTTGATAGCCAGAATCGGTGGTCCTGCACTGGGACCGCTCCGCAAGTGGTGTCCGAGGGGTTTTCCCCCGGTTGCGCTGAAATATCAGAAAATACTATCTTTAGGTTTTAGAAGTCTTTACAATAAAGGATGAATATGATTCAAGAAACACTATCATCACCCCAGGCAGGCGAATGTGAATCTGCGGCGGCAGAAGTCCGGACGTTGGATTCGAAGCCATCTTTTTCGCATTCTTACGAGCGTTTTCAGCTCTATCTGATCAAACCCTCTAAGTATGATGAGGAAGCGTATGTCATTCGATATTGGAAAGGGGTTCTGCCGAGCAACACGCTTGCCTGCCTTTGTGGATTAAGCGAAGATATCAGGGATCAGCAGTCGTTCGGAAGTGATTTAAAGTGGGAAATTACGACGATTGACGAAACGGTTCAAGGGGTGAATATTCGGGAAATCGTTAAAGACAGCCGTCGAAAGAACACCCGCACCGTGATCGGCCTTGTCGGTGTTCAATCCAACCAATTCCCCAGAGCCGCCGATCTTGCGCTTGCGTTCCGCAACGAGGGACTTGATGTGATGATCGGCGGGTTTCATGTTAGCGGGATTATCGCGACGATGCCTCAATTGACGCCGGAACTTGCAAAACTCCGCGATGCCGGAGTAACCCTGGTTGCCGGAGAGGTCGAATGCGGGCGATGGGAGATGATTTTGCAGGATGTCTTGCGCGATCAGCTGAAGCCCATCTACAACTTCTTGGCGAATCCTCCCGAACTTTCCGAAGCGCCGGTCCCGAGAATCAGCCAGACATTGATGACGCGTTATACCGTGAAGCATTTTGCGACGCTGGATTGCGGCCGCGGGTGCCCTTTTAAGTGCAGCTTTTGTACGGTCATCAATGTCCAAGGGCGTCGCATGCGCTATCGCAGCGTGGACGCTGTGATCAACTTGATCCGGCAAAATTACCAGCGGCATAAGATCTCCTTTTACTTCTTTACCGATGACAATTTCTGCCGCAATAAAAACTGGGAAGATCTCCT
>JAQTOZ010000074.1 GCA_028713205.1 Candidatus Omnitrophota bacterium
CATCCAAACGCGCCAACGTTTCTTGTGTTTCCGGCACTCTCAGCAGAAAATCTTTGGCGTCTTTTCGCTCCCCCAAAGCAAGACTCAATTTGAGCAGCGCCAGCACAAATTCTTTTTCTTCGGTTTCGCTCATGCCATGCAATTCCATGACATGCCTCTCGAGGATGTCCAGCGTCTTGAGCCCACGTCTTGTTTTTGAAATTCTCAGTTTGTATTCCAGCGGCACATACGCCAACGGCCGGCTTCTGGGTTTTTCAAATCGAAGCGTGATGAAATCGCGGTCGTGACGAAAATGAGGGTCCCGGTGAAACGTGACCCGGATACCCCAAAAAAGCCATACGGGCAATTCGATTTGATGATGATCACTGATGGCATATACGGTCCGTTCGAAAACCGAAAAAACTTTCGCCAGGGTCTGCCGCATGTCGCGCAAAGCGGGGCTCAAATCATATTCTTTGTGTGTCTTGTCATACGGTCCTGCCGACAGGGGCCTCATCTCCATGGGATTTTGGCCGGGCTCCTCGATGAACATGCGATGACCGAGATAAGCAAGCCAACGGTCATGGTCGTGGCCCTGAAGCACCTCGCGCGCGTGGCGGTAATTCAAAGCGCCGTACCATTGAATGGAACGGTCGCTTTCGTTCACCAGGTGTTTCGGAACATACCGGAGTTGGACCTCGGCGCCCGCGGCATCTGCCGTAATCGTAATGCCGGTGTAAAGGAGCGGCGAGCTTTCCAGGTCCGGAGCAAAAGGACGTTCAAGAAAACCCTTCCAGCTTTTCTTAAAACCGGTGATTTGCGCACTTTGCTGAAGCACATAGTTGTAGGCCTGTTCGCGTTCTTCCGGATGGGGAATATGGGTTTTGACATTTTTGGACACGAGCGGAATCCAAATATGTTTTTTGGATTTGGTAAAAATCGCAATCCCGATCGGATCATGATCATGGAAAAAAACGAAGAGCGCCGGTTTTTTCCCGACATAGTCTTCCGCATCCGGCCCGAGGACATCGTTCAAAAACTTTTTGATCTCTTTACCGGGTTTGCGGATCAATAAGGCCTTCGGCGGCAACGGTTGTTCGACGCCCGCTCTGACCTTGGTATGTCTTGTCGTTTCCACCACAAAAATGGCTTGCGAAGGACCGATCGCCTGCGCAACCTTGAATGCCGCCACGCGATCCTGCCAGCGAGTTTCGGAGCGCGAAATTTCAGCGTCCAGCGTGTAGCGTTCAGCGGATCGTTCAAAATCTTTTCCTAAACGCTTGACCCGCCTGCCGGCAGGCAAGGCGCTATCCGCTAACAAATAGTTTTGACGCACTTCAGACCTTACGTCCGCTTCCTCCCCGGCCGGCTGCCGATCCAGCATAAGCGCCTCGCGCAAAGTGGAATCGATCGCATCGTTGCCGCGTGTAATCTTCACACGCTCCCTTTGGCCTGAGGCATCAAACTCCCCCAATTCACGCGTCCCTTTATTTCTTTGAATCGCGAATTGTCTTACCAGTGTCCGGCCCTTGCGCCCACGATAAAGTTGGGCCGCAGTCAGGTCTCCGTCGGAAACCACACCCTCGGTCGGAAAATCGATGGCATGATTATGGAGATAGACCGCACGGTTCAAGGTCACAAGGGGTTTTCCATACGCACCGGTCTGATCTCCCCGTAGGGCGAAATACACCGGCTTCCCCCGCCAGAGCGAAACTCCGATAACCACTTCGAACTTATAGCGTGTCATGTGGTCAATGATTCTTAAAATTTCATCGCCACTGAGCTTTTTGATCAACGCAACTTGTCCCGGATGTGCGCGGGCCGCCCAACTCCCGAAAGCCTGAACGGAATTGATCACGCGCCTACCTTCGCTGTACCTCCGCAGGACATTTGCTTCTTCTTCCGGATGCTCTTTCAAAATCTTTCCGATAAAGAGTGTCTGGAAGGGAGCAAAGCCATCTTCTTTCATACTCAGTTCCTGCTCGATTTCCAAATAGGGTTCGAGCAAAAACTTCCGGTCCGGCAACTCATCGAACAATTCGAGGTTGTATCCGTTTTTCCATTGCTCTTTCAAAACCGCTACCGCCGTTTGCGTATCGCCCAAGAACATCAGAACGTTGGCCATATCTCTTTTGGCGGCAAAATCCGGTTCAACCGCGATCCTTGCTCTGATTTCATCCTGAAGCGGTGCGAACTTCTCGCGCCAGGAAGCATCTTTTCGAATGCGCAGGATCAGCTGTTTCGCAAACCAAGCGCGCACGGCAAAATACGAATGTTCGAGCCCCTGCATGATAAATTCAGGCTCAAATTCTTTAAAAGAAACCCGGGTTAAGAGATCTGGTTTCTCCGTCTTCATAAAAATTCTTTGCAGCACATAATAGCCGCGAAAATCCAGGCCGACACGGATATCCCGGACAATTTTCTTCAAAACCTCGAGCCGTCCTTCGGGAGTTTGTTGTTTCATCGCCTCAACCGCACGCTGATGGGGCCAGGATGCCTGGCCGACTCCTTCGTCCGTAAGTTCATTGGCGCTTTGGATAAATCCCACGCAATCCTCCCGACTGAACCGGCGCGTCTCCGAGCGGGTCCCAACCTGCCGGAAATATTCGACAGACTCGATCTCGCGGCGAAGCTGGGCTTCATCGTAACGCGGTTCGCGGCGATGCAGGGTATCGCGGACGACACGACCGATGCGCACGGCAATCATCCGGGGATCGCGCGCTTCTTCAAGAAGCCCGGCCGCCGGCGTCGTGCAATGGTAAACATCTTCGTAAGTCGCGACCGCCGGACCGGCGGACGGGGCCGCATAGGTCTCCAAAAGAGTCTTCACATAAGCATCGCGGCCGTCGAACGTGGAAATCCTGGGAGAAATAAGCGCGTAATTGCATCCTTTCTGCTTGAAGAATTCCTTGAACGGCCCGGCGTGAAATCCTCCGGTGATGACGACCGCCTTTTGGGCGCCGTCTGCCTGAAAATGTTTGCTGATATTTTCAAGCATGTAGTTGTCCCGTTCACCCGCGAGACGGTAAAACTTATTCGCCGTGCTGAAGAGGCCCTCGATTTCCCGGATATGCTCAAAACGGACATCCTTGATCCGGCCTTTCGCGGTCATTCCCAAAAAAGACTCCGCCATTTGGCCCGGACGGACATCGCTGCCCAATTCGCCGATTTCACGGTAATCCTGCGGCGTCAGCTCAAGCGCAAAAAGCCTTTGCAGAAGGCGGTAATTTTTCAGCAGGGCGACAATCTTCTTCGCCGCTTCCGTCGCAGCAAGCCTTGCGGCGATCTTCTCCGTCAGGAGGCTTTCTTCCGCGCTTAAATCTTCCGCCTTGAGTTCACTTTGCAAAATCAAATGTCCGATGAAAAGCATGATATTCGGATAAACCCCGTAATTAAAATCCCGCGGCAACACGGTGGCCATGTGCTCGAACAAAAGTCCCGTTTCTGGATCAGGCAGTTTGTGTTCCGAAAGTGGCTGGGTCAACATCTTCCGGATGGGTTCGTACGGATTGGCGGAGGAATTCGCAATGTCATCGCCGACCATGGCGTTTGGAGTCAAGGCCGTGTATCGCCGGAGTTCCTTGAGGAAGCTTTCTCGCTCACGGGAGAATGCCTTGAGATCAAGTTTCGCCGCGAATTTCTTCAAGCGGAAGAACCGGAACAATGCCGGCCAATCGATTTGGCAGGCCGGATCGTCAAAATCGACTTTTAAATTCTTGCGGGCTTCGTCCCCGAGGGCTGTGAGCCAATCCCCCAGAGGAATACGCCCCGCCTCCGCATCCTCCACACGTTTCAAAAAGGTCCTGAGTTCCTTGCCGAGATAATGAGCCGATACCCGTTCGATTTGTTGGTCCATGTCCGTCAGGAATTGCGCTGTTTTTTCCCTTTGGGCCAGGACGGCCCGGAAGGCCTTGCCGTTTTCGACGTAAGCGCGGAGATCTTCGATACCATAGGCTTGGACATCCGGGGACTGGGCCAGAAATAATTCAGCGCCTTTGGCCAAGGAACGCTTGGCCAGTTCATCCAGGACTTCCATGGTCAGGGCCATACGCTTCGGGAAAAATCTCGCAAGTTTGGGATCGAGTTTAAATGCGCTGCCTTCGACCATCAACAGCTTGATCCCGTACGCTTGCTTCAAGTAAGCCAGGATGGCCTGAATTTTTTTCTGGGCTTCGTAGTTTCCGTGGACGGTTTGGATGTGGATGAGTGTGGGCCCATGGCCTGAGAAAACCGTCTCAACGGTCCCTAGTTCCGGCGGAAGTTCGAGTTGAAACGCGGAAGAGACCGCGCCGGGCATTCGAACGGTGGCAGACACCGCGCCACGAGCTTGCGTGGGAAATCCAAGCTGAGTCGCGACGAAAGCGACGACCGTGCACAAGGCTATGATTCGACGACTTCTATATCCCATAGGTTCTTATAGGGCGAAGAAAAAGTGTTAAAATTTCCCCCTCGGATTTTTTCAACATTTGATGAAGGAAACTTCACGTATGTCAACGAGGTGAAATAAGTTATCGAAAGTTTAACACCTGACTTTGGAAGGTACAAATGAGGGGGATTCGTGATCTAACAACCGCTAACAAACCTTAGCAGGAGACTAAAAGCACTTGCGGGATTATCGGGGTATTTTTAAGGTTTTAGCGAATAGCGTGCAGCGTAGAGCGCTCGCACCGATGTGCTAGCACTACGCTGTCGGAAACTTGAAGTTTCCGTACAGCTTCCCGAGTTGCTGAACGCTGTACGCTACACCTGCCTGCCGGGCCCTCTTCGCCGAGCTTCAGCGAGGCGAGCAGGCGGACGCGATACGTTCTTTCCCCTTGCCCCTTGACTCCTGCTCCGTACCCTTTCTGGTGTCTTGGGTCTTGCGTCTTGGGTCTAACTCTACTGCACATATTCCCAGGCACTGCGATAGCCCCGGACGGACTCGACGTAGCGGATAAAGTCGGTGTAAAAAGGCAGGCTCGAAATGGTGGCGCTGTCGCCGATCACAATCAGCTTGCGGCGCGCGCGCGTCATGGCCACATTCATACGGCGCGTGTCCGTGAGAAATCCCAACTGACCGGTCAGATTGGAGCGGACCAGAGAAACAATCACAACTTCTTTTTCACGGCCTTGAAAAGCATCGATGCTGTCGATTTCGGGACCGTCAACCTTCTCCGGTCCTTCTTCCTTTTCCGTCAACAAATTGGACAGGAGTTTCACCTGGGCGCTGTAAGGACTGATGATTGCAATTTCTCCCGCCGGGACTCCCGCCTCCAGCAGCAGCTGAAACTCTTTGAGGACAAGATTTGCCTCTTCCGCATTGAAACGGCTGCCGGTCCCGGCTTCGGGCTTTTCCTCATACCCCAGACCGGCCGTGTCTAAAAAGACAATGGGCGAAACAGTTTCCGGATTGTTTTGGACTCCCGCCAAATCGGTAAGCAGCCGGTCGCGGATCCCCGGATCGGCGACGAGACGTCCTTCGTAAAACTCTTGCGAGGCAAAGGCCATGATTTTTTCATTCATGCGATACTGGATTTCGAGCCGGATCTTGGATTCCGCCCCCAGCGCCCGATGCATCCTTTCGAAAAGCGTGACATGCAGGCTCATGGGACCCGTCCGCGGAGAAAGAACCGTCGGCGGAAGCTGGCAGTGGTCCCCCGCCAGGATCAGCCGCCCCAAACGCGAGGCAGGAATCCACGTACTGGGTTCGATCCCCTGCGTGGCTTCATCGATGATCACCCAATCAAAGGTCCTGCTCTTGAGTATCGCGTCCCCGCAAACCGTGTGCGTCGCGACCACCACATCCGAAACGTTCCAGACCTGGCTGAAGATCTGGGCCTTCAAATTGCGGATATCGTCCCGGATTGCGCGGACCTCGTCACGCATCGCGCCCTTTTCTTCCCAGGACATGACGCGCCGGTCCTGGCGGCGTTCTTTTTGACGGGCCAGCTGTTCGAGGCGAAATTCATGTTCCTCGATCATTTTCGCAAAAGGATGGCGCGCCAATTGGAAACTCAAAGTGTGCTCGCGAATGGCCTCCGTAACGCGCGCCGGGTTCCCGAGCCGGGTCACCGGAACGCCCGCGGCCACGAGACAATCCACCAAATGATCGCAAGCGGCATTGCTCGGCGCGGAGACCAAAACCGATTCGTCCTTTTTGCGCGCCTGCCGTATCACCTCGACGAGCACGCGCGTCTTGCCCGTCCCCGGCGGTCCGTGAATCACCATCGTATCGTCGGCTTCCATGGCCATGCAAACAGCCTTGCGTTGATGCTCATTGAGGCTCTGGTCGAAGAATTCGATCTGCTCGGGCCGGACGGGATCGCGAAAACGCACTTTCCGGAGTCCCAGGCTCACGTCGCGGATATAAGAAAGCCGCGAATGCCGCGCATGCCCCACTTCCCGGACAGCTTCGTACATGCGGTCATAGGTGGTCCGGTTCTGCGCCACGTTCAAATTGTACGTTTGCTCGTGTCCGACCCAGCCCGGCAAGTGTGTCGAAAAAGCGACGGTAATTTTTAAGCGGTTTTTTTCATACACCGTACCGACCGGACATTCGGTTTGCGGCGTCTGGAAGCCCGAGAGCCGCACGACATCACCGACCTGCAGGGAATACCGCGGCAGCCACCGGCCGCTTTGCAGTGAAAAGCTCAAAAGCCTTTGACCGGAGGGATTGAAATGAGATTCGACGAGCACGAGGCGAAAAAGCGCCTTCCCTCCCCGCTCCTGATCTTCAGGTGCCTTATCCAGGACCTCGGACTTGAAACGCGCCCCGTCCGATTTTTCCTCCTGCTGGAGGAGTTTGTTCAGAAGGGCGAAGTGTTTGTCGACGATTTCTTTTTCGTCGATGGCATATCGTTTGGGTTTTATCATTTTTTTGGACCGTGGCGTGCCTAAAAGCCAGAAAGAAGGATTCCCCCGAAACGGGAACTTTCATCTCCGGTGAACCGGAGGAAAGGGAACTCTTATCTGTCTTTATCCTTGTCCTTGTCTTTAAACATGATCATGAAAAAAATTGCGGCAATCAGCGCCGCTCCCCCGAAGACAAGCCAGATAAGCATTAATCCATTCATCCTCGATCCCTTTTAGGTAAAAACAGGAAAAATGTGTTTTCAATTTTTATTCGAGCGGTAGACTGCGCGGCGTCAAAACCTGTTCGATTTGCCAATCCCCGCCTTGAAAACTGTCCAGACAAGCGACCCCCGCTGTCTCGAACCGGATAAAACCCAAGTTGTCTTTCCCGGTCAAGAGCACGGACGCCAATCGCGGAAGAAACGGGATATGCCCGACGATCATGATCGCCTCACCGTCGTCAGCCGCTCCCATGGTTTTGATTTCCCGCGCCGTATCCTGAACCGGGTCATTGGGATGAAGTCCGGCCCGTTGCTCGCAAAGATTCCGTATTCCCAGGATGTCCGCAATAATTTCGGCCGTTTCGATCGCGCGCTTTTTGCCGCTATGCCAGACATGGGTTATGGTAACCTGTTGGCTTTTCAAGATCATACCCATTATTTTCGAATCCTCGCGTCCGCGTTCGCTCAACGGCCTTTCGGGATGGACCGTTTCGCCGACGGCTTCCCCGTGGCGGACCAGATAAAGTTTCATGCGGCAGGAATCGCGGAAACTTCCGGGATAATTGCCGGCGCCAGGGGCGGGATCGTAAGAGAAAGCACTTGTGTCCCGCGCAGGACCTTGACCTGCACGGGTTTGGAATCCGACGTTCCCGCAAGCGCGCGATAGTAATTGGTCCAGTTCGTCAACGAAATGCCGTCTTTCTCGATCATGAAATCCCCCAAGCAAAGGCCCGCATGGCTCGCGCGCGAATGGGAACCGATATCGGCCACCATAAATTTATCCTTCGACACGACCCATTTGAGAGACATTCCCAACTTGGCCGGTTTTTCTCCGATTCGAACGATCCAGACCGGGATTCTCTTTTCGACTTCTTTGCGCAGCACGACAAATTCCATTTGTCTCGCTTCCGTGACCGGGCTGAGAATATCGAAAAGTTCGCCGCGTATCGTCACCGACCGGCCGTCAATCTGCATCAACACATCCCCGTCGCGGAATCCGGCTTCACCGGCCGGCGATTCGGCCTCCACATGGTCGATATGATAACGGGTTTTTTCAAGGTCGGGGACGAGCATCATCCCCAGACGGATTTCATAAAGCCAGGGAAATTGCTTGCCGATCGCGCGCTGATTCACGCGAAACGCCAGCAGCTTTTCAAATGTCCCGCGGCTTTTCAGCAAGCGTTCTTTTTTGGTCAGCTTATTTTGCCGGATTTGCATGGTGACATGCATCTCGGTAAAGGCAGGCGTTACTTCTTCCAGCCGGATCTTGACCGTAAACCGGCCTTTCGCCAGGAAACGCGCATTCCGAGAAATCTTTCTGAGCTGGGAGAATTCGGCAAGCACAAAAACGGAGGTAAGGGTCCAGTGGGATTTGTCGGCAAGGCTAGGAACGATTTCCATATCATGAAGGACCTCAGTCAATGTCTGCCATGTCGTCTCGATATCCGCATTCACGCAAAAACTTTTGCTCGGCAGTTTCTGAATTTTCTCTTCCAGCGATGCGTGCGCGGAAGAGGTCAGGCCTGCCGCCAGGCACACAAAAAAAAGTACGGGACAGACAATCCTGAGGTCCTTCACGTTCAAACAGTTACCGACGTTTATATCTGACTCGCCTTCTCGCTCGGCGCTTTCGTCCCGAGCGCCACACCCGGTTCTTGTTCCGCGCACACGAACGCATCGATCGCGCTCCACGCGTGGTTGGCAATAAAAAGCCCGATACCAACCCAAACCACCGGCCATCCGGCAACGCCGCCGACGACGGCCGTCGTGACAATCGCCGCAATTTCAATGGCGACCATAATGCCGGATTTGATGCGTCCTCCCTGTTCATCGCTGAATTCACCGTTGAGATACTGCCCCCAACCGGGCACCAACAGGGATGCGGCCCCCTCTTTCAAACCGGTCGAAGCGGCCATCGCAGGACTCGCACAAACGGTTAAAACCATAAACGGAATCAACAACAGCACTATCATTTTCTTCATAACGTAGGATCCTCCCTAGAGTTAAAATTGCAAAACGCGTTATTGTATCATTGCCCTCTGTTAAAGTGAAGTATCGGAATATTCGGGAATTTCTTGATAACCGGACGCCGTCCGGCCCAAATTCATTTCTTCAGCAAACCCGGGATCGCATCAATGGGTACCGGAAACAGGATCGTAGAATTCTTATCGACGGAAATCTCCGCTAAAGTCTGGAAGTAACGCAGCTGGACGCCGATTTTCGGGTCGCCCAGAATTTCGCCGGCCTGCCGCAATTTTTCCGCGGCCTGGAATTCCCCCTCGGCAATAATCACTTTAGAGCGTCGCTCCCGTTCCGCTTCCGCCTGACGCGCCATCGCGCGTTTCATCGATTCCGGAAGCGAAAGTTCCTTAATCTCCACGGCCACAACGCGGATCCCCCAGGACAGCGTATGGCCGTCCAAAATCTCTTTGAGCTTTTGATTAATCTCCGCCTGATGCGCCAGCAAGGTATCAAGTTCCACCTGGCCGATGACATGTCTCAAGGTGGTCTGCGCAATAAGGAAAGAGGCCTCAATCACATTGTTGACATCAATGACGGCTTTCTGGGGGTCCTCTACTTTGTAATAGACGACCGCATCCACGACCACCGAAACGTTGTCCCCCGTAATGAGTTCCTGTTTGGGGACATCGATCGAATTGATGCGAATATCAACTTTCACGATTTTATCGATGAGCGGCATGACGAAAATCAAACCCTGCCCCTTGACTTTTTTATACTTACCGAGCCTGAAAAAAACAGCTCTTTCATACTGATTGATAATTTTGAAGGTAAACACCATCAGAAACAAAACCAGACCCAAAATACCAAAACCCAAAAGATTCAGCGATTTGATAATTTCCATAAATCTCCTCCTTCGTTAGCCACCGGACGGCGTCCGGTGGGGTGCGGTCAACGGAAAAGCGGTACGACAAACCGTTCAACCGGCGGTCTTGCCAAATTATAGAAAAACCAAAACATCCCCACAAATCCCAGCAGCGAAAAAATCACGGTCACAATCCCGTAGACAGAAAAAAGATTGAGCTTCCCTTGTTTCAGCGCATCCACTCCCTGTTTTTCCATATTCACAATACCCAAGAGATCAGACAGGACCCAGTAACCGTCGCCTTTCAGCAAAGGGTTAAACAAAACAGAAATCCGGCTGTACTGGGTCAAGAGAAAAGGCGTCACGTAATATTCCAGCGAGGGGTGTAACACGGCGAGAATCACCGCCAGGGTGTTGACCATCAAATCAAAGAATACCCCGCCCAGGTTGATCATCATCCGCCGTTGTTTGGTTAACCGCCAAGCCACGTCGGTATCGACATAAACGATGGGAAATATCCTTGCAAACGCAAATTTCATCCGCGGGCGGACATGCCCATATTTCAGACAAAAAATGTAATGCCCAAACTCATGGGCAAAAATCGCCAAGGTCGCAATGAGTGCAATCAAAACCCCTTCGCTCAACCGGTTCATCAAGATGGTTTTGGCCGTGTAAGTAAAGTAAACCAATTGGCCGACCGCCATGATCAAGGCGACCAGCAAATACGGCGCCATCTCGATATCCTCTTCGGGGTAGTGCCGCTTGATCTTCCCCGTGTGTTCGGCAACCACAAACCCTTTTTGTTCAAGGTTTCTGTAAGTGTCCATAATTTCGTTTGCGGTCAAATGATACTTGTGAGCAACCTCCTCCATCGATTTGCCCGCATTCAAATCCAAAAGGACATTTAAAGTAAACCGGTCGATCCTGATAATTTGACTGCGGGAATTCGCGATCCAAAAAGTACGCTCATCAAGCCCACCGTATTCAAAATGCAGAAAATGCACCGCCCTTCGACACAATAGGCATTGATCGGTTTGATCGCTCATGCCCGTCCTCTTGCCGTCTCCAGGAGATAATCCGCAAAATACCGGTCCAGGGGTTCTCCTGTCGCCTGAACAATCCCCAGAAACATCGGCGAGGGATTGCATTCCAAAAAAACATATTTTCCCGTTTTCGTTTTGATCAAATCAATCCCGCTGAATTTCATCCGGCAAACCCGGACGGCCGTCAGGCACATCTGCTTCACCGGTTCCGGTAAATCCACGCGGGTATAGCCCTCTTCGTGTCCGCGATAATCCACCGCCATCGATTGAATGCGATGGCTCGAAACGACCTTGGCCCCCATCACATAAACACGGATATTTTCGCCCTCGATGTACTCCTGAAATAAAACCGGTGCCGCATGCAAACGCTCCAGCCGCTCCTCCGATAAATCCCCGGGTACGAGCTCTTGACAAGGGGCACCGCCCGACAAAGGTTTATACACGACCTTCTTAAACCGTTTCGCGAATGTCCGCAATGCTTCTTGATCGTTTGTCACCAAGGTCATCGGCACCGGGATCTCATTTCTTCGCAAAAGATCGATTTGATACGGTTTTAGATAATGCATATCGAAGGAATCAATGGGGTTTATGACCGGTTTGCCCTTCGCCGCTTCGATGCACAACCAGGAGGCCAAATGAGATTGCCTCTCACGCTCGGCCGCATATTCCACATACCAATTATCGCGGTCCACCTCCGTTTGCCGGTCCCGGGCTTCCAAATCATAGGGCGGATAGCGGTAAAATACGGTGCGCACATAAAAGGCGTTTACACCGGACAACGCAATTCCGTTATAGTCCGCGGCCCCCTGCTCCAAGCTCAAGCAAGCGTGTTCGGGATATTGAAGGGTGTCGATGACAATAACCCGAGCACCCTTCTCGTGTAAAAGATCTTTCATGTGAAGGGTGTGGGCTTCGTTTTCTGATCCGACAATGGCAATGGTTATTGTTTCCAATGTGGTCCGGTCCGCACCTTGTTGAATCGATAGACTATGGCTGAAAGGGCTTTTTGCGATTATCGGAAACTTGTCTGAGGAACTGAACGTTCAATCAGGGATGATAACATCCGCCGCCCGAGGATCTGTTCTTCATCATCTCCTGAACAGTGGGGGCTTCTTTGCCGAGCATGATACGGAAACAGCAATAATAATTGTTATAGGGCGTCCGCGAATAAGCAAAGGAGGTATTTTTGCATCCGCCCCGGCATTTCATGCGATGCGGACATTCCCGGCAGTATCCTTCCAGATATTCCTCCTTAAAACTCCGGTTGTACGAAAACCGGTTCGGGTCATACCAAATATCCGTCAACCGCTCCTTGCGAATATTCCCTTCGATGAATTGCGGTTCCTGCAAAGACAGACAACCCGTAATCCCGCCGTTGCTGGTGACGCCCAAACACCGCAAGCCGGCATGGCATCCCGCCCATTCGGTATTCGGCCGGATATAATTTTCAAGCTCCGTGTAATAACCGATATCATCGGCCCCGGTGACTTTTTCCCTGAAAATTTTACGGTGTTCGACAATAAACCTTACCAGCTCCAAGTAATCCTTGGGCGTCAAAAGGAGTTCGGGATTCTCCGCCAACCGCCCCCACGGCGTCGCCAATTGTATTTGCCAGTTGTAAATACAGCGCGCAAAAATAGCGTCTCTTATTTTCGGCAAAAGTTTAAAGTTAAGCATATTGACCTGGGTCACAACCGACGCGTAGATCCCTTGCTCACGTAAAATCTCAAGCGCCCGCATCGCCTTTTTGAACGACCCTTTGGTTTGCCGAATATAATCATGCGTCTCCTCATCGCCATCGACACTGACGCCGACATGCAAATCGGAACGATTCAACCGTTTTAGTTTCTTGGCCTTATCTTCGTCGAATAGGAAACCGTTGCTGATATACCCGGGGACGATATCACACGCGACGATATGGGTCACAATCGCTTCCCAATCTTTTCTGAGAAACGGTTCGCCTCCGGAAAGAATGATCCGATCGGTCTTGATTTCTTTTAGCTGATCAATCAGGTCAAAGGCCTCTTCGGTATTAAGCTCATCGCATCGCTTTGTCAAAGGGCTTGCACTGGAGCCGCAGTGG
>JAQTOZ010000075.1 GCA_028713205.1 Candidatus Omnitrophota bacterium
ATTGAAAGCTCTTCTTTCATTGTTGTATCGGATAAAACCTTTTCGTGCTTTAACCCGTTGGTTGAGGTCATCAATCCTGGCTTGCGCCACATATAACGCCTTGACTCCCTCGGGACCGACGCGCCACAAATCCAGGACTCTCTGGAAGGGGTGTTCTTGATTGGATTCGTTGAGGACCGCCCAAAGCGCCAACAAGGCCGGGCTGACAACAACCACATTGGAATTGGCGTTCGCACGACGTTTGCTATGGCTATTAAACTCATTGATATAACCATAAGTCAACTCGAGAGCATTGGATGAAAACACAATCTTTTGATCCGTCTGCAACGCCCCCAGCAAACCGGCATCTTGTTTATAGCTGCTTTCAGAATTTTTCTTGGCCAATAATTCCCTGAGATTATCGATGAAAATCTCCAAGAGCTGCCACAACGTGGGCGAATCATTCCGCACCCCGGTGGCAAGCATAAACTGCTGTTGTCCAAAAGGGGCGTTATTTTCACCGTCTAATTGGTTTAACCAATTCGCAAAAATCGAATTACTGCCGGCGCCCGCATTGACGGGCGTTTTCGTGTAAGACACCGGCATCAATTCCTGGTCGTCGGAATGTGAATCATCAAACGGACTGAGATAGTTATCGGCCATTGGCGAGGGATATCCGGGCGACAGCGGACTGCCGGGGACAACAACTCCGACCCAAAACAGCTCATCCGGACCCGCAGGTTGCTCCATTTCGGTGCCTCGGGCATGGGATTCTGCATCCTCTTCTGCCTTTTTCCGCTCTATCGCCTCTCTCAAATCATAATCATCAAGCTTGTCATCCCCATTGAGATTTCCGGGCTGTTGTCCTATATCCCAAAAGGCCTTCTCGAGTTCCTTGCGCCGTTTTTCTTGTTCGGCTATCTCTCTCTGCCTATCTTGGATGTACCAATCTTGCCCGTCGATCGTAACTTTTCCATTCGCATCGGGCACATATCTCTCTTGAGAATCAATCGCACGATGAATCAAATCCAAATCCTTCACCGTCAATTCCCCGTCCAGATCGATATCCATACGAGAGCGATCTTGCGCCGTTTGAGATGCGGTCGACTCCTGCATCAATCGTTCTTGTAACATGAAAAGGTCTATTGCATTAATCGTACCATCGTTGTTGACATCAGCCGCTTCTGTGGCACGCATTAAAATGGTTTCCTCGACGGAAAGATAGGCCACACGTTTTTCATCGAGATTCGCATAAAGAGTTTCCACCGATTGCTTTTCGGCAGCCGTCAACATGGGTTGACTTTCAATCACAGCGGGCTTTTCAACCGGGGTCAAACATCCGGATGGATCGGTCAATTCGGGAATATTTGTCAAAACAGGTTTTTCAGTTCCTTGTTTTGCCGGATCATAAGCGATTGTCGGTATAAATTTACCATCCTCGGTTCTACCAACACCGATCGGTTCATCGGCAAGGATCAATCCGCTGGGCAAAGAAACGATAAAACAAAGACCATACACCAACATCCATAGGCGTTTTGAACATACTTTGTTCTTCATCATAGGTTTTCCTAAATTTTACCCTTCTGTATAGCGTCCTCTTGGCTATTAAAACTTTACATGACTGTCTTAAATATGTCAAACTTTATAAAGTTGTTTAATAACATTTAAGTTCTTATGCGCTCATCAGCTAGCATTGTTATCATTTGGCCAGACTTGGCTTTACGATAATGTATCCAAGGCGGGTTTTCTATTCGCGATCATCGAAACGCCAATTGGCGTAGAGATAATAATCCGTAATTTCCTGCGAATAATCCTCGATCCTGAAAGTGAAATTCGCGATCGCCCCCTGCGGCAGCATTTCCGAATCAGGGACGGTGCTTGTGTTGAGGACCGGGATCTTATAATCGTTGAAAATGACCAGATTGACTTTGAGATCGCGGATGGCATGACCGATGTTATTGATGACGATACCTCGCAATTCGGCCCCTTCGCCGGAGCTAAAACGCGAGCCCCCTCCCTTGACAATGACTTGCCGGGGAAGTTTCTGAAAACTCTCAATCTCTGGAAATGTCTCTAATCCCATTTTTCTATCTTTTCAGGGGAACCGGTTACATGAACGCGATATTATGGCGATGAATATCGCCAATCTCAAGAACTATTATGGGCCTGTCCCGCAAGGTCTGTGCAACTAAAATTGTGCCCTTTCGTTCGTTAAAGCTAAGATGCGGTGAGCGAATTGCGAAGGCTTCGCTTGAAAACTTGCCCGGATCGGGTGAAGGAAACCGGCAGCCGCAATGAGACGACCTCTTGCCTCAGTGGATTCCTTGCAACCATTCTACGGCATCTGTCGTATGGGTCCCTCCGCATTCCCCTGCGGGGCCGCGGTTTCCCATCCGCCATCTGCTTAGAATGGTAGTGATGCGAATCCAATTCGGCAATCCGGCTCGTCTCATTGCGGCTCGCCACAAAGCGCGGCGAAGTCCGTCGCAAAAAGCTTTGTGGACGAGTCTCGTCCGTCTTTTTGGCGGAAATGACGGAGGTCTCCTCACCCGAGCCGGGCTTAGTTTTCCAGAAGCCGGAGCATTTGAGCGAAACGCCTCTTAGCTTTAACAACAAAGGACCCCATTTTAGCTACAGAGTCCACGCAGGGACCGCTGGCAGAGCGGATCCGTAAATGACGGTTTGTGACAGAATCAATGTTCTTTTAGAAATGATATTCCGCGGGCCTGTCCCGGAGGTTTAAGCCGGCATCTTTTTATGAGCGGCCTCTTTGATATTGCGCTCCAGCAGCTCCTTATCATAACAATCAGTCGAAAGATCCCGGCGCATCTTGAGGGCCGCGATAAAATATTTGACGACGTTGGGATCGAACTGCGCCCCCGACATATTCACAAGCTCGATCACGGCATCCTCAACTGAAATCGTCTTCCGGTAACGGCCGCCGGACATACGCATCGTGTCATAGGCATCGATCACACCGATGATTCGTGCGCCGAGGGGGATTTCTTCCCCGGACAAATGGCAAGGATAACCGGTACCGTTAAACCATTCGTGATGATGCAAAATGATCAACGCCTCTTCGCGCAGGGACTTGATGGGCGTTAAGATTTTATATCCGTAATAGGCATGCTGTTTCATGATTTCGTACTCGTTGAATGTCAATTTGGCGGGCTTCAGCAGGATCGCATCCGGGATACAGATCTTGCCGATATCATGCAAAAGCGCCGCATTCTGGATCACTTCCACCTCCTCGATGGAAAGCCCCATGACATCCGCCACCTGTCTGGCATACGCCGCACAGTTGGTCCCATGGCCTGCTGTGAAACGGTCTTTGCTTTCGAGCGTATGAATCAGGTCCGTCGAAACTTTCAGGCATTCCCGCCGGGCACTGTCGGCGACTTCGGTAATGCGCCGCTGGAAACCGGAAACTTTTTTCTCGCTGATCTCAAGTTTCGGCATCTTGGCCTCGACAACCGGGGCCATGTCCCGGAACAAGATCGATCGGTTACGGCCGGTAGCCTTCGCATGCAAAAGCGCCCGGCGCGAATAATTGATCAAATCGGCCCGCCGGCTCATCGCATCCTCAGGGAAAGACGAGATACCGATGCTGATGGTAATCTTGATATCCTCCGTACCGGAAAGAAAGACGTGTTCCGCGAAGGTTGTCCGGACACGCTTCGCCAGCTCCTGCGCCCCCTCATAACTGATATGCGGCAGAAGCACGAGAAATTCCGAACCGCCGTAGCGTCCGACCAAATCACTCAACCGGCAACTTTCAAAAATGAGCCGCGCGAATTCTCTCAGGAGCATATCGCCGGAACGGTACCCTTTTTGTTCGTTGATGGTTTTAAAATGATCGATATCCACCATCAGACAAGAAAGCGGATAGCTGTAACGCGAGGCACGTGAAAATTCGCGGACAATACGATCATGGATATAACCGTGGTTGAAGACACCCGTCAGTTCATCACGGATGGCCGGTGCGGCATATTCGCCGTTGAGAGACGGCCTCTCCGGCAGTTCTTCCACATCATCGAAGGAAGATTTCGCATCCTCCGCCTTTTCGGGGTTCTCCTCGGGGTCTGCCCTGGAACGTTTTTGGTAAAATTTCTGATAGGATTCCCTTAGCTTGGCCGCGAGGAACTGAAACTGGCTTTCGCTTTTGATGATCAGGTCAGCGACCCCCTGGTTCATGGCTTCGCGCACAAGACGATCGTCGCGAATCGAGGTCATGAGCACAAACGGCAAATCCACATGGGCCTCTTGCATTTCGTGAAGAAGATCGAGGCCGTTTTGCTCCTGAAGCTTGCCTTCGGCCAGCACAAGGTGATAGCTATTTCGTTTTATTTTTTCAATCGCCTCAGCAATGGTTTCGGCAGAATCAACACGGGATGGGAACCGGCGGTCTTGTTCGAGACTTTTCTTGAATAGGACTAAATCCTCCAAATTATCTTCCACCAACAAGATGGAAAATATCTCTCCAGGTGCTACCATGTGCATCCGCCTTTTTAAAGATTTATTATAAGTTCCTCTACCCAATTCTGCTTAAAGTATATCCACCGGCCCAGGCATTTACAAACTCAGGGACATATCAAGATATAGCGCAGCTAAGTTGCTGTAAATAAACAAGTTATGATCATTGAGACACAAAATAAAAGGGCACTTGCGAGAGAATAGATATTAGGCTGAAGCAATCGGTTTTATGAACTATTCTAAAGAAGCAAGAAAATTTAGCGCTTGGAATAACAAGATGGGCTTTGACTTTGTAATTTAGCGCTTGTGATCCTCCGCTAAAATCAGCCGCTGATTATCCGGCAACCTGCTCGTGTTCGAATTCTTGGATGTGGGTCTCCAGAAATTCTTCGAACTCATCCTCGAGGGCCAGACAAGGGATCGGTTTCAGGCCGCTGATGCGTTCAATGGTATCGGCGGCCTTTAAATCAAACGGATCACACATGGCCAGCTTGAGATTGTTGTGGATCGTTTCCAAAGGAATCACCCGGTGGGTTTTCATAAATTCAATCGTAAAAAGCCGGAGGGTCTCGCGCGACGGCGTAAAATGCCTGAGGCTGATATACGGTACGTTTAATTTCTTCTCGAGCATTCGCCCCACATCTTCGCTCTTGACGAGATTCATGGCGATGAGCGTCTGCCCCAATCGCTGGCCGGTGAGCATATGTTTTTTAATGGCACGCGACAGATCGCTTTCGGAAATCAATCCGGCATTCAGCAAAATTTTCCCCAACGGCTCGACAAGACCGTCTTTCTTCCTTTTGGATGTCTTCGTCGCCAAGAGTTCGACGGCCTGATCGATTTGTTTGATCGGTGCCGCCCGCCGGTCCCTCAGATAATGGCTGCCGGGTTGCGACTGGGACTTGAGAAAACTTTTCACCTCGGACACATCTTGCGAAATTTCTCCGAGACTTTGATAGCGACGATGCAAATTCGTCACCGCCGCCACCGAACAGGACATGAGCGGAAAGGTCTGCGGTTTCCCGCGCCTGTTTTTGACGCGGATAAAACCGTTTTTCTGGTCCTCTTCCGCATAGTAAGTCGGAATAATCCGGTCGAATTCGGTGATAAAACCGTAAGCAAATTTTTCCTCATCTTTAGGGTCCAGGACCACCACAAAATCATCCCCGCCGATATGTCCGATGAAACAATCCATGTTCGGACAAAGTTTGTCTTTGATCTGGAGCAAAAGCTTGGCCGTTTGGCGGATGACGTTATCGCCTTTCTCAAACCCGTAGCAATCATTAAAAGACTTAAAGTGATTGACGTCGATATAGAGCACCGAAAATTTTTCGTCCCGTTGAATTTTAGACCGGATCGCCTTTTCAATGGCAATATTGCCCGGCAATTGGGTCAACGCATTGGCTTCAGCCCGCACCCGCATCCGGCCGATATTCAAGGCCACGCGCAACTGAAAGGCCAGCGGACTGAAAGGTTTGATGAGGAAATCATCAAAACCGCGCTCATAGCTCAAGATCAGCTCCGCGATTTCATCCTCTTTGGCAAGCATGAGAATCGGGATGACGCTCATATGGTGTTTGTCGCGGATTTTTTCGACCAGATGCTTCCCGCCCACTCTTTCCATTTCTGTCGACAAGATGATGAGATCGACGCGTTCGCGATTCAAACAACGAAGGACTTCTTCGCTTTGGTCGAATGCCAGGACCTCATAGTTTCGCGGGATCAATCGCGCGGCAACCAGTTCCAACACCGCTTGGTCTTTGTCCGCAATCAGCACGCGCTGTGCCATGTTAGTAGCTTTCTTCTTTGGACGGAAATCGTCCGCTGAGTATATCTTCGCGATAATTCGAAACAGCCTTCCGGATTTCTTTGTCCAGGGAGGCATAACGGCGCACGAACTTCGGCCGGACATTACTCTGAAATCCGAGCATATCCTGCAAGACCAAGACCTGGCCGTCGGTCTTGGAGCCCGCTCCGATGCCGATCGTCGGACATTTGACTTTGCGGGTGATTTTATCCGCCAAAACCGCGGGGACACACTCCAGGACAATCGAAAAAGCCCCAAGCCGGTCCAGCATTACGGCCTCTTCGAGAATCGCATCAGCCTGTGCCTTATCTTTGCCCTGGACCCGGTAACCGCCTAAAAGCGTCGCCGTCTGCGGTTTCATCCCGACATGTCCCATCACGGAGATCCCGGCATCGATGATGGCTTGGATTTGTTTTTGGATTTTCACGCACCCTTCCAGCTTGACGGCATCGGCACCGCCCTCCCGGATCAGGCGTCCGGCATTTCGCAAGGCCTGTTCCGTATGTCCGTAGGAACCGAACGGCATATCGGCCACAACCAAAGCATGACGGACGGCGCGTGAAACGGCCTTTGTATGATGAAGGATCTCGCGCATCGTCACCGGCAGCGTGGACTCGTATCCGAGCAGGACCATGCCGACCGAATCCCCCACCAGCACGATATCGACACCTTCCTCATCGAGGATCCGTGCGGTCGGAAAATCATAGGCCGTGAGCACAGTGACTTTCTCCCTTTTTTTCTTTTTATCCCGAATGGCTTTGACCGTCAATCGCATGTCGATGAGACACCTCAACCCGAAAGATGATAGATTTTAAAAAAGCTAAATGCCCTTTTGCCACTGATAGGCATGCATCAAATTCTTCATGAGCATCGTCACCGTCAGCGGACCCACGCCGCCCGGGACCGGTGTGATAAAGGAGGCCCGCTTACTGGCTTCTTCGAACTCAACATCCCCCACCATTTGCCCCTCAACCTCGCTCGTGCCGACATCGATGACAATTTGGCCTTCGCGGATCCAATCGCCTTTGATCATCCGCGGAGTGCCGGCACATGCGATCACGATATCGCTTCCCGCAATCGCTTTGCGGATTTCATCCACCGGCGTACCGGTATTGCACACAACGGTCATCACGCGTTTCTCACCCAGCAAAAGCTGGAGCGGACGGCCGACAATGGCGCTCTGTCCGATCAAAACCGCTTTCCGGCCGCGCAATTCGATCCCGGTCGATTCGATCAGAGCAAATGCCGCATAAGCCGTGGGCGGAATCAACTTCCCGTGGCGCAACACGATCAATCCGAGATTGGTGGGATGAATGCCTTCGACGTCTTTTTTAGGGTTCAACCGCAACAACGCTTCGTCGGGATCGAACCCCGGTGGCAGCGGCATCGTCATAAAGACCCCGTGCGCGGGGCTTTCATTCGCGCGATCGATTTCCTCGAGAAGCGCCTTGGGATTCGGGATCCGGTTTGCCGGAATTTTTTCGTAATCAATCCCGAGTTTCACGGCCAATTTTTCCTGGCTCCTCAAATACCAATCGGCGGAGGCGTCGTCTCCGACCTGAATGGCCCGCAGGCGCGGCCGCTCCCGGTGGTCCGACAGAAATTGCTCGATCATCTGACGGATCTCGCCTTGAATCCGCTCCGCGATGACTTTCCCCTCCAAAAGCTTAGCTTCCTTGATGGACACCGCCATGCCCCTTCTCAAAGCGCACCTTCAATTCATCGAGCGCTTTCTCCGCAACCTGTTTTTGATGAATGTCTTTCATGTAACGGGTATTAATCATGGCCGTATGATAGGCCCCGCGGAACGACCCTTCCAGCAAGGCCGCGCTCACCAACAAATCGTTCTTGATCGAACCTTGCACCAGATGCGCAAGGTTCGTATTCCATTCGTTGGCCATGACAATCAAAAGCGAAAGATCGGCCTGTAAGCGAAATGAATTTTTGAGAGCGTCATCCTGCTTTTTCTCATCGCCCCAAACAGCCATCACTTCCTGATAGACCTGGGGATCGAGATTCACGATTTGAAAAGCGTCCTTTTTGATCGTCTCAAGCGAATTGAGAATTTTTTCAATGGTGGCGCGTTTTTCCGCGTCTTTTTTTTCCTCTTCCGGACTTAACCCGGCCTTCTTTTTACGCTTAAGCGAAATGCGCGCAACCATTTGCGAGAGCCCCATGGCCAGCGAGGCCGCATACGCCGAAACACTTCCGCCTCCCGGGACGGGCTCCGCACTCGCAAGCTCATCGAGATATTGTTCCAACGTGAGGTCTGTGAATTTTTTCATTCGTTTGACAACCCGCCTTCCGTGCATGAAGTAGGTGTAGTATAAGAGGCCTCAAGAGTCCTGTCAACGCACCGCGTCGGCTAATTCTATGCTATATTATGGGCCACCATGACCAAGATCAGCGTGATGATCCCGACCTATAACCGGCGAGAACGGCTCAAAACGGCCATCCGGTCGGTCCTGGCCCAAACCGATGTATTCTTCGAACTCATCATCATTGACGACGGTTCCGAAGACGGAACGAGAGAAATGGTCCTGCACGAATTTCCGGACGTGAAATACTTCTCCTTCGAAAATCAGGGACCGGCCGCCGCGCGCAACCGCGGCATTGAACGGGCATCCGGAGAATGGATGGCCTTCCTTGACTCCGATGATGAATGGCTTCCCGGAAAACTAAAAGCCCAACTCGAATTTTTCTCGCAAAACCCGGACGTGCTCATATGCCAAACGGAGGAAATCTGGATCCGCAACGGCCGGCGCGTCAATCCGATGAAAAAACATAAAAAACACGGCGGATGGATCTTTGAAGCGTGCTTGCCACTCTGCATCGTCAGCCCTTCCGCCGTCATGCTTCACCGGAGCATCTTCGACAAAATCGGTTTCTTCGACGAATCCCTGCCCGCCTGTGAAGACTATGATTTATGGCTGCGTATCGCGGCAAAATACCCGATCGGGCTGATCGAGACCCCCTACATCATCAAATACGGCGGACATCGCGACCAGCGTTCGCGTGAATTTCCCGCCATGGACCGCTTCCGGATCCGGTCCCTGGCCAAGTTGCTTTCTTCAAAGGAGTTAACACCCGATCAAACAAAAGCTGCGGTCAAAATACTGGAAGAGAAATCCCGTATTTACTGTCAGGGCGCGCGCAAGCGCGGACTTGAAATGGAAGCCGCGGAAATCCAGGCCTTGACCGCAAAGACACTGGAAATTTCAACAACTTTCGAAGGATGATTCCGATGCATTTCTCAAAACGGACCGATTGGACACTCACCCCGAACCCTCTGTCCCAACGCTTGGCGGAGCTGCACCAAAAAGGCGCGCCGTTGCTGGATTTAACGATATCCAATCCGACCCTTTGCGGATTCAAATACCTCCATGAAAAGCTGCTCAAACCCTTGCTGTGCCCGCAAAGTCTCGTGTATGACCCCGCTCCCCACGGCCTTCTCGAAAGCCGCAAGGCCCTCTGCGCCTACTACGCGGGAAAAGGAATCACCGTGACTCCCGAACAAATTTTTCTTACGGCCAACACCAGCGAAGCCTACAGCTTCGTATTCCGTTTGCTCGCCGACCCTCAAGACGCCCTGCTCGCGCCGCAACCGAGTTACCCGCTTCTGGATTATCTTGCGGGACTCAACGACATCACGATCCGCCGCTATCCGCTTCACTGCGCCGGCGGCTGGAAAATCGATATCGAAACACTGGCCGGACAATTTTATGAGTCGAATCCGCGGGCCGTCCTGGTCGTCCATCCGAACAATCCGACCGGCAATTACGTGAATGCCGAAGAACATCTCATGCTCAACCAACTATGCGAATCGAAGGAAACGGCTTTGATCGCCGATGAGGTGTTTTATGATTTCAATCTGAATGAAGGGCCTGTCCCCGCCGGAAGTTTCGCGCAAAACAAAAACGTATTGACCTTCACCCTGGGCGGTATTTCCAAGACATTGGGATTGCCTCAAATGAAGCTTTCGTGGCTGATTGTCAGCGGACCGGCCGGGATCCAAGCACAAGCGATCGAGCGACTGGAAATCATCTCGGACACCTATCTTTCCGCAAGCACCCCGGTTCAAAACGCGCTCGGCCCGTGGCTGGAACTGCAAAAGGGCATCCACGCGGAAATACGCCAAAGGATCATCGAGAACCATCGCTCTTTATGCAAAGCCTTGCGGGGGCATCCGGCCATTCAAATTCTGGACTCGGAAGGCGGATGGAATGCCGTACTCCGGATGCCGGACTCACTGACGGATGAAGACTGGGCATTGCATCTTTTGGAGAAAACCCGGGTTGTCGTTCATCCGGGTTATCTATATGATTTTCCGGACGGAGCATTCGTCGTACTCAGTTTATTGCCCAAAACGGAGATTTTCAAACAAGGGGTCGAACAAATTTTAAAGGGCATCGGGTAAAAAATTCCGGTGTGCGAATTATTCTTCCGGCGCGGCCTCGTCCGGAACTTTCAGCTCGTCGATCAAACCCTTCACCCAAACGTTGAATTTGGCATGGCGGTTCTTGGATTCGTGCTGACGATCCACCAGGAATTTAACGGATTTGACTTTATCGGTCTTGAATCTCGGGTTGAGCGTCTTCAAATCGACTTTGTATCCCCGGATATCGTTGGTCACTTTGAGGAGTACCGTAATCATCTCATTCCCTTCGTCCACAAGGTTCAACAAAATACTGATGGGACCGTCAAGCCCCGGTTTGGCCGCATCCAGTTGTTCCCCCTGCATCCAGATCACAAGCGAGTCACTGTCCACGCTCATCAATGCGCCGGTGGGATCCAAGAGAGTCAATTCCGCCGTATCGTTGCTATGATGAGAAATATCATAGCGGACACCGACTCCCTGGACCGCCCCTTCTTCGTCCTGAACGGGCGCGGGGGCTTCACTCCTGGCATAGGTCCCGAAAATGCGGTAATGGGTGTTGCTGAGCAGCCGGCTGATGTTTTGGACCTCCTCGGAATCCGTGTTCTTCCCGACAATCACGATAATTTCATCCTGCACCCCGCCGAACTGAAAATCAATTTGTCCGCGGCGGTTCGGCGCCAGTTGTTTTGTCACTTCAATCTGGACCAGGAGAACCTGGGTTCGGTCAAAGCCCGCTTCGGCGTAAAGAGGATCCGTGAAATCCAACACGAAATTTTGCATGACTTCCGTCAAAGCGAGCACAAAAATGGCTTTCTTACCGTTCGCATCGGTAAAGATCACGGAGGCCATCGCATCGTCGCCGTTATTTTTCATGGCGATCGTCATCTCGGGATCAAACGACATCGAATCGTCCCCGGGTTGAAAAGCATAAACGCTGACGGCCGACCACTGCGAAGCCCCGACATCGTACCGGAACGGATAAAGGCCGGTGCGTATCATCGGCAGCAAGGTGATGTAACCGGGCAGTCCGGTATGCCCGCTTTGAACATAACCGCCCGAATCGAGTTGCGTGCTGGGCGGAAAGACCGTAAGCGCCGTTTCATCATACGTCGTCCCGTTGACCAGGTCCGGAAGCCCCAGACCGCTGACCCGGAAATGCAGCGTGCCGCGGCGGACCAATTGGCGTTCGTCCACATCGGCCGGCAAATCCTCGAATTTCAGTTGTGCCATGATCGAGTCAACCGCGGTAAAATCGAAATCTCCTTCTTTCAGGTTGAACGAATAAAGTTCAAAGTCGGAAGACAGATCCGTGATTTCCCGAATGATCTGATTTCCGTTTTTGTCCTTGAAAATCAGCGTCATCTTTTCGATGCCTTCAGCTTCCGCGAGTTGATTCAAGCGTTTGATCTGCATCGCAAAATATTGCTGCAACGCCATCAAGGTGCCGTCGGAAGGCTTGATAACAATATCAACGCGCGCTCCCGCTCCTGCGCCCATATCATAACGTACTTTAAAATAACCGCTATTGACCGGAATAAAGGTGCAAAAACCGCGGTATCTCTGACGGTCGGGATCAATGTTGTAACCGGTGGTCGTAACACCCGGTTGTTCCGGAAGGATCGAAACATTTGTCGGCTGAATATCCAACCCCAGGTCAACCGTTTCTGAGCACATATCGCTGTCGCAAGCCCGATATGAGAAATAATCTTCACCGACATGTTCCGGATCCGGCGTATAAATGAAATGGCCTTCATCATCAATCGTAACCGTCCCGTGTTCCGGTTGATGTATAATTTCAAATTCAAATGAATCACCGTCGGGATCCGTCACGTTCAAATCGCCGGTGACAGTTCCATTCTCAGCTCCGGTAAGGGAACCCCCTTCTGCGACCGGTGCACGATTCACATTATTGACCGTGATCTCAACTTCAATTTCATCCGTCAAATCACCATCGGTCACACGGAACTTCACCGTATAAGTTCCGGCCTGATCATACCCGGGCTTCCAGCTAAACACGCCCGTCGCCGGATCAAAGGTCGCGCCATCCGGCAAATCAAGCGCTGAGAGTGTCAACGCCCCGCCGTCGGGATCATTGGCGCTCACCGTAAAATTAAGGTCCGAGTCTTCATCCACCACTTGCGGATCAACCGGCGTAATCACCGGTGCACGGTTCACATTGTTGACCGTGATCTCAACTTCAATTTCATCCGTCAAATCACCGTCCGTGACTATGAACTTCACCGTATAAGTTCCGGCCTGATCATACCCGGGCTTCCAGCTAAACACGCCCGTCGCCGGATCAAAGACATCGGAAGCGCGCCG
>JAQTOZ010000076.1 GCA_028713205.1 Candidatus Omnitrophota bacterium
AATTTGTGCAAAGTCGGTACATGAGCAAAAAAGCCATCGAAATGGCCTCCTTGCGAGATGAACGTGATTTGCTTCCGGATTTTTTTCTCTTCGCCATAGGCAATCACTTTCGCATTCGGATTCACCGTCAGTATCGCTGCGACAGCCGCAGCTTGTTCGCGCGTATCGTCCGAACGCACAAGGCTGCACTGGACACCCGCATCTCTTGCTGCTTTCAATAATCTTCGCCAAAGCGGCGAAACGGTTAAGGAGGCATTGGCCACGTTTTGCTGTTCTTCCGTCTCACCTTCATTAAGTCCGCTCCGGCTATGTCCGACATCGAAAGCATCCGAGAAGCGACCGGTACGGTTAAAGAGTTCAAGGTCCTCGTTCCGAATGGCGAAAGGCGGATTAAGCAGGACAAAATGTGTGATTTTGCCGCGCGCACCTGCTGTTTGTTGATATTGCGTGATGAGTTCCTGGAGAAAGGTAAGGGACTCGCGGGCGTAAATATAACTGCCCCCGACCGTCAAGACTTGGTTCCGCGACATGGCTTCGGAAAAAGCCCGATGGTAATCATCGTCCAGCGAATCCACAATCTCCCCCCGTGTCAACGCCAACCTCGGCACGAATATCCCTTCAATATCCTGCGATGGAATAACGGCAATGGCAGACAGACTTTCCGGCCCCACATAGGCTTTCTCCGCATAGGCCAGATCGTCTTGATTTTCGCCGACACGGCTAAAACGGACCGGCCCAATCCCTGACTGGTCGTTTTTCCTCCGTATCCAGATTTCATCCTCGGGGAGAATATCATCGGTTTGTGCTCTTTCCACAAACTCCCCCCAACTCATTCCCCGCCACTCGGCACTGCCGGCAGGGGGTTCTCTCACTTCCGAACGCGAGACCTTCGTGGGATCCAAGATATTGTCACTCTGATCCAAAACAGGTTCGGGAACAGCCGGGGCTCGACCCAGGGGATGGATTTGTAAAGGTTGCTTGCGTTCCGTAGCGATTTGATAAGCCTTCGCTACCGACTCCACTGCGGCCGTCGCAGCCTCGAGCCTTTCTTCCAAAACGGCACCGTCAAAGTGATTCGCTCCGTAGACCATGAGTAAAAAGTCGAAGAAGGTCCTGCCGCAATTCCAGCCAAAACTCTTAAACAAATACGTGTCCGTTTTTCCGTCCCGGATGATTCTGACGTAGGATTGATACTCCCACACACCCACTTTGAGTTCGATACGGCCTTTTTCCCCCACAAGCGTCATACCCATGTAAGGCTTGTCAATGCCGTTTCCTCCGTCAACCAACAATTCCACCCGACCGCCGTCGCGGTTCGGAATATATCCTTTCATCCAAAGATAAGTCTCCTGTCCTGCGGCGTTACCGAAGAAATGCAAAACGAGAACCCAAAGAGACCGCAAAAAGGCACTGAAATTTTTCCAGCTGATATATCGCCCTAAAACAACGCGATCCAGTTTGAGATCCCGAATATTCAAGCCTTGCGCCCTTGAAACCATGGCAATCGCCGCTAACGGATGAACCGCCATGTCCATCCCCAAACCACCGCCGCTCTCGTTGGGATCCATCAGCCAGGCCCTGTCTTTTTCGAGTTCCGAAGATCCCACCGAGCGGGCATGGATTTGTTTGATCTCACCGATGCTATCGATCAAGTCTTGGTGTCTCAAAAGCCATACGAGAGCGTCATTATCGAGAAAAAAGTCCGAGGCCAGTACCGTTCCGGGATGGCGAGCGGCCAATTGCCGTATTGCTTCGGTTTCACCGGACATGACGGTCGGTTTTTCAACCCACACCGGGATTCCCTGTCCGGCCCAACGCTGCGCAATTTCCAAATGCGAACGAGTCGGGACCGCGGCAATCACCCCGTCGATTTTGACCGGCTGTCCGTTCATCTCGAGCGTTTGACGTTCCCAATCCACCTTGCGATCAAAATCCTGAACCGTTAAATACGCCTCTTGAAGAAGGCTTTCGTGAGTACCTCGCCACGGCAAACCGATTTGTTCGGTCATTCGTTGTTTAATCCATGCACCATTGCGTTCCGGATCTTTCGTGTCGACAACAATAAACCGGACATTCGGGGTCATCTCCCGGATTTCTTCGAACCCGTTTCTCAAAAATCGCTCGGCAAAAGAGCCGAGCCCGCCATAAATCAAAATCGTTTTCTGTGTTTGCGTATCAAGTCCGCGCATCAAGGTCTTATCCGGCCCTCGGGGAACATCCTGGCGTACTTCTTCCGAACTTCCTTGCGCCCGCATTTCGGAGCGATTTGAATCAACGGACAGGCCTGAAAAAGCCTTTGGCACGCGAATATTCATTTCGGGGACATCGGCCTGAAGCTCCGCATAGTAGGTTTGGAAAAACTGAGCTGCCGCAGGAACGCGAAGCACGGCATTTAAAAACCGCCGGGCGGCCCGCGCCATGACCGAAGTCGACACGTTGGCATCGCTCAAATACCTCCGCAAAAATTCCCGTTCACCGGCATCCGCAGGGTTTAATTTCCCGAGATGATCTTCAAACCCCGGATATTCGGCCGTCGATGCCAGCCAAGAAAATATCTCCACGGATTTAATTCCCATGGGGTATTTCTGCAACGCTTCAAGAAGCTCACCGAACGCCTCCTGAAGCTCCCTGTTTTCGGCAACGCCGGTGTCAAGCCCCGCGATCAATTGTTTAAGTTCGTCGAGATATTCGTATTCCGCCCTACGGACAACCGCTTTCCATTTCTCACTGCCTTGCTCCCGTCGCTCGTACATTTCGATAATTTCATGTAAGCGCTTATCGCTCCGGACGAGCATGGCCAGCTCAAGCCCTTCGTGATAGCCGACATGTCCGTTATCAAACGGACGGTAAACCCAGACCAAGCGTCCGGTCTCATGCCGCCGCGCCTGCTCAAGAATGCGCCGGACGGATTGAAAATCCTCATCTGCCTCCGCACCGGGATGGATTCTTGCCCAGTCATCCAGATTCCGGATCATATGGCTGACCGGAGCCGTTCCTCCGACGAAATAAAAATCCTGATGACCGTCGAACCCCACGCGCACATAATTCCACAGTGCGAGACGATCAACTTCAATCACCGGATCGGCGATCGAAGCCGCTTCGGCACCCATCGAACGCATCTCGGAGCGGTCGATTGCAGGTATTTGACGCAAACGCATAATCTCGTCCAAGTCCGCATCGGGATGAATAAAAAAGCGGATGGAGGAATTCCGGGAAAGATCCTTTGTTACTTCTTTTAAATTTGGAAATTTCACGCGATCTTCGGAATTGGGATAGAAATCGCATACAAAAACAATCGCATCGCGACGCATCGTATCTTTAAGATAGACATCGATTTCAGCCTGTCTCCCGCTTCCGATGCCGAAGTACTGAATGACCGTAAAAGCGCTCATCGCGGCTTTGTCTTTCAGGACATTCATAAAATCTCCGCGTTGAAGGTTGATTTCACGGACCCGGTCAAGACGGCAGGCCGGCGGCGGATTTTTCGCATCCCGCACGGCCGCAACGGTCCGGCGGCTTATCTCGTAGAACTTCGGATCCAGTTCATAAGCGGTGGCACGGGCACCCCGCCGCGCGGCCGCAAAAATGGATGCGCGTGCCGTCCCGGCGCCGAGTTCCAATAAATGATCGTCAGGACCGACGCGGATCGCCTCCATGCCTCCTTCCAGCATCGGAAACCATGAACCAAAAAACGTTCCGACGGAAGGCCCGACCCCTTCTCCATCCGCATCATAACGAGTAAAAGTGGCCACCGCGCGGTGGAATACTCCCTCTGCATCTTCCGCATCGCCGATCGTTTTCTCAAGAAAATTGTAAACGGCATAATCACGCGTCTCGGAACGCACGGTTGGAGGCACAGCGTCAGGCGCCGATTTTCCCCGGAGCAAACCGGAAAGCCCCGTCACGGCATGCGTCCCCTGAACCACATCTTCAAAATTTCCAAGCAGTCGGTCACGGAACATGGCGCCCGTACGGGCCTGATGAAACCGTTTCAGCCTCGCCATGGCTGCCGGCGAAATGATGAGGCGGTCGATCATGATGCCGGACTGCCAGCAATCATACAAAAATTCCAGCAACATCATTCCGTTCTCGGCGGCGGACACGTAATGAAATCGAAACTCTACCGGTCGATTCCCGGTTTGACTCAAATCAACCTGAGCCAACAACCGTTTGCGCAAAAGCTCCTCTTCGTCATACGACGGCCGGGATAATTCATCCGGATAAACCGTGACAATCGTTACCGGCAAAGGTTTTGAGCCTGTGCCCACTTTCCCCCGATAGAACCGCTCCGGGAAATGCAAGCTGTCGATATCCCGGTAAAGTTCCTGCAGCATGACATGGATATTTCGTTTTAAACGCACGAGCTCAGGCCAGGACGATACCCGCAACCGGTCAAGCTGCGCCAGGATTCTATGCCGCGCCGCTTCCTGTTTGCTTTCCGGCAAGCGGCTTTCGGGCAATCTCCCCAGCGATTGCCGGACTTTTTGAACTTCAAGCTCAAGCTCCGCATCAATTTCTCCCAGCCGGTCCGCTTTCAAAATCAAATCGCGGATGCGGTTCACTCCGGTCTTCAATAAATCACGATACGGCAAGACGGCTTGGGAAGAACGCACCGGTAAACCCGAATCCTCCGAGAGCTCGACATCCTCGGTCTTTCTCCGCGACAGGTCTTCCAGCGTGGCGGACAAAGGACGTCTCTCCCGCACAGCTCTTGCCGTTTCCAAAAGGAGATAAGGATGACCGGGGGCCATTTTTTCCAAACGAACTTTTGCCTCACGAGTTCCGCCTGTCTTGGAAGCTTCAACAAAATTATTTTCCGCATCCCGGATCAACCCCTCGATCAACTGAATCCGGTACCAAACGCGCCATTCGGGAAGAACGGCCCGCCATGCCTTTTCATAATCCAAAATCGTTTTTTTACCGTTCAGCTGAGACACACTTTTTTGACGGGCGCCGGGCCGGTACAAAACAAAATCAATATTGTCGCGAGCTTCCAGAACACCGATGGAACGCAGATATTGCCGGGCAAAGTCTTCGGCACCGTCATTCGGAGAGCCAACGGTGATAACCCCCTTCGAGGCAAGATCGATTTTGTGCTGTTTGGCAACCCGGGTCAAATGATCGGGATGTAGCCCGAGTTCATCGGCAAGATCCGTATTTAAAACCGGCATACCGGGGACCGGACGCCGCAAACGCGCGAGGGCCGCTTCGATCTCCGCATCAAATCTGGCAACATCGTCCGCCGAATGAAGGGACAAATTAAGCGAGGCGACCCCTAATCTGCTGAGAATCCCGGGTTGCAGATCGTCAAACCGTTTGACATTGTGTTTATCAACGCCCAAGGGACGCTCAAGTTTGTGAATACGCACGGGAGGGTCCGTCTCTTCGAGTTCCCGGATGGCATGATAAACCCCGGGCAAGGTTACTCTGACTTTTGAATCCGTTACACGATAAATGACTTTAAATGGCTCTTCAACCGACGGCGGACGCAGACGATTTTCTAATGTCGATTTCCCGTTCAGGATCTGCCGGACCGTATGGGTGAGCTGATATTCTTCGCCTTGATCGCTTCCCTGAAGCACGGCATCCTCGACCCGATCCAGCAGTTTTTCATCCGCGATAAAACGGATCCATACACCTTGCCCCGCCCCATCCACTTCTCCTCGATCCAAGAGCCCCCAGCTATCGAATTGGTTGACATGCAAAAGCAGTGCGTCCCGGTTGAGTCCGCGGGTCCGTGCGTGATAAGCACTGACATTGATCCATTCCCGGCCGAAAAGTTTTCTGAGCTCATGGAGCGTGATGTAAAGATAAGGATGGGCCTTTTGGAGAGCGCTGGCCCTGCGCGGGTAATTCACGAGTGCCGGATGTGACGGGAGGCGGAAAAGATGTTCCCCCGACAAAATACGTGCGACCTGCGAATGAACTTGGTCAAAATCCGCCCGCGTGGTACAGGAGGAAAGCACGAACTCAAGATCTCTCCGTCCCATCTCATCGAGACGCTTGGCACGCTCACCGACCCTGAACACGAAAGGCCGGCCCTTGCGTTTGCCATTCGCTTTTTCACGCCGTTTCATCAACACTCCCAAACTTTCCATGGACTTCATCAGATTCCGCAAAACTTCGCCGTCTCCGAACTCCCCGGCGCCGGGTAATGCCTGAAGATCACGCACGGCAAATTCACGGTTGTGAAAATGCTCATCGATCATCTGCCACAGTCGAAGCACCCGGCCCAACCGCTTCGGCACCCGCAATTCGGCCCGTTCTGATTGGAACGTACCGGGCATGCGTACCGCCGTTGCGGTACGTCTTGCCTCGGCCCGTTCTGATTGGAACGTACCGGGCATGCGTACCGCCGTTGCGGTACGTCTTGCCTCGGAACGGGCAAGCGATTGAAAGGTCAATTCATACCCAGCCGCATCGGGATAATAGTCCGGCACAAGACGGGCTTTAAAATCAAATAGCTGGAACATATTTTCATAGCCGGAATCTTCGGGGATATAGGCCACCAGGCGCGGATATTTCCGGCTGGTCATTACCTTGGCTTCCGCTAGCAGAAACTGAATCACGTCCAGCACATTCGGCAACGATTGTTTGTGAGGAACGCCCATCACGGCGCGCCGGCGTTTCGGATCGACTGCCAATCGCTCGATTAAAAGCCGGCGGTACTCGTGGTCAAATGAAAGGCTTACCAGGCCGAGAATTCTTCCGTCTTTTTCGGCGATAAAACTGCGCTTGTCAGGATCCCGGATTTCCCGGCGCAATTTCTTTGCGTCACGACCTTTCCGGCGCTGATCGATATACCAGCGGGAGAGCCGTACGACCTTGGAGACATCTTGGTCTTCCAAGGGTCTAACCGTGACCCCCCATTCATAGGACCGGGACGGTTCCCAATCCGCGCCCGATTCCTGATATCTTACCGGCAAGATCACCAGCATGTTACCGAACAGATCATCAGATGAATGCTTCATTCCCGTTCCGGCCGGCCAATCAAAGACATCAAAATAATATATGTTTTGATGCGAGCCTTCGAGACTGTCAAGCTTCCGGATAACGGCTTTGACGGATTGATCCCAACCAAGTTCGTCAACCGGCAGCCATTTTAATTGGTCAAACCGGAGAGGCCGCCCTTCTCTGAAATGTTCAAAATATCCGATGCCGGTGACAGAAATACCGGTCGTCGCGTCAATCACATCCAAGTTCGCCTGAAGAGCTTCCAATGTCCGGCACCTTTGCTGACCGAGCACTTTCTCCTTCAATGAATCAACTCCCGTGCGGAATTTTACGCGGCGCGATTCGGAACGGGCAGAATCAGCGGATGGCGAATAGCGATTAGCGCCCGCCTGCCGGCGAGGCAGGTCTCGAGTCTCTTGGGCTTGCTTTTGACTATCCGCTACACGCTCGACGCTAGACGCTGGTGGACCGCTTCCTGCTTCCTGCTGACTGGCGACTGGCGCTTGCGTCTCTGCATGTGCGTTCGCTTTGGCCTGCAGCAACGCTTCCCAATCAACGCTATCGAGATTTTCAAATTTTTCGACGAGCTTGTGGCCCAAGATCGTGCGCAAATAACGCGTGGACCTAACACTGATGAGGTGATACCGATGAACATAACCCCGTCCTAATGGAAGGATGATGCGGTCGGGGGATATCCCCTGATTCCACAAATGGAGTAAGAGCAAAAACAAATCCTGTTCGTTGTCGGTATAATAAAAATCAAATTCGCATGGCCGGAATCTTTGAGAGACCAAAGCGACATGCGACAGGAGCCAGTCACGCTGGTTTTCCTCCGTCTCCACCGGCAGCCGCTCGGCAGCACTCGGATAAGCCACAACAAGGGTGATCCTGTTTGTATTTTTAGATATTGCACCGGCCCCGGCCGGAATTTCCCATTTCCTTTTGATCAATGCCTGAAACCTTGCTTTCAAACTTTGGAACGGTGGCGTTTCCCCGTCAAAAGTCATAGCGATTTGATGATAGGACTGGTAACATTCGCGGGCCTTTTCTTGAACATATTTGGGATCCATCCCTGACACGGCCAAATATTCCAGGGCCGTCACAAGTTGATCTGCATAATCCAAAAAATAATCAACCGAATTATCGGTTGACGCCAAAGTCATGCGCATCACAAAATCCCTTAAGTACTGTTCCGGGATCATCCGGACATGGCTAAATTCCGGAAGCGTCTTCCGCAAAGACACTGAATTCTCCGGAACCACGGCGCGCAGCCAACCCCGCCGGCGCTTTTCCGGACCGCTTTCGAGAATCAAATACGGATGCCCGGGCACCATCATCTGCAAATGGATCCTGGCGGCGTTCATGGCCCCAATATCGGTCGAATCCGACCTCAAAAGGTTGCCGTAATCATCAATCGCTTCCCGAACCACGGTTTCGATATATCTTTTTCTCTGCAACATACGCCGTGCAGGAAGCGTCCGCCGCCATCTCGTTTGAATGCCCGCAATCAGAGCTTTGTGCTTCGGCAATATCGCGCCGCGCGCGACTTTCTTCCCCATGGCAAAATCCAATGTCGCGGCGCTGGGGGTTGGGATCCCCATACTCTCGAGCCACCGGCGCGTCGCAGCTCTTCTGAGAGCATCCTGGCGGTGGTCCCTGAATGAAAACGCAGCGCCTTCTTCAAGGCAGGCATTGATCACAGGCCATTGTTTCGCCAATTTTCTGAGCGTTTCGATGTCCATACCCAGTTCCGCGGCAAGATCCAGACGCCGGAGCGGCATCAAAGCATAATGGCCGTTGTTCCCTTTTCTCAACCGGTCCATGGCTTCGTGTATCACCAGGACAAAATCTTTTGCGTCTTCTTCGGTCCGGATCAGCAAAGAAGCTCCCAGCAGAAATCGCCGTAAATCGACTCTTTCCGCAAATCTCTGCATCGCGTTATGCCCCGCATTTAATCTCGCCCGCACTTTGTCCGGCAAGGCAATCACCGATCCGTCTTTGGAACCTCCGAGTGCTTCTTCTTCCTCCCGGAGCGCCCGGAGAAAATCGGGAAAGGTAAAACTGAAATCTCCCGCCCTCGGCAAACTCTGCTCAGGGAACAGAGTCTCTAAGTCCGCCGGTTCCGCCTCCAGTAACTCGGGGACACGGTCCGCAACAATTTCGCCGATTTGCTGGCTGATCAATCGATTGCGGTTGGTGCGGTCGAGCTTTCCCAATAACTCTTCGATCCGCCCGATTTGACTTTCATCAATGCGTGGATTGATCCGTACCCATAAACTGCCGCTGACATAGGCCCTTCTCATTTCAACCAAATTCAAATCATAAAGCCGTGTCACATAACGCTGGATTTCACGTCTCCGGTTTTCATCATCGGGATAAAGACCCTTCACGATCCTGGCAAAGCTGCCCGTCCTGACCCAACGTGTCCCGAAATGTTTCCGAAGCAGCCGGAACGTAATGAGAGGGTTCGGGTGCTTAATGTCCGGCATGGCGGCAGCGAGCGCGTCATAATCCGGAGGATTTTCCGGAAGTGCGAAGAGCATGTCCTCGTTCAGAATCAAACGGATTTGCGCTTGCACAAATCCAAAATCAGAACGTTCTTCGGTATATTCCGAAAGCACAAATCGAAATTCGCGTTCGTTTTCTTCCGTCAATCGATAGAAGGCCGGAGAAACCTGAAACAGGTAAGGCCTGCTGATCTTATGGGCTTGCCGTTCACGCGTCAGCAATCCGAACTCATAAAGCACGCGTAAGTGCTCCTGAACCGCCCGCCCCTCGATGCCTGTTTTGAGCGCCAGCAAATCGGTCATCTCAAAAGGACGTCCGCCAAAATTTTTGAGAATGGTTTCCCAGGTGTCCGCGACCCTATGCTTTTGAGCCGCCGCACCTTCGGCGCTCGGTTTCAGAGAGCGGGTTTCGGAGCGGACAACATCAGCGGACAGCGGATAGAGTGCAGCGATTCTTGTCGACTCGGATTGGATTTGACTAGCCGCTACTCGCTCGACGCTAGACGCTTTTGGACCGGCGGCTTGTTTTCTCGCTTCCGAGCGCGAATTTTTGCCTTCGGCACGCAGCTGTTGGATACGATCGGCAATCAAAATCTGATAGGCCCGGACATGGCGTGATAGATTGTCCGCTTTGTGCCTTTGGGCGCGCGTCAGAGGCTGCGCGAGCAACCATTCCAAATCAACTTCGGCCTGTCCCAAATACGCTTGATGGTTTCGGAGAAAAGAATATTCCAATCCGCCTTTTTTGATTTGTTCGATCACGTCGGGCGCCGCATGCGCCAAAAAATTGGTCGCATCCCAATATTGTTCGGCGCGGCGCAGACGCTTTTCATAGTTTCTTTTCTGCCAGCGGCGGTAAACGGCTTTGATCCAAATGACAAGATTGTGTAAAGCAGACCGAATAAACACACGGAGCGCAGAATGAGCTATTGGTTTTCCCTGGTTTTCTTCCCGAACTTGCGAGCGATTAACACCCGCAGACAGCGGATCGCGGTTGGCGTTTAGGGACTCTTGGAATTGATTTTGACTATCCGCTGTACGCTCAACGCTAAATACTTGTGGACTGCTTCCCTCATCCCGCCGATGGGTGACTGGTTTTCTCGCTTCCGAACGTTGCTCCGCACGGCTCTTTATTTCTCGCTTCAAATCCGAGGACAATGTCTGCAAGGCCCGTCTCTCGAAATCGATCGCACGGAGCTTCCGGTAAATCACAAGACAGGGAATGCTCGAGATCGCGGCGGTCGCGGCCAATACCCCGTCCAGCCAATTGGGATCGAAATCCGAAGCCATGAGTGACCAGGGTAAGGTGAAGAGCGAAACCATCAGGGCCCAATACGGAACCAGCATCACCTTCCGGTAATATTTCTCAAGGGCAGCCAGCTCTTGCACGCGCGTTTGCGCAATCTGGTAGAGCCCGCGCAGAATATGAATTTGCCCGGCTTTCGCCTGACCGGCATCATCGGGTCCCTTGCCGGGACTTTCACTCCCCGTTGACCCGGAATCGGAAGCTTCTCCGGAATGGTCCCTGCTCTCGGATCGGCTTGCCGCCGCGGCCTTACCCGTGGCAAGCGCCGCCAATTCTCTGTCGATTTCCTTCACCAAAAGATCGCGGTCTAGGTTTGTCCTTTCGGCGGCCCGCGTAATCGCCAAGAGCTGCCGGCCGACATGATCATAACCCACGGTATCGGCCTGCTCAAAAGTACCGACGGCACGTGCGGCCATATTGAGTTTGAAGGATGCCTCGTAAGGATAATGGCCGACCGCCATGAGACGTTTGTAATAATCATGATGCTTCGGATCAAGAGATTCGATGCGCGGAGAAACGATTTGGTAGGACAATTTTTTCTCACGCAGGATTTTCCGGATGGCGTTCTGGTGAAACCCGCCGAAAACGAGCACCGCGATCTTGTCCTTGTCGCCGTCCAGAAATCCTTCGAGGCGTTTCTCGATCGCGGCATCGCGTGCCCGGGACGTTTGATAAAACTTCACGGCGGCCGCGATATTTTGCTCCCACTGACTCGAGAGCACGACGGCCTTGCGGGCCTGTTGTGAAACAAAATGGGCAATTTTTTCTGTTTTGAGGTCTTGGAGCGTCGCTTGCGTTGCCTCATACTCCGCCGGAGTGACGGAAACCTCGCTCAGTTTTTTGAGAAGCGCCAGACCTTTATGATAAGCAAAAATTTCACGGTCTCTTGCCTCGGTCAAACAAAGCTCTGCATAATCGTTTTCCAAGCGGTCGATTTCCCCAAAAAGGATTTTAGGATCGACTTGTTGAATTTCCCGAAGCGACGGCGCATCTTCGCCATGGTGTTTCGACAATATCAGTTCGATCGTGGGATATTTTTTGGAAAATATCGCGTCCGCTCCCGGACTGCTTACGGCATGAGGGCCTTCCGTCGCCTTGCCTCCGCCGCCGGTCAGTTCCAGCCAGGCCGCTTTTGTCCTCGCCAGGTAGTTCAGCAAATCCAGTTGACGTTGATCGGCTTTCTCCTTGAGCCTTAGCCATTCCTTGAAGTCTTTGGAGAAATAACGGTCTGCCAGCCGGCGGATCTCGATTTGCAGCGCCGTTAAATCCCGGGCGGTATCTTTCCGGATACGCGCCGCCTCGCGGTACCACGCGACGTTTTCAAGATGCAGGCGAATATCGTCGGCCCCGATCAAATCGAAATCTTCCTTGCGGTTGATGTGTGCGTACTCGGCGCCGCCGATTCTCAATTTATCCAGTAAAAAGAAGGACACCTTTTCTTTGACCGCCGGGTCCGAGATAAAGCCGAAAAGTTTGTCGCTGGGGACGGGGCCTTCGTAACCTTCCTCGTAAACCGTCTTCACCCCGTGACGCGCCACCAGGTATTGGATCATCTTGGCGATTTTTTCCTGGGCCTCCAGCGAATCGTGGGCATCCTGGATATAGAAAATCGTTTTACCGTTTTCCCCGGCATAAGATTCTTCGACGCGGCCAAGTTCTTCCGGAATGACAATGGTTTCCGGATTCAACCTGCCGCTGCTTTGAGGCCTATCATATGACATCCTGGATGCAGGAGCTGCATACCCCACGGAGTCCATAAGGATTAGGCATAAGGATATTAAGAGCGCTATGAACTTGCGCCCGATGAGGAAATGCTGCAATGAAATTTTTGACTGCATCATTTTTGGGGTCAGATTCGAGTTAACTCGTTTGGATATAAAAAGTTAACAAAGGTTACCCGGTGATTTACGAAAAGACAAATCGCGTGCGAAGGGTAATGGCGGATTTGACTCGATGATCAGGAATGTTAGAAAATGCTAGACCGGAATTTGCGGGAATTCGTCATGGATCCGGCAATGCCTGTTCAGGATGTAATCGGCTTTAGGTTTTCCGCTTTTGCCGGCTCTCGGAAGGGACAAAAATGATGGCGACATGGTCCCTGTAAACTTCGCGCCAATCGGAGCTCGCGGCAAGGAGCGTCCCGAGAGGTTTGCCCACTTTGACCATCACATAATCAA
>JAQTOZ010000280.1 GCA_028713205.1 Candidatus Omnitrophota bacterium
GGACCAGGCCGAGGTGACTTTGGGCGGTATTGTGGATAACATCAAGGAGATTGTCACCAAGAAGGGCGACAAAATGGCGTTTGTGACTTTGCAGGACCTTAGCGGGTCTTGTGAGGTTGTTGCTTTTCCGGAAATATACAAGTCGGCCAATGCTTTAATGACCAAAGATGCGACGATCTTCGTTCGTGGCAAAATCAATGCCCGTGATGACGTCCCCAAGGTCCTGGCCGAAGAAATTATCTCGCTCGACGATGTCCAAAAGCGTTTCACGCGTGTGGTTTCCATCGATTTGCAAATGGCCGGATTATCTCCCGAGCTTTTGCAGGATATTCGCAGGGTTTTAATCCGGCATAAGGGGGTTACGCCTGTTTATCTTACATTTCGTGATTCCAAAGGAAAGACCGCTATTCTTCATTCCGGCGATGATGTGAAAGTCGAAGCGACGGATGAACTCTTCGGCGCTCTGGAACAACTGGTGGGTGAAAACGCCGTAAAAATTCGTTGATGGCTCCTAGTATTTATAAACTCATGCTCCACCACAGGTTATAACTAAATTCCGCTTGACAACCCGGCAAGCATCTGCTATTTTTTCACCTATCTTCAAGTGTCACAAGGATTTAAAAAATCATTGCTTGTCTCTTTGCAGTTAAAAGATATACGTAGAAGGACTTAGGCCAACCATTAAAGACTTCGGTCAGAGCCTCGACAACAGGAGGAGGTGGGTAGCGTGACTAAGAAAGATATCGTGATGAAGGTTTCCAATGACACCAATTTGACTCAAATTGATGTGAAAAGAATTGTTCAGAGGACTTTGGACGTGATTTTGGAAAGCCTTGAACGTGGTGAGACCGTTGAATTACGCAATTTCGGGGTTTTTAAAGTCAAGATCCGACGCGGCCGGATCGGTCGTAATCCACGGACAGGGGAAGAGGTTACGGTACCGGAAAAAAAGGTTGTTGTTTTTAAGCCGGGATTGGTTTTGAAACACAAGGTTAAGTAAAGCGAATAAGGCAAAATTGCTTTTTCTTAAACCTTAAGAGGCGGTGTCAACAAGGAGGGGGTAATGCCAGAGAAAGGTAAAGTGAAGTGGTTTTCCAATGTGAAAGGGTTCGGCTTTTTGGAAAAAGACGGTGGGGGGCAGGATATTTTTGTGCATTATTCTGTGATCACCGGGGAACGCTACAAGACTCTGGTGCAGGGACAAGAAGTTACCTTTGATATCGTTCAGGGGGAACGGGGGCCGCAGGCCGCCAATGTGGTGCGGGGTAAAAAACCTGAGAAAAAGCAGGAAGGTCAAAACGCCGCAGCCTCTCAAGCAGGTGACAAAGCCAAGTCGCAAAAAGGGAAATAACCGGGTTTAAGGAAACGCAAGTTTTTAGTTTCGCTCATAATACCTTTCTGATCCGCCGCCTTCGTTCGCAAGGCTCAAGGCTACCTTCCAGTGAATAAGGTAGTTCACGTTCTCGAGATTCTAAAGCGGTCTGTGTTTAAGTCCTTTTCCAAAAGAGGACGATTTCGATACGGAGCTTAATCCTCAATCTTCCATGGGTGGATTCTATGAAGTCTAAAAGACGACTACGCCGTTTTTTTTATCCCGGGTGTTTGCCTGCCGCAGGTGCCATCCTATCGTTGCCAAAGGCCGAAAGTCATCACCTTAAAGACATTCTGAGATTGCGAAAAGGCGATGCGTGTCTGGTGATGGGGCAACAAGGGGCGGAAGCGATTTGCCAAATTACGGACATCCTCGATGACGGGAGCGTGTGTTTGAAGATCGAAACAGTACCGTCCAAAGAAATTGACCGTTACCCGTTCAAGATCCGTGTCTTTCAGGCGTTGGCACAAAAAGGGAAACTTGATTTTCTTGTCGAGAAAGCCCAGGAATTGGGCGTGGATGAATTTTGTCCGATCGAAACACAATATTCCCCCCTTCGCCTTTCAAAAGAAAGCCGTGACAAAGTTTGGAAACGCTGGAATAAAAAAGTTGTCGAAGCCGCCAAACAGTCCGGTTCATTGAAACTCATGGAGATTGCACCCTTCCGCGATTTTGAAGAAACGTTTGCTGCGATCCCCGCGAACGAAGAGGTCACCATTTTTCACCCCGGGCCTGCGGCGGTCCCATTTAGTCATTGGGTCCGTGATTTGAAGAGCGACAGTTCCGGCGAGAGCGCTTGCAGGTTAAACCTGTTTTTCGGGCCTGAAGGCGGTTTTTCGCCCCAAGAAATTGAATTTGCGCAAACATCATTAGCCGGTCGCGGAAATAAGTGTACGATGGTCAGCCTCGGCAAAAGTATTTTGAGGCTTGAGACGGCTTTTTTGGGCGCCATTGCGTCCTTAAGGTTTCTTTACTTATGAAAGGGCGTGTGCGGTTCATCACCTTGGGGTGCAAGGTCAATCAGTATGAAACTCAGGCGATGCGGGAATCTCTGGAGAAAATCGGCGTTTATGATCTCGACGGAGAGGAAGCGGGATGTCCGCATGACGTCAGTGCCGAAACAAAATTCACCCAAGATGCCGATTTCGTTGTAATTAACACGTGTACGGTGACAAAGACTGCCGATCGCGAAAATCGATATTGGATACGGCGTGCGCGCCGGGAAAATCCGAAGGCCCGCATCATCGTGACGGGGTGTTTTGCCAAGCGGAATTTCCGGGAGCTCAAGGCGCTTTCGGACGTTGACTTGATTTTGGATAACGAAGAAAAGGCTGATATTGCAGCACGCTTGCTTGGCGGCGATAATTTTTTTGCATCGGTTGAAAGTGATGAGGGCCGACGAGCGAAAAAAAGCAACTGGCCCTTGATGGTTTCACGTTCACAGGGGCGAAGCCGGGCTTATATCAAGATCCAGGATGGATGCAATCATGGGTGCTCGTTCTGCAAAGTTGTTTTGGTGCGAGGCCGGTCCCGGAGCCGTCCGTTGGCGGACATCCGGGATGAAGCCCGGAGACTGAGAGATGCCGGGTATCGCGAAATAGTGTTGACCGGTATTCAACTGGGGGCTTATGGCAGAGATTTGACACCGACACTCCATCTTTGCGATGTGCTGGAATCGTGCGCAAAATTCGACGGGCTGGAGCGTATCCGCCTAAGTGCCATCGAACCCGTGGATGTGGATGACCGGTTGATCGGTATGTTGCGGGGCAATTCGAAGTGCTGTCCGCATTTTCATATTCCGCTTCAGAGCGG
>JAQTOZ010000077.1 GCA_028713205.1 Candidatus Omnitrophota bacterium
CGCATCGATCAGAGCCTCGAACTTTTCGGCATCCGCTTGCGAACGGATACGCAAATCAAGCGCAGGAATTCCCAGCCGTCTCAAAATCCCGGGCCGTTTATTGTCAAATTGCTTCAAAGTATTCGTGCTGACCCCGATTTGACGCTGAATTTTTTGAAGTTTCACGGGAGGATTTGTCGCTTCGACGTTTCGAATGGCACGGCCGACAGCCGGCAGAGTCACCTTGATGCGCGGTTGAGTCACCGAATAAACAACCCCGAAAGGATCCGCCGTTACGGGCGGCTGCAGTTTATCCGCCAAAGTTTGTTTCCCATTAAGAATCTGCCGGACGGTATAACCGGTCCGGTATTCCTCGCCTTTCATGCTTCCCGCGAGCAAGGCTGCCTCGACGCGATCCAACCGGGTTGGGTCACAAGCCAAACGCACCCATTCCCCTTGGCCCGATTTATCCACGCGCCCGCGTTCCACAAGCCCCCAGTCATCGAATTGATTGATATGTAAAGCCAAAGTATCACGGTCAATGCCCTTTACCCGTTCACGGAAAGCCCCGATGTTGACCCATTCCTGCCCGAACAGTTTTCGCAACTGGCAAAACGTGATGTAAAGATAAGGATGGGTTATGCGCGGGTCTTTCTTTTTGAGTGCCTTTTCTTTCTGATGGTAATCGAAAAATAGGCCCGTCTGCGTCTTGCGTAAGCGGAATAAACGCTCGCCTCCCAAAATGCGGCGTACTTGCGGCTGGACGTAAGCAAAGTCGGCCCTGCGCGTGGTACAACCGGAAAGCACGAATTCGAGTTCCTCGATATTTTGCGGTTTGAGTTTCCTCACGCGATCCGAAATTCTGATCACATATGGTCTCCCCTTGCTTTTGGGAGTTACCTCTTCGCGCTGCCTCGTAACAAGCTCCAAATCCTCAAAGAGTTTTATGAGACTTAATAAAGTTTCGCGATTCCCGATACGGCCCATACCGCGCATGGCCTGAAGCTGATCGATCGTAAATCCGCCGTTGGGAAATTTTCTGTTTATCTTCTGCCAGAGGGCAAGGCCCCTTCCCCGCCGCTTTGGCATCACCGGAACTTTATCTTTCGCACGCAACTCTGAGCGTTGATCTGTAACGTATGACCTAGAACGTACAACCGAAGGATGTTCACCGCTGTACGTTTTACGTTGTACATTTTGCTGCCGACTGCCAACGGTTTCTCGGCTCTCGGATCTCTGCCGCGAACCGGAGACAACCGTATCCTCGAGATCGTGTCCGGGCGGATACACGGCCAGCGATGGATCCGGCGCCGGACTGCCGGCATGGGCCTCGCCGCCGCCGGGCTTTTTGATCAACGCAAAGATCAGCACGTACTGGAAATTGTAAAAGATGTAAGGATAGCCCGGCAGCTCATTCGGCGCAACGCACATAAGTCCGAAGGAGTCATCCACTTCCGAGCCAAAGCTTCCGCGGTTCCATTGGCTAAAAACCTTTGGAAGCGACGCACGCGGATCGACCTTGGCCAAATCATATGTCACATGCACGGCCGTCGCGGCGGCAACGTCCTCCGCGCCGAAGAAATCCTTTGATTTGGCCAGTTTCTGCAAAAGGTCTTCATCATTCGGTCCCTGTTTTTGTAAATGCAATATCTGAGGCCCGACATGCAAAGTCACGGGGAGTTCTTGCAACAGCACCATTTTTTCGGAACCGGTTTCGGCACGATATTCTGTCAAATCCGTCAGGTAAACCCGCATACGCGCTTCAAGTTCCGCGCTCGTCGTGACCGTTGAATCCAGATCGTGAAGCTCAAAGGACGGAAAATATCGAATTCCCGCACCACGCTGATTCAGCCTGCGAAAAGACCGGAAATGTGCGATGACTTGATCGAAGCGCTTCTCGTCTCTCTGGGTAGTAAGATGACGCAAAGGCTCCGGGTTTCCGTCAATGAGATAAGCATTCACCGCCCTGGCAATATCTTTCCAGGTTGCCTCCCCAAAAAACACTCTTCGTGCCCATAACTTTTCAACAAGACTGTCTTCACGGCTACGCGGGATTAACGGAAAGGCAACAAGACTTTTTGCGGGAAGATTACCCGAACGTTGCAAGAGGGGCATAAAATCCGCAACGTGTTCGGGTTGCGCTTGCACAAGCAAGACGTCATGTTTCTGCAGTATCGCATCCAGCATTTCATCCGGAGGCATGGCCCTTTGCTCATGCCACATTTCTTCCAGTTTGCCAAGAAGGTCCCATTCCGTCTTCGTCATGGCCGTTGGAGATTCTTCGACCGGCGCCTGCTCGGCCAAAGATCTTAACGTTTCAGTCGCATGGAAGAACCCCATGACCGCGTCGTGGCGCATCGCCAAACGGAAATCCTCCATGCCAAGTGCGATGCCCTCGTTCACCGACGAGTTTCTGACATAATCACAAATAGCCTTTGCCATTTTGGGCGTAAACCATTTTTCGAGAAAACCGCCCAAGACTTCGGCCCCTATTTGACGAGCATGGGTAAATCCCATGCCGATCGTTTGAAGGGTGAGCAACTTGATGGTTTTCTCATGAGGCGTCAGGTCCGTTTCAGCCGGAGGGAGCTGCCAAAGAACTTCATTCCACAAAATCTCAAATCGCATAACGGCGGCAAGCAATGGAATCGTCTTTTCGGGCGGCATTTGACGTTCAAGCTGATCGCTCAGGGGCAACGCAAACCGGTCACTGTGAAACAAAACCCGCCGCGAATGCTCCCGAAGATCCCGCAGAAGAGATTCCTGATCCGTCGCCAAGGCCGCCATCACGGCTTCGACCGCAAGCTCGTGTTGCATATCGGGATCGAGGCCGGGGACAAAGTAATCGATGGGCATATGCACCGTACCTTCAGCATCCCGGAAACTCACGAGATCTCCCGGTGCCCTGGCGAACCCCGCCAGACCAAACACGTCGTAATCATCCCGGCGCATCATAAGGTGTCGAGGAACCGGTTGAGCAGTGTGAAAAGAATACTCATAAAGGGCCAATTTGACCGGCCGTCCCAGCGCCGTTTGCAGGCGTTCGATACTTTTGACGATAGCGGACTGATTTCTGTCCAAATAGGCTGCGCCTCTCGGATGTCCATGACGCTTTTTATGCGTAACGGTAAAAGGCTCTCCTTGCGCAGTGTCCGGCGTCCAAAGTACGTCCGGCCGGATCAAGTGCAGGATATCTTTCCGCATTCCTTCGGTGACCGGCACAAGCTTCGTTTCCGGACCGTCGGTTGCCTCATCACGGTAAAAGACACCGTAAAAACCGCCGTCCGTCTGGGCGTCTTGACTATCCGGCGTACGGGTCTCCGAACGCACTTGATTAAGTTCCGGGTTTAAGGTTTCGAGTTTCGAGTTTTCAAAACTAGAAACGTCTCCTTTGTCTCTTGCGATCCGGTCTGGTGTCTTGGGACTTGTGTCCTGGGTCTGCCTTTTTGCTAGGCGACTTTCGGAGCGCTCCGTCGATTCGGTCTCCGACATGATATAGTCGCTGATGGCACGATACGCACGATCGCGTGCAGACAAATCGGTCACATAAACACTGTTCATTCCCGCCTTGTATTGTCCCGACGAGCTTAGGCCGATCAGGGCGGCCATGCGTATCGCACGGTTATCGACATACACATTTTGAGGGTTCGCAGTCCCGTCAAACAACCGGTGGGAAATTTGATTGACCAAAGCCCGGTGGGCGTACGGAGACCGCATTTCTTCGGAGGCAAAGTTGGCCCGCAGAAAGTCCAAAAGCCAGTTGATATCCCGCAGCAAATGCGCGATCGCTTGAGTGTTCCGCGGAACGGCATTCAGCAACTCCGCAAGCTCTTGATAAACAAAGGACCACGGATAGCTCGGTTCAAACTCCCGCCGCAAAATTTCAATGTCCCGGACAACCTCTCCGTTCCTCTGCGACACGGCTTGACCTACCGCCCTCGTTTCTTCTTGAACAGGCACCGAGTCACCTCGAGCGGATGTTCGTGATGTTTTGCCTTCTCCGCTGCCGGCTTCTTCCCGCATCGCCGTCTGAGCCAGACGCTCGAGGACTTTGCGCCATCCACCGCCCAGCATGGCATGCATCATTTCATCCGCTGACTCGCGCCCCATCTTTCCATCAACGGCCGCGACAATCGCCGCCATGGCAGCTTCATCACTATAACTACCCCAAAACCAACGTCGCAGTTTGTAATAGATGAGCTGTGCCTCAAGAGCTCTCTTACTGCCGGTTTCAAAATATGCATTTGCCAAGCGGAAGACCTCGTCAAACTCAGCACCCAAACCCGCAGGAACGTTCTTGCTCAAATAGATACCTAGGGGCACGGCATGCCGATAAACGTCTGACCGCAACAATGATTTTTTCGCGATCACATACGATGAACTCATGAGAAAAAACGGCGGCCGGCTGAATGGCATATCTTCTTCGGAAATTCTCAGCACATAGTTGCGGACCAAATAAAAGTTAACTGCCGCGACAAGAGAATTCAAGATCCCCAAGAGGACACCTCGAGAGATGCTGAGTAGAATGATCACAGCTGCAATATTGAACGCAGCTATTCGTCCCAAGTCTGTCTCATTTTCCTTGGACGCATCATCATTCAAAAGGACATGGGTAAGATGCAACACCATAACAACCACGGGCAATGCCAAAAGGTTTAACCATATTGAATGCCAGGATACGGGCATGAACCAAAGCGTGGCGAAAACCCCTAGCGAACTCAGCGCGATAAAAAGGACCGTATGGGTCATCATCTTTCGCAGTAAATAGCGGTTGCCGGGATCCGCATCATAAATGACGGCATCGCGTACCAAACGATGGACTTTTTGATAATCGCACTGATCTTTACCGGCCCGGAAAAGCGCCTGCCGGATAATATCGTTACGTATTGTGCGTTGGTCTGCTTCGGAAAATGACGTCACAGACTCGAAAAAGATTTCATCATCCAAACCGAGACTTGCGATTTCCTCACTCGTTAAATCGCTGAGCATTTCGGAATCCAGACTTTCGGCACCCCACTTCTGCAGAAGCGTCGCCATGGCCTGGCGATAGCGCGTCTCCTTTGCCGCAGATTGTTCCTGAGGAGAAACTTCGCTCGTGCGTGTTGCGTCTGTTTCAGCACCTTCGCGCTTCTGCCCGTCCCCTGCCTCTCCGGCAGGCGGTGGCAGGCGGATCTCCGAGCGCGGTAGTGACGGCACTGCCGATGCCTCAACAAATTGATGATTATTCACATTGATTTGTCCATTTTCAGTATCCACGGTGATCGCCAAGAGTTCCAGGATCCGATCAAATTCCTTCGAGCCCAAGGTTAGCGCTGCGAAATCATAACCATGAAGGACCGGTTGGACATTTTGAGCCGCGCGATGCGCTTCGGCAGTCGGGGCGTTAAAAATGATTTCGGAAAACCGATTTTCGTACTTCTTTTCAATCTGGCTAAAAAGGTAAAGGATTTTGACCATGGCCCCGGCATCGAGCGATTGCAAAAAGAAGTTTGCATAATCAAAAACTTCGATGATCTCTTGCATGGCGAGATCAAATTGCGGCCTTTCGGTTCGAGGCAGGTCGCGCTCGATAATGTCCAAAACCTTCCGGTGCTTTTCTTCATCGACCGGGCCGGCATCACCGCCCAGGGCCGAGAAACGTTCGAGACGGTACTCGCCAAAATGTTCCCTAAGGCCTTCCAATTTCTCCGGATTCATCGCGTCCAAATAAAAAACGGCGTTCATTTTTTCAATGAATTTGCCTTGATCACGCTCCGGCTGATAAACCGCACGGGATTCGGCAATGGAAAGAAGCGCCAAGAAGCGCGTCGCCCTATCACGCAAAACCGGCGGTAATTCTTCCAAGGCATGATAAAAGATCCTTCTTTCGCCAGATTGCAAAGTACTCAGATCGATATGATGATTTACGACCCACGTCACGAGCTTCGCTTCATCCCGATCCAGTCCCAATTTTTCGAGAATGGCGGGGATCATCTCGCTGCCAACCGCAGCATGTTGCGCACCCTGGACCAAAACTCCAAGATCGTGCAAAAGGATAATGAGGTTCAACAATTCCCGATCTCGCGACGTGGCTGTTGCCAAGACACCGGCATAAGCATGAGCAGTTTCGGGATCAAATTTCCATCCGACGTAATCAGTCATAAATCCAGCCATGTCACCACTTGTCAACTCGTGGGCACGACGCAGAATCTCAAACGAATGGCCGAAGACACTGATGCCTTCCCCATACCGTGGTTTTGCTTTCATCCGATCGATAAATGGCAGCGCCTTTGCAAGACCGCCGGAACGGTCAATTTCTAGGAGTGCTTGATAAACCTGATTGGATGGTAATTGCAGAATTTTTTGGACATGATCCCGATAGGCTGCCGGATCAATTCCTGTGGCTAGCTCTTTGCCTAGATCCTCGGCTCTTTGCCTTAACTCAAAGTTAAGTATCCTTACTTCCGCACGGGCATTGATCTTGCCCCTCAGGGGATACCGGACACGGAACAGAGCTTGCGAACTCAAGCTTTCAACGTTTCGTGCCCGAAGAATCTCCCCTGTCGCACGCTCGTAGTGTACTTTCTTATCCTCTCGCGATTCCGAGCGGTACAATGCTTCTTGAAGCCTGCCGATCTGGGCGATCGTCATGGGGACAAAGAGTCGATAGCCTTCTCTCGCTTGCATCTCAGGGGAGACACCTTGAGAAAGCAACTCCGTAAAATCCGCTTCATAATTGAATTCGTGAATCGAGTAAAATTGTCCGGGTGCTGTTCCGGCATCCTCAACGAATATGATTTTTGTAATCGGCAGTCCGGAGACCCTCCCCACAAAACTCGTTCCATTTTGTTCTACAATCTTCATCCGCCGGATAAGCGAAATCATCCGGTCAAAATCAGCCTCGAGTGCATTGCTGCTCACGCGCTGATAAGCAGCATCAATCAGTCGGCGCACAGGGTCCGCAAAAAGGTCTTCGCGAATGTTTGTGGGTGTTCCGGCAATACCGGAAATCCTTTGGCTTTGTATGCCGCCGGGAACGCCCTCGATAAATTCCAAGTGCCGCTTCAGCTCGTCACGCAAACTTTCCAAAGCCGCGACGCTTGCTGCAAGCCCTGTATCTTCAGCCAAGAGCGGCGACGGGTAATGCTGAAAATCCGGTTCTAATGAAAGAAGTGATTGCAATTTGGAATCATCCGGCTTGGGCCCAAAATCCCTTTTATTTAATATTTCACCGAGACGTCTCGCCAAATCCGGATCACCTTTTTTATCACTCCGCACTTCGGAACGCGCAGGTGTGCGTTGCGGAAAGGACAAGATCAGATAAAGTTCCGTGGTCATGGCATGCGGTTCCGCGTCATCGCGCAAGTATCGCAATACCACACCGCCCTCGGTCATCAAACGCCCGATCCAGGCCAGTCCGTGCGCCTCACCTTCCGAAGCTTGATCGGCTTGCCTCCGCAAAAGATTCTTCAAGTAATGCCATCCCGCAAAAGACGGGTCTAATTGGCCGTCAAATCCGAGCTTATTCAGAACCAAACGCCGCCAACTCTGTTCCGGAGCTGCCGTTTGATCGATGGTGACTCGATAAACCAATGCCCCGCGATATCCCGGTTTTTCCGGTTCACATCTCGAAAACTTTATTTCAATCCTCGGCATGTTGCCACGCAGATGCGCATTACTGGCCAATTCAAACACGACATCGCGAAACGACGGGAAATACCCCGCCACAGCTTGCAAACCATCCATATTGGCTTCGAACAGCGTCTGGAAATTTTTGAACGGGCCTCCGTAATAATTCATCCGAGAGACCGGCTCCCAGGTCTCATCCTGAATCGCGTCGACGAAGGACTTTCCGAATATCGTGGGATGCGATTCAAATATGATTTCCTGCCGCGTCTCGGCCCGCCCGGAGGGCGTACCCGACGGTCGCTCCGTTGTTACGTCGCGTCGCGTCTCGGAACGGCTGGCCTGCAGGGCGGCCGCAAGTTCATAAAGAAAGGGAAATTCTTCCTGATGATGCCGTGAAATCATCGACATCAGGGCCGGGTCTTCAAGCACCGGACAAAAGATACTTTCAAATTGCTCCAAAAAGTCCACGGCCTCCATTTGCATTTCGGGATGGCGACTCCGGAAATTGATTTCGCCGTTCTCGATGCGGTCGCTCATAATCCCGGCAATCATGCCGAGATCCTCGATGTCGGTATTCCCCGAACGCCGCGATAAAATATTCAAGCGCTTGCCGAACTGATACAACTGCTGAATCAACTCAGCCTTTCTCTCATCGTTCTGCAGAAGGGCCAAGACCATCGTATAGCGCTGTAAACGGGCCGGTAAGCTCCGGAGCATGCTTTGCGGACGCTGTTCAACCGCATCAAACAAATCATCGAGCGCCCGGATGGACTCTTGGATCACGCTCATGCGCTCCTCGTCGGATCGCTCCTCGGCCGGGATCGCGTCCATCCATTCATGCAAGGCCCACCGGATATTGTCCATCGTCAACTCGTAGGTCTCTCCCGTTTCATCGTCCTCGAAGCTGAAACCGGTGTCCGGATGAACCCGTTCTCCCTCGCCGGGATAAACCTCATCCCGTTCAACCAAAGCACCGTTTTCGTAACGACTGACGAACATATTGACGCGAACCGGCTCGGCTTCATCGGGCGCAATCGTTAATATAAATTGATGGGGATCTCTCAAATCCGGATCTTCTTCATACGGAAATCCGATCCGCATCACGCGCTCGATTTCATGAACGGTGATCCGCAGTTGAATGTTTCCGACCGTCACGCGATCCGCGGAAGGGATGGCCCTCTGGGCGTTGCCGATCAAGTTTTGAATGGCCCGCAGGGCATCGAGATAGACTTCATCCTCCTCGCCTCCGCGGTCGCGAATCAAACGCGCCAGGGATGAAACCACCCGTTCGACCTCTCGAAAATAATCCGCTTCGAGATTTTGATGGTGAAAACTCCGGTTCTCAACGATCGTACCGTCTTCAAGCTGAACGCGCCGGTAGTGATTCACACTGCGCTGGTTCAAATCCACCGAAATCCAACGGGTAAGATCGGCCGGTGCCACGCCTCCCTGGTGGGGTACCGTGATATCCTGCACTTCGAAATAGAAATAGGCTTCCTGGATCACACCCGTCCTGAGATCTCTCATCAACGCCAATTTGCCCAACCACCGGTCCGGCTCTTGCGTATCCATGAGATGATACGTTTTGATTTCCGTGTCACCCGCGCGCGTCTCGGAACGATTTTTTGAAATTGAGAATGCGGATTGCGGATTGCGGAATGAACGCTGATTCCGAATTCCGGATTCCGAATTCAGAACTGAATCTCTTCGCATTTCCGAACGGGTGCTTTCATCCCCCGTTTCGACTAAAATCCTCAAAACGTCATCCGTCAGTTTCACCGGCACCTGGGTCGGATTCGCCAAAAAACTGGCGACAAATGTCACCAATGTCCGGTTCCGTCCTCTGGGGATTTTCACCGTAATTTCCTTGAGGTCCGAACCGAGCCGGCGGAACAAATCATCGGTGCCGGGAATCGCCGTGCTGCGAAAGATCACGCTGGAAATGCGGGCAAGTTCCGTAAATACGAATCCCATCGCCTTGATCTCCGGACTCGAGAGCGCCTGTGTCAGAAGATAATGCAATCCCCGGACTTTATCGGCCCATCCGTTTCCATGCAAAACCGAAGGGACCCCTTCGGCCACATGGAAAGAGTCTCCGCTTTTTTGACTTTTCAAAAGTTCGATGATTTGAAATTCCCGGCGTTCCCAAACCTGGTCCGCGTAACGGAACGAAACCCCCACGACCGTCGAACTTGTCGCTCTCAAGGGATATCCGCTCAAAACACGCGCCAAAGAAAAACCCGTTCCCTGATAGAGCGGCACGGATTGAGACGGGCGCTGCGCCATCATACTCAAATGAAAAGCCCCTTGTACCGGAGCAATCTCGGTAACCAACTGGGGGGCCTCCATGTCCAACTCGGTTTGATGCTGATCCAGCCATTTTCCATCCGGCGTCAGCTGCACATCCTCGAGCGAAACGGCCTTTCCTTGCCGGTCGATCAAATGCCCCTCATCATCCATTTGTCCCGGACCGACGCGATACAACCGCCAAGTCGGGATACCGCCGTTGGAAACGGCCGTACCGCGGCTTAATAAAAATGCCAATATCCCCCGATATTCCGAATCCAAATAAAAGGTCATACCCGGTTTCCCCGGCGTTTTACCCAGCGTAAATTCAACACGCGGTTTTGTTTGTTTCGTGACCTTGCGCGTCCTCTTGCCCTTGCGTTTGACGACATGTTGCCGCGCCAAGACGGGACGTACGTTCCAGTTCCCGTAACGCGCCAGAATTCGCAGATAAAACGTCAAACATTCCGGGGAATCGGACAGGGAAAAGTTTTCACCCTGCGCCGGAATGCTCAAAAGAGGCACCTGCGCATTCGCGTCGGGATTTTCCGATTGCGGATTAACTTGGAGAGAATCGTAAAACTGGATTCGATCACGGTCCGGCAAAAGGAACAGATAATCCAAACGCCCGTCCGGCAGGCGGAACGGCCGGATTTTTCCCCTTCTGGTTTTCACCACGTGCACCAGCGCACGGGGCGCGTCTTTAAGCGGGTGCCCCCGCCGTCCGACATACCACAGATGCCCCTTCAGCGGGCTCCACATCGGAACACGCCGGAGATCGGGAAAACCGAGATTACGGTCCCTGGCCGGCATGGCAATGGCATGGAACAAGTCACCCTGCTCAAATTGTTCGATCACAAAGGCATCGCGGTTCTCGGGGTCCCGGTAATGCTCGTCACGCGCCCGCCAGGCAAGGTCTGTCAGGAAACCGGCCTGCGTCTCGATGAGGTCCTGGGAAATTCCCCGTTTCTGCGGAACCCTGATCGTACTTACGGCGCGACCGGCCCCGAGAAAAACAACCTGGTCGTTGGCGGCATCTGTGCGATCCGCGATAAACACGGCAATCACATAATCCGCCGGATTTTCGCAATTCACAAAGGCCATCATGTCAAAAGGCTGTCTGCGCCATAAGCGGTCGCCTTCCGGACTGACAGCGGCAACGTTGTCCCGAAATAACTCCGGCAATGGAATCCTTACTTCACGGCCCAGCGCCCGAATTTCTTTGCGTTTGGTCCGGATCTTTAGACTTTCGAGCTGTTTGCGTGAACGTGTTTGCTTTTTCAGTGAGCCCTCAAAAATCGCGAGCGCCTCGGACACCGCGACCCGTATATTGGGCGGGACTTCGACATTTGAATCGGTAAAGGTCTGTGTCAGAACATTCGCGGTGGCTGCGGCCTGATATTTTTCCTCGCGAAAAACGAGACGGATCAATTCGGCCGCATCGGCACCAAAGGCAGCGGCAAAACTTTCGATCTCGGGAATCGTCGGAACGGACCGGTCCCGGAACCATTCCTCAATGGCCCAATCTGCGGCACTTTCCAGGTTCGCTTCGGGGGCACCGATCCCCGTAGCCCTGAGCCAGGCAGCGAATGAATCGTAATCACGGGGAGAGATTGCCCGCAACCGTTTGCGGACGATTTGACGGATCAGTTCATACCCATAGAGACCGCAGGCAAACGTAAGAATTAAATGACGATAACTCGGGCTGACAGGTTCCGTTTGAGACTGCCTGCCGCGGTGGGGCAGCTTTCGGGCATCGAATTGGTAATGCAAACGCGCCAGCGGCGTCCGGTACCACCGTGCGGCGGGCTTTGACCAAATCCTCCGGATCTCCCCTGAAATCGCCTTCCTGTCTTTGCGGGCCCGCTGAAAGGCCGCGGCGTTCCTTTGAATGTTATGCAATTTTTCCGGCGGGATTTTCCCGGCAAACGAAAGTACTTGCGCCGCGTAAACGGGACCGTGAAATTTCCCCGGGTGGTTGTCCGAGGGGAAAAGGTGGCGATGCTCCTGGAACCAACCGAGAAACGCCGGCGGATCCTCAAACTCCGGGACCGCACTCAACGTATCCTGATGACGCCGGGCGTATTTCTCGGCCCACTCGGCGATCTTTGAGCGCGTTTCCGACCGTGCAGCAGGCTTGATGGCAAGGCTCCAATTTTGTTCCGGATGGTTCGTAAACCAGATATTTTCAGCGGCCTGGTTTTGGATCATGATATTGAAAAGGATACGGCCGTTGACGGCAGCCTCCGGCGGACGGAACTTAGCCGAGATATCCAGCAGGACTCGGCCGTCATTGATCTCGGTGATGTTTTCAACCCTGAATGAATCCGGATACACAGGCAAATCCGTCGTCCGGACCGACCAGGATTGCCCGCCATCCAACGAATAACGCACCGATCCTGTCAGCCCAAGCAAGCGGTCAAAGTCATCACGACTCATCCGCCCTTGGGCAAAGTTGATCATGTTGGCCTGAAGTCTGAAAGAAAACGGCAGAAAACCATCAGGGTCTAATTCCGCCTCCGCGCCATTGGCCGGTCTCTGCATCCACGCCCACTCCAAGTGGGGAATCGTCGCAATGACGGCACAACCGTCGAAGACATCCTGCAACAAACCAAATCGCCGGTCCTCAAATACGTAAGCTCCGTGAAAGGAATCATAAATATCGGTCAGAATGTGGGACCGTTCTCTCAGCGTACCCAATGGGGTATTGGCCAGGTCGATCCAAGCACTTCGTGTTCCATTCCACCCGGCGCGGTGGCTTAATTGCCGGATATCGCTGGCGTGCTCAAGCACCCACGTATTTTGATCCAACAGCAAGTTGTACGTACGGTAACCTGCGTTCTGTAAAAATTTGTGCAAAGTC
>JAQTOZ010000281.1 GCA_028713205.1 Candidatus Omnitrophota bacterium
CATCGAAGGTTCCGAAAAAATAAAGATGCGGCTGTGCTTCTGACGCTCCAAAAGCTGCAAAGCCTTACGCTCCTGCTCCATCAGCCGTTGGGCGACTTGCGGATGCACATAGGCATTGACAATTCTCCCCTGCGATTTTTCCAGGGTTTTCCGGAGTTCACGGACGGTCTGGATGGACATCGTCGTAGCCGATTTAACCATCCCTTTGCCTTCACAATACGGACAGCTATCGTAGACGGCACTTTCCAACGAAGGACGGATTCTTTGCCGTGTCATCTCGACCAACCCGAGGTCGGACATCTGCATGATATTGGTTTTGGCACGGTCCCGCCGGACGGCTTCGCGGAATGTCCGGAACAGATTACGGCGATGCTCTGCCCGTTCCATGTCGATGAAATCGATGATAATGATCCCGCCGACATCACGCAGTCTCAATTGCCGCGCAATTTCCAGGGCCGCTTCCATGTTATTTTTAAACACGGTCTCTTCCAAATTCCGGTGTCCCGTGAATTTGCCGGTATTGACGTCAATGGCGACCAAACCTTCCGTTTGTTCGATGACGATATAACCGCCGGATTTCAAAGGGACCTGCTTCTGAAACGTGCGCTCGATTTCTTTCTCGATTTTAAAATGTTCAAACAGCGCCGCGCCTTGGTGAAGATCGATTTTTACTTTTTGCCCGGGAAGATAAAGATTAACGAACCGTCTCACCTTTTGAAAGGTGTCTTTGTGATCGACGATGATGCGATCCGTTTCTTCCGTCAGATGATCCCGGATGACTCTTTCGACCAAATTAAGCTCGGAATAAATCAAACTGGGTGCTCGGGCCGTAGCAATCGAGGCGTGAATCTTTTTCCAAAGTCTGACCAGGTAACGGATGTCACGAGTGAATTCACGTGCGCTTTTACCTTCGCCGGCGGTCCTGACGATGAATCCCACACCTTTGGGAATATCGAGTTCGCGAATGATTTGACGGATTCTTTCTTTCTCGGAACGGTCTTCAATGCGGCGAGAGATTCCAACTTTTTCCTGTCCGGGCATCATGACGAGATAGCGTGCCGGAATGGAAAAATGGGTCGTCAGGCGGGGGCCTTTGTTGCCGAGAGGCTCTTTGACGACTTGCACGATAATCTCTTGCTTGAGTTTCAAAACTTCTTCGATGCTTTTGGGACGTTCCCTCTTCCGTTCCTGCCGCACCTCATTGGGGTTGTCCTCAAAATCCGCATCGAGATCCATGGGCGATTTTAAGGCATCGTCGACATAAAGGAATCCGTCCTTGTTGCATCCCAAATCGACAAACGAGGCCCCCATCCCGGGAATAACCGACTTGACGACCCCTTTGTAAATATTTCCGAACATCTTTCTTGCAAGGGTTCTCTCGATATAAAACTCTTCAAGGTGCCCATCTTCGAGGATGGCGACTTGGTTCTCATTGATATCATGAGCGATTAAAATCTCACGCTTCATAACACAGTCCTTTCTTCATCTGGATCGATGATATTCTGAATGGACGAAGCTCAGGCAGGACCAGCGATGGACAATCTATCCGTGGCGTTTCAGCTCAAACGGGTATCAGTTTGTAACCGGGTGAATAACCGATCACTGATGGAACGGCCCTTGACACCCTAAATCGATACCGCGTTTTGATAAAGCTCTTCTGAATCGAGCTAAACAACGATTCACTTCGCATTTCCGCGCGCTGGATTGGGTCATAGAAAAAGCACTCCGTCATATTCATGGAATAGGACATACCGGAATCTGCTTCTTGATCCGATTTGGCGGAAGAAATTGATTGACTCGTTGAATCGAGCTGAAGACGGTCACCCTGTCCAAAATATTTGGTTCTTTGCCTGTTTTCATCCGTCTCATTTAAAATTTTTAACTGAAAACTTGTAAAATAATTCCGTGATAACTCACGATCTTAACACCATTTAGGATAATACAGCACATATTATGATTCACCGACAATGAGCATCTTAAACGATCTTTGGCGTTCAGCAAAGGGAAAAATTTGTCTGTTGTCATCCGGGTGAACTGATTTAACCCGCAACCGGGATGCCCCCCCGGCATCCATCCGTCCCGGCCTCCAAGGTCAATTCGTCTTTATCCGTCTTAAAGACAATCCCCTTTTGGTCAATGCAAAATGAACTGATCGAAATCCGGCGTTTGAATTCCGGCAAAGCTAAAAGCGAGTAAGTGTTCGGTGAAAGGGTCCCACCCCCGCTGTAAATGAGCCGGAAATGGTGTCGCTGACTCTTGCGCCATGTCTCATCCAGATATTTCGGTCCGGTTGGCGGGGCGATTAATGTCTCGATGCTGTCCGCAAAAGCGCCTTTGCCTTGTGCTTTGCGAAAGGCAGAATTCGCATCATTAAAGTCCCTGAGATTTTCAACCATCACAAGCTCTTCCTGGTGCAGCTGGATATACTTGATGTTCGGAATAATCATATAGGCAGCGATCAGGATGATGGCGAGCAGGATGATATAACGCATCGCCGCAAATCCGCGACAATTAAGCGATCTAAAAGATTTGCTCATGAGCATGGCTATAAATCGGCAAAGTCGTCTTAAAACTAAAGATCACAAATATCTTCGCAGCGGGCATTTTTCACAAAAGGGTTTAGACCGGCAAAAATTTTTTCCGATCTCAACAATTTGGGCATGGAAATCGTTATAAAGCGCGATGTTGCGAGGTAAATGGCTCATAAAAAGTCGTTGCCAATCTTCATACGATGCTAATCGGTTCAACAGCCGGTGACGGGCAAATATGCGTTTTGTGTAGGCATCAATGACAAAAAAAGGTTTGTTGCCGGCATAAAGCAGAATAGAGTCCGCTGTTTCCGGACCGATCCCATTGACTTGCAATAAACGATGCCGAAGCGCATCGCCCCGTTCCCGGAACATTTGTCTCAAGCTGCCTCGATAATTGACGGCAAGAAATTTCAGAAAGTTCCTAAGTCTTTTCGCTTTCACGTTGAAATAGCCGGCGGGCTTGATCAGCTTCGCTAATGGATCCTGTGCCAAGGCTTGCATACTCCCGGGGGTCAATTTACGTGCGCGTTTAAGACTGCGAATGGCCTTTTCGACATTCGTCCATGCCGTGTTTTGCGTCAAGATTGCGCCGACGATGATTTCAAAGG
>JAQTOZ010000078.1 GCA_028713205.1 Candidatus Omnitrophota bacterium
GATTACTGCAATGGTTGTAACGACCAAACACCTTACCTTGTTTCGTTCTTAAAACGAAACAAGGTGCTGCACCAGCTTCCCAAACTTCATGAAAGCTGTGTGCTGCCAGTTTCGCCACCCCCGCATGACTGAAAAAGATCCGTAACGATTACTGCAATGGTTGTAACGACCAAACACCTTACCTTGTTTCGTTCTTAAAACGAAACAAGGTGCTGCACCAGCTTCCCAAACTTCATGAAAGCTGTGTGCTGCCAGTTTCGCCACCCCCGCATGCACGAAAAATTATGATTTTATCTAAATGCTTCAACCCCTGCGACTTCTTTCCTGCGTGTGGATTTCTGGAACTCAACGACCCGATTGTGTCGTAGCCTTCGCAGGCGGTACCGTGCCAGGCATCGCGGATGTAGCCGCCGGCAATGCTTTTACCGCCGGTGCCGATTTCGCCACGGCTGGTGCTGACGGAGCCGGCGCGGACTTTTGGACAGGAGCCGCGGCAAGAGCTGCTTCGGGAAGGGGTGTTTTTCGGGGAACCAAATTGAAATTTTTCATCAGCAGTTCGCCTTTTTTATACTCCCCCACCTTCTCATTGATAAAAACAAACGTGATCTCCGTAATCAACGCCGGTTGATTGAAGTTGAGCAGGACCGTTTCCTTTTTCCAGTTCGGCTCGAAATCTTTTTGAGCGTAGGCCCGCGCGAGGCCGTCCCTGGTTTTCAGCTCAATCCTCATACTTTCGGGAAATCCCTCGCTGCCGTTACGTTTGGCATCAAAGGTCAAGGCTTCGAACTTGGACATATCCAGATCACGTATCTTCATGTACATCCCGACGAACGAGCCTGTCGGAAACACGTCATAATCCATCAGGAGGTCCACCTCGCCGGTATTTTCATCTTTGATGAACTCTCGGGTCGCATATCCGATTTTCGGCGTATAAAAAGTCCCGTGATCAAACACGTATTCAAAAAGGTTACCCGCTTGCTTGGCCAAATCCATTTGAGCGGGACCCAAAACCTGGATCCTTTCCATCAATTCATAACCGTCTTTGACCTGGTCCCATTCTTCACGTGTCATGCGGACGGGAATCAGAAGAGGCGCGCCCTGATGCACTTCCGTTTTCTGCAAGCTACTGATCGTATAGGTTTCGGACTTCAGGAGAAGTTTCGATCTGGCCTCAAGTTTGCCCCGCAGCACGGCCGTCCAAGAGCGTTTGTCACCGGCTGCCGTATCCATGCTGAATAAGAACAAACTACCGGGCACCGCACTGACTTCCAACAAAGGCGAACTCAATTTCAGATTGCCGCCTTTTGAATCTTTCAGCACATAAACCAGCAAATTTCCCTTTTCAAGATAAGGTCCCGAGCCGGTATCCTTCTTGAAAAAATCGATTTTTGATCCGTCCACGACCGATTGCTCGCGCAAGCGGAACAAGGCCTGCCCCGGGATCTTGAAATCAACGTCGCTCAAAGATCCGGTCCGGATACGGTCCAGCACGCCGATTTGCTCACCTCTTTTGGCCGCACGCCAGGCACCTTGTCCTGCGATTTTGACCTCGACTTTTCCGGCATAATTGATGATCTCAAATAAAGGTGGGTTGTTCGGTCGATAGAAGGAGTGGTAAATAACAAACCCGGCGATCGCGAAAATGACGACAAGATAAATCACTGCCCATTTGTGTTTCTTTATGATTCGGCCCATGGTTCCCTCGTTTACTCGTTATTTTCGATCCGTTGACAGCATCGACATTGATTCATGAAATATGGGCGATAGTGGGCTCGAACCACTGACCCCACGCATGTGAAGCGTGTGCTCTAGCCAGCTGAGCTAATCGCCCGGAAAAACCGATAAAAGAAAAGCCAGCTTCCTTTCCTAACGAAAGTCTTTCAGCCTATCGTTTAAAGCTTATCGCTTGTTCTAGGCTCTTCCGGTGTATTCGCCGGTTTCGGTATTGATCTTAATATCCGTACCGGCATCAATGAATATGGGGACCATGACTTTCAGGCCCGTTTCGCAAACAGCGGGTTTCAAATTATTAGAGACCGAATCTCCTTTGACCCATGGCGGTGATTCCGTAACTTTGAGGATGACCACTTTGGGAATTTCGGGCATCAAGGGACGGCCTTCGAAAAAATCAATCTTAATTTCCATATTTTCTTTCAAATAATACTTCATATCCCCCAGTGCCTGTTCGCTCATGGAGAAGCTTTGATAATCCTCCATTTGCATAAAATGATACCCTTCGGCGTCGTGATAAAGATATTGGCAGGGATGCGGATCAAAAATAGCCCGGTCCACCGTGTCGGTTGATGCAAATCGCTCCTGGACCAGTTTGCCGTTTTTAAGATTCTTCATCGTCACTTGGACAAAGGCCCGTAAATTGCCGGGGGTCCTGTGCGCGAATTCGGTAATCACCCAAAGATCATTTCTGAAAACAATGGTCGTGCCTTTACGTAAATCTGTAGCTTGCATGTATTTCCACCTCCTGAATTAAGCGCAAATTATACCAATTCGGACCGACTCTTGCCAGTCTCTTTCTCTGGAACCTCTCAGAAGACATCGGCATCGTACTCGGTGTGAAATGTGATCCTGAGTTTATTTCCTAATCTGAATCACCGACAAGATTCTTTCTTTACTTCCCTGATTACGGCGGGCCGAAAAAAAACGGGCGCTTTGGCAGGACGTACAAATACCGCAATCTTCAATATTCAAATCCCGGATTCCTTCCGCACGCAACTGTGCCTTGGCGACTTCGATCAAATCCACATGTCCTTTCATCCCGGCAAACGGAACCGTTGCCGCGGTACCAGAACAGGCTGCCGGCATTTGATAATGGCGAGGGAAATAGTCCTGAAATTCATCTCCGACTTCATAGCAGCACGCACGGATGGCGGGCCCGATGGCCACACGGATATCTGCGGGTTTCGAAGCAAATTCCCGGACAAAAGTCTGCGCCATCCGTCCCACAATTTGCTGATGCAGCCCCCTCCAGCCCGCGTGGACAATGCCCGCGGCCGCTTTATGAGAATCCCAAAAAAAAACCGGCACACAATCCGCCGTAAGGACCCCCAGCGCAATCCCGGGGGCCGAGGTCAAAGAACCGTCGCGCCACAGCCCGGGATCATAGGGCCGGACTTCCGTCACGACCGCGATGTCCGCAGTATGTTTCTGTTTATAAAGCTGCAGCGATGCCGGATCCATATCGAGGGCACGCAGGAAATCATGCCGTTTGGCGGTGTCGTACTCCCGTCCGGAGAATGCGGCAGTCACGTTCGGGCCGAAACAATTAAAAACGTAGACACCTTGCTTGAAAGTGGAAAAATTCGTCATGAGATATAATTTCGACCTGAAGGTTCCGGGCTAGGCATAAAAATAATCGCAGATTCGGAGCCGGGCGAGAGACACACGCCGGAGCTCCCTCGCAAGCTACGTTGCCGGATTGTCAGCCACCGCGTTTTTAACCGGTGCCTCAAAAAACTTTTCCGCCGACAATAGTTTATCGCCCTTTTTCATGACCGGGTCCGAATGAAAGCGCTCCCGAATGATCCCGTTATTCAGGTAATTGTTGAGAGCGACAAAGAGCATCCCCTGGTCCAGGGACAAGTACTTGCGTGCCACCTTTCCCGTTTTCACGGTAACGGCATCATAGAAACCGTACTCTCCGTAAATATCGTAAAGTTCGATCAGCTTCCGTAAATTCTTGATCGATTCCTGCGGTGCAAATTCCAGCGCCAAGGCCGTCGCATGAGGCGTCACGACACCCGCTTTATAACCTTTGGATCCGAAAGGCGCGCAACCGAATTCCGAATACCCTCCGTCCGGGTCCGAGGAAGGGCTCATGCCCCACACCGGCTGCCCCAGCTCGTCCAACGCATAATGGATTTGTCCCAACACCTGATTGAGATCGTTCAATCCGAGTCCTTCGGATGCCAGTTCTTTCTCTTTGAGGACCAGAGTCGGCATCAATGCCTCGAAAGCGGATCCGCCCCAACTGGGAACATACTTGATGCCTTTCCATTCATAATAGCCCCCGAAATATTTAAATTCCAACGTGGTCCGCTCGACGCGATCGATGGGGGTTTGCTGCTGCCAGGTGTAATCCTCCGGAAAGGTCCGGATCATCCCTTCAAACCAGTGCTCTTCCGGGACGTCCCCGCGGGCAACGGCAATGTAACTTGCCGATCTCGGTTCCGTGTAAAAAGCGCCGTAATCGTAATCCGAATACACCTCCAAATGGTCATAATACCCATGGCGCATCTGACGATCCACGGGATCATAGAAGAAAGCAAAATTTCCGCGATTTAACAACCGCTCGGCCTGCTCGGACAATTCCTCCGGAAAAGCGTTTTTGACAACATAAAGTCCGGCGACAAGCCAACCGCTATCGACCAGCGACACGAAATAGCTGGTACGTTCACAGGTCGTCGTGTCGTAATAATTAAAAGGAAAACCGCTCTTGTGGTACGGCAACTTTTCAACCGTCGTCATCGTCTTGCGAATGCGCGCGACGGCATCTTCGCGCGTGATAAAGCCCAGATCGTATGCAGAAACAACACACATGAGATAAATACCGATATTCGTCACATTGGTATAATCACCGATCCAGCACCCTTCGCCCAAGGGCTCCTTCTCTCCCAACTGGATGGTATCGAGCGGCAAACCATGTTCCTGATCGACGACCTCATTAAAAAAGCGCCATGTGTCTTTGGCAATCTCCATGAGAAAGGCCCTGTCTTCTGCCGGAAACTGCTTTTTGACGGAAACCTTTGCGGGAAAACCGCCCAAACGTTTGACCAAAAATTGAGCGTACTCAAGCCCTTCCAGACGCACCGGCGTTTTTTCGACTTTTCGCGGGGGAAAATCAACGGCCGTGGGGCCAGGATCGCCCGTCTTCACAAACTTGATGTTATCGATGTAAATCGCACCCTTTTTCTTGGTCACAAACCGGTCCTGAAAAACGACGACAAATTCATCCAGGTTCTTGCGCGCAATCGCGGGGTTCTTCCAAATCTCGGGATTCCCGAAATCAATGATCCCCGTAATTTTGTTGAGAGGAATGCTGACCGTCTGCCATTCCGCGGTCACGGGCACCTCAAAAGATCCTTTGATTTTCTCCGTCCGCTGCTCATCCTTGAATTTCTTCAACTCGATTCTGAATAGTTGCGGAAAGCCTTCTGTTTCGTCACCTTTGACATCAAATTGCAGATGGTCATACGGTTCGGCGTCTAAATCGCGTAGTTTTGTCCAGAACCCGTTTGAAGCGGGCAGCGAGGAATCAACGCTATAAACGAGCTTCAGCACGCGATTCTTTTCTCCGTCTTTTCCGGCCATGTCGACAATCTCGATATCCGCATAGGCGTTATTTTCGTCCTCCGGGTTCATATTCCATGCACCACTTTCACCGTCTAAATGATTCCGGAGATCCTCACCCTCAAAATCGTCCACGAGAATTTCGGTTGGTTGAGCCGCAGCCTTGGCCCTGTCGGCGGCTTCGTTTTGAGACATGGCCGGTTTGCCGGCCGGCTGATCTTTCCCGGCCCCCTGGGATTGTTCGGCGGCACTCGTTTCAACGGCGAATCCGGACGGAAGAGAATAAAGAAGAAATGCCATCATCAACATCAACGCAATCTTTCTCATCGAGTTCTCCTTTGGATCATGGAACTTTCGAATTTTTGCCGAATACGCACATTGCTAAGACGCCAGAGATGCACCCTTTTATTCAAAAAGGAAGGCAAAAGGAGGGGGTATTATAGATAACGTTCCAGTTTTTTCCAAGTCAAAGTTCCTGCGTAACCTGTCGTCGGCAAACCGTTAGCCCGTTGGAAACGTTTCACGGCACGCCGGGTTTGACGGCCATATCGGCCGTCCACCGCGCCCGGATTGAAACCGGCTTTTCGCAACGCCATCTGCAATCGGCGGACACGGCGATCCGATACGACTTTTCGGGTTTGAGAAGCCGTGTAATAGACGACGCCACCGAACGAAAAATCGATCAACTTCTTGAGATCCGTCCAAAGATGATTACTGCCCAACATCGCGACGACAACCATCCGGGAAGCCACGCGCGCATGTCCGACGAAACAATAACGAGCCGCCCTGGTCCAGCCTGTCTTCCCGACAACTTCCCGCGGATCACGCCACAACATTCGATTGTGGCTTTTCAGATAAATGCTGCGCCCGGACATACTTTTAATCGACATTCCGCGAATTTTTAATGTCTCGACCAAAAAAGGATAGTTTTGGATCTCCTTCATGATGAGCGCCATATCATAGGCCGTTGAATACTGATTGGACGCCGGTAAACCGCTGGCCATCACAAAATGGGAGTGCGTACAACCGATCGATCGCGCCTTGGCATTCATCAGTTTTGCAAATTGCCAGCGGGACCCGCCCACCGCTATGGCCAGCGACTCCGCCGCATCGTTCGCCGAATTCATCAAAGTTGCACGGATCAAATCACGCACAGAATATCTTTCGCCGCTGCGCAGATTGATCTTGCTCGGCTCAATGCGTTCGACGCCTTTGGGGATCCTGACAACATCCCCCAGAGAGCGATGGTCCATCACAACCATTGCCGTCAAAAGCTTCACCGTACTGGCGGGCGCTCGTTTTAAATTCGGCGTTTTGGAATAAATAATTTGATTGGTGTTATAGTCAAATAAAACCGCGGAAGGCGCGGTGATGAACGGAGCAGGCTGAGCTCGTGCAGCCTCCGGAGGCTGCACCACCAGAACGACCAAGCATAGAATTAGAGTTACCGGCAATAGCTTTTTCATGGTAATTAGTCGATGATTACTTTCCGGAAAGTCGGATTATTTTATATTGTTTTATCGGCGAATAGCAATAGATTCTTAACGGTGCGTCAGACCGCATGAGGCGAGATATCTTGGGTGATCCGGACGGAATTGCTCCGCAAAGCCATGTAATACCTTCCGGAGGCATCCATAAACCCGAGCTCGGCTTCAACCGTCGAACTGGGAAAATCAAGATTGACACACCAGCTTTTGGCTTCCAACTGCACATCCGAATCAATGCAACGGTCCTGCTCCAAGTCTTTGACTCGCAAAACCGGGCGAAGCAATCGCTGACGGCGTTTGATCGTTTCGATACGCTTTTTCGTCTCCCCTGACAAATGCCATTGCGCACACACCCAATTGATCGCGCGAGGTTCCAGCACTAATTCCGGAAGCATCGAGTCCGACGAAGCCTTGACGAGTTTTTTGGCACGGGTCGTCTTCCAAACTTTTCCCGCGAGTTCGGGAAAAGGGGCCGTCCGTTTGGCCGGGCGGTCCATCATGGCAAGAAAAGGCAATTCCTCTTGAAAACATTTCATCATTCGGGAAGATCGAACGTTCAAAGATAAATTGTCGGAACTTTTCTTTCTCATGGCACTTACGAGTTCGGAGGGTTGAGGCTCATAACGGAATTTATTATACCATCAAAGGCTTGGCCAACAACCGAATTTTCTGTATAATGCCCCGTTTTATGACGATTTCAGCTGATGAAACGCTGAGCATTGTCAAGTGGGCAGCAGAGTTCGTGGTGAGCGCCCCGCCTTTGGCGGGACGGCGGGCACTAGCAGTCATTCATTCAAGCTAGCATACCCGCAATAATGTTCTATCAACAGCAAGGTTCGTGGTGGGCGCCCCGCCTTTGGCGGGACGGCGGGCACTAGCAGTCATTCATTCAAGCTAGCATACCCGCAATAATGTTCTATCAACAGCAAGGTTCGTGGTGGGCGACCCGCCTTTGGCGGGACGGCGGGCACTAGCAGTCATTCATTCAAGCTAGCATACCCGCAATAATGTTCTATCAACAGCAAAGTTCGTGGTGGGCGTAGCTCAATTTGGTTAGAGCACAAGATTGTGGATCTTGGGGTTGCGGGTTCAATTCCCGTCGCCCACCCCAATAGCCCTTTTGGGAAACCGGTTTTAACTTCCCCAAAAGGGCTATTGTGTTTTTGGAAGTCGGGAATTGAAGCCATTTTTCCGCCGACCTTATGGGAGGAAAAGCGCCCTGGTAGCGCGTCAGGAAAAATGGCCGGCCCGAAGCGAATGGTTCCTTGAATGTAAGTGAGCGAAGGGAATTCCCGTCGCCCACCCCAGAAAATCCCTTTTCGGATTCATTCCGGAAAGGGATTTTTTATTTATGGCGACGGGACACCTGAAGCGAAGGTCGTCCAGACCGAGCGGAATGCCGAAGGCATTGGGCCCTTCGGCCGTCGCCCACCCGTTCATTTTCAGCCGAATGTTTTCCGTGAGGCTAGAAAATGAACGTCCCAGGAGCCCTCACGGCGACGTGGGACTACCTTAAAGTTTCGCCCTGTACGCTTGGCTTCGAAGCAATTTTGGGCGAAGAAGAAGTTGAAATTCAAATCGTGATGAACGGTAAGACCGGGCAGCCGCCCGCTACAAACTCTCAAGCCAGTCCTTCACCCGTTCTTCAATCCGGTCTCGAACCTCCCGGGTCCTTCGCACCCGGTCCTCCCACATTCCCTGAAAGCTCGAAGGGTCTTCGAAATTCCAATGAAGTTTTTGGGCCCGGCCTGGAAAAACGGGACAGCGCTCGGACTGGGACTCATCGCAAACGGTAATCACATAATCATAGCGTTTGCCCTGTTTGAAATAATCCATCACACTTTTCGTTTTGTTTTGTGAAATATCCAGTCGGATTTCTTTCATGACTGCGACCGCCAGCGGATTCAGCCTGCCGGACTCAATCCCTGCGCTTTCGACTTCGAAGCGATCGCCGCCGTGTTTTTTCAGGAAAGCTTCGGCCATCTGGCTTCGTGCTGAATTATGAACGCAAACAAACAACACCCTGATCTTATCCACGAAAGAACCTTCCTTTAAAATATAGGGCAACGTTCACCAGCAAGATCAAAACGGGGACTTCCACCAATGGCCCTATCACGGCCGCAAAGGCCGCACCGGAATGAATGCCGAACACCGCGACGGCGACGGCAATCGCCAATTCGAAATTATTGCTCGCCGCCGTGAAAGACAGCGTGGCGGACTGTCCGTAAGGGGCACCGACCTTTTTGCTCATAAAAAACGATAGAAGAAACATAACAACAAAATAGATAAGAAGCGGGACCGCAATTCGCACGACATCCATCGGAATCCTGACGATCGTTTCGCCTTTCAGGGAAAACATAACGATGATCGTAAAAAGCAACGCAATCAGTGTGATCGGGCTGATCGCCGGAATGAATTTCGTCTCATACCAGGTCTTGTCCTTGATCTTGAGCAGGACAAACCGCGTCAGCATCCCCGCAAGAAATGGAATGCCGAGGTAAATAAAGACGCTTTTGGCAATCTGTCCGATCGTAATATCGACGACCACGCCCTCGAGACCGAACCATTTCGGCATGATCGTAATAAAAATCCAGGCATAGACGGAAAAAAACAAAACCTGAAAAATAGAATTAAACGCCACTAGACCCGCGCAATACTCCGTGTCCCCTTCGGCAAGCTCATTCCATACGATCACCATGGCAATACAACGTGCGAGGCCGATCATGATGAGTCCGACCATGTACTCCGGATAGTCACGAAGAAATACGATCGCCAGCGCAAACATCAGAATAGGACCGATGACCCAGTTCTGGATCAGGGACAAAAGCAGGACTTTGGTATTCTTAAAAACATCGCCCAGCTCTTCATACCTCACTTTCGCCAGAGGAGGATACATCATGAGGATCAGTCCGATGGCGATCGGGATATTGGTCGTCCCCACCTGGAACTTGTTCCAAAAATGAACGACCGGCGGATAGAAATACCCGGCAGCGACGCCCACCGCCATGCCGGTAAAGATCCAAAGCGTCAAAAACCGGTCCAGAAAGGACAACCGTTTCGAAATGGTCTTTGCCATAATCACTCACATTTTTAAAAAACTTTCAAAATATAAACTGCCGCGTAATAGGCACCCGCCAGGACAACCACAACCCCTGTGATTTTCCGCATATAAGACTCCAACACCGTGATGCGATGGAACCAGTGACTCAGCGAGGTGATCCCCAAAGCGATCGCAACCGCAAACAAAAGCACCGGAAGCCCCGTTCCGATTCCGTAAACCACGGGCAATAAACCGCCGGCCTTGCTGTTGAGCGCGAGCGGAATAAGGCTCCCGAAAAACAACGCGGCCGAAATCGGACAGAACGCCAGAGCAAAGACAAATCCCAACGCAAACGCACCGTAAGCTCCGGCATCCGCCAGTTTATTATGTTGATTTTCGGAAAGCGATATACCCGGCAATCGGATCGTGATCCATTCCAGCAACACGAGTCCCACAAGAATCAAGAGCGGCCCTAATACCTGTCCCATGTATTTTTGCAGAAACAGGGCCACCTGCGGAACACTCAAAAGAGAATGGATAAGGATCAACCCTAAGACTGCATAGGCAGTCATACGTCCCAATGTGTAAGCGAGTCCCGAGACAAACACCTGAACCGGGTGGGCAATCTTTTTCGAAAGAAACGAGACCGCCGCAATGTTCGAGGCCAATGGGCAAGGACTGATCGAAGTCAGTATCCCGAGCCAAAGCGCGGAGAACCAGCCGATCCAATGGGAATCCATCACGCCTCCTTCAAGAACGCTGCAACTTCATCCCGCACATAATTCTCATATCGCCCTTTGTTGCCGACATATTCCCAAATTTTGTCCAGATTCTTGTAACGGATCTCCTTGCCGTCTTCGGTAAGAGAAAGGACAAGGGACTTGGTATAGAGTTGATAATCATCGAAAAAGTGCGCATTGCCCGCCTCTTCGACATTCACGATTTTAAACGAAAGCTTCCCCGAAGCCAGCTCATCCTTGAAATTATTTTCGATAACTTCCCGCGAATACTGTTCCAGTTTGCGGCAAGTGGGACAACGAAAAGAACCGTGGAAATAATACGCAATGACCGCAAGCGATGTTTGCTCTTGCGCACAGGCAAGCTCCGGGGCAACAGCACCCACACCTGCGATTATCATGACAAGCAACGTCAAAATGGGAACCTTCACCTTTTGCTCCTCCCCTTTACCTGACGACTTCCGGTCGGTAATTTATTTTGCAATAATTTTTTTGATCTCGTCCGTATTCAATACCTTACCGACCGAGACAACGGTCCCATCAACCACAAACGCCGGCGTCATCATGACCCCATAGTCCGTGATCTTGTCGATATCCGTCACTTTGCCGATCTCAGCCTGAATGTTGAGTTCTCTGACGGCTGCTTCGGCATTCGCGGTAAGCTGTTTACATTTCGGACAACCGGCCCCTAAAATTTCGATTTTCATGATCGCACTCCTTTCGCCATGGGCTTTACGGCCGAGACTTTGATACTGACCACGGCATCTGCCGTATCTTCGATATCATCGGGGCTGACTTGCGGATTATTTTGAACAACCTGGGCCGTAATATCGTTCGCCATGGCTTCGATCGGATAATGAGTTTGGCTGACAACCCGCACATCTTGAAACCCGGCCATGGTCATCAACGCCAGATACTCGTCTTTCATGACGGCCCCCGCCAGGCATCCGACATAGGCCTCGATGGATTCTTTTATGACATCCGGCAGATTTCTGACCAATACCAGGTCCGAAACCATGAGTCTGCCGCCGGGCTTAAGCACCCGGAACGCTTCCCGAAAAACAGACTTTTTGTCGGGCGAAAGATTGATCACACAATTTGAGATAATCACATCCGCGACACAATCGGCGAGCGGAAGCTTTTCGATTTCTCCGGGTTTGAATTCAACGTTTGTATACCCGCCTTTTTGCGCATTCCCCCTGGCCTTCTCAATCATTTCCGGAGTCATGTCGATACCGATGACCCGGCCTTTCTTGCCGACCTTTTGAGCTGCCAGGAAAGCATCGAACCCCGCCCCGCTCCCAAGATCAACGACCACCTCGCCCTCTTGAAGCGAAGCAATGGCAACCGGATTGCCGCACCCCAATCCCAAATTCGCCCCTTCGGGAACAATACTTATGTCTTCGTCGCTATAGCCGACAGTCTTGCTGATAGTCGCGGCAAGATTCGAACCGCCGCAACAGGACGACGACGAACAACACGACCCTCCCTGCATGGCAATTTTCGCATAACCTTCTTTGACCCGTTCTTTGATGTTTTTTTTCATCGCGTCCTCCCGTGTTATGAAACGGCCCACCCGAAAATCATACCTGCGATTGTTGAAAGAATGACAACCAAAGACACATAAGCCGCGGTCTTTTTCATGCCCAGAATACTTCGCAGCACCAGCATGCTGGGCAGACTGAGCGCAGGCCCGGCCAAAAGAAGCGCCAGCGCAGGTCCTTTGCCCATACCGGAACCGATGAGTCCCTGCAAAATCGGCACCTCGGTCAATGTGGCAAAATACATAAAGGCTGCAACAATGGCCGAAAATAAATTCGCCCGAAATGAATTACCACCGACAAGAGATTCAACCCACCTCGAAGGGATGACCCCTTCATAGCCGGCCCTGCCGAGGAGAAATCCGGCCACCAGAACTCCTCCAAGAAGGAGCGGCAGGATCTGCAACGCGAACGCCCATGACACTCTCGTCCAGTCTTTCAGTTCGTCTTTTTTGAACCACCGGACCAGCATGACCGCAAGCGCAAGCAGGGAAACACCGGAGATCCACCATT
>JAQTOZ010000079.1 GCA_028713205.1 Candidatus Omnitrophota bacterium
CGCAGGCGACGGCGATCATCTCGATGGCACAGCAGGCCAGTCCGAATTGCATCGGCCAAATGGAAGAACGGCGTCCCCAGTTATAAAGGAAAGTCAAAGTCGTAAGGACAATCCCTTTTTGAGCCAGTTCGCTTTTTAGATTTTCATCGATTGTCGAAATGTTTTTTGTGTATTGCATCGGAGGGTTATTCCCATTCAAGGGCTTTTTTGTTCCAGGCGTAGATCAAGCCGACTGCCAGGATTGCGATAAAAATAAACATCTCGGCAAAGGCGAAGAAACCCAACTGTTTGTACGCAACGGCCCATGGGTAGATGAATACGGTTTCGATATCAAAAACGACGAAGATGAGTGCGAAAATATAAAATTGAACTCTAAACTGGATCCAGGAGTCACCCTTGGAGACCATACCGCATTCATACGTTGCGCTCTTGGTCGGCGAAGGCTTTTTAGGGGCAATCCAGCCGGCGACCAACAGGATCGCAATCGGGAACACGATCGCGAAGAGGGTAAAAAGTCCGATAAATAGATAGTGATAGAAATAGGAGTCTGGTTTCATGGATCGATTATTGTATCATTAGTTAGTGGCATTATAAAAAAAATATAGGGAATGTCAAACGCGCTTTAACTGCCATCCATTCATAATCCCTTGTTGATTGACGCGGGGAAGCCCGCTAGAATGAGAAACGGTTTTGAATCCAAAGTGATCACAAGAAGACATGAGAACCCCATAAAGGTTGCTGCGAATATCATGCAAACAATTCAAGTCGGGTGTGCCATCATCATTAAAGGGGCGCGCCTTTTGATTGCTCAACGAAAGCCCGGGGATAGCTTCGGCGGTTATTGGGAATTTCCCGGCGGCAAGCAATATGATACGGAAGATATGGTCACGTGCCTTAAGCGGGAAGTGAAAGAGGAGCTTGCGATCGAAATCCGCCCGAGATTTTTCTTGGAAAACGCCACCTATGAATATCCTGATAAAACCATTGTCCTTCATTTTTATCTTTGCGACTGGATTCGGGGAATACCGCTCAAACACGATTGCCATGATTTCCGCTGGGTTTTTCCGGAAGAACTGAGATTGTTCCGCCTTTTGCCGGGAGATACGGATATCATGAATAAGCTGATCCTGATGAAATGGACCTATTTTCGTGACCGGACGTTCGGTCATCTTGCCTGGTAAGGGTGTGGCCGGATGAGGGCGTCAGAAGTGGACCGCCGGTGCCGATAGATATGAATACTTTCGAAGGGTATTCGCTTAACGAGGACTCCTGCTTATGTTGATTTGGGGCGCAAAACTCCAAGAGAAAAAGTCAAAGTTTTTTCGATTCCGCATGTCGCTTCGTTACAAACTGACGGTCCCGATCGTCATTTTCGGGACACTGATGTTCTCCCTCCTTTTTAACACGACGTTCCGGGTTGTGCGGACGCTTGTCTTGGAGCGGATTGAGGGCCGTTTGAAGGCCGTGACGGATGTCTTCTCGGAGGCGCTCAAAGTGCCGCTTTTGCTGGAAAACTACGAGGACCTCCAGAAAATCATGGAATGGATGGCGAGCCACGAGGATGTTCTGGAGGTTCGCCTGGATGATCCGGAAGGGAAATTGCTTGCGAGCGTCAATCCCACGGTAAAAATGCCGGATCTGTTGAACAACAAAGATTTCTACGGCGTGCGCCGCATCGCTTCGGACATTTTTATCGTGAGCGCCCCGATACGGACTCAAAACGTCTTGATCGGCCGTGTGTCGGTGCTTTTCTCGCAGTTGGGGTTCGAGGAGGAACTCAAACAAATTTTTATCGAAAAATTGCTTATGGCTTTTATCATGATCGGGTTGCTCGCTGTTTTGACGGCCGTCGTGACCTGGATCGGGATACTCCCGCTGATAAATTTGAAAAATACAGTCAAACAGATTTTGTCGGGAGATTTGAGCGCGCGCGCAAAAGTTCAGTCGCATGACGAAATCGGAGATTTGGCCGATGCCTTCAACGAAATGGTGTCCCGGCTCGCCATGAGCCTGGATCGTTTGCGCTCCCGCACGGAGGCCCTGGAAGAGTCTGAAGAAAAATACCGTCTGATCGTTGAAAATGCGAGCGATATCATTTTTACCCTGACGCCCGAGGGTGAATTGGTCCTTCTGAACAAAGGTTTCTCGGGCTGCCGCCGCGAAGAGTTTTTGAAAGACGGGCTTTCCCTGATGCTCGCTTTGCATACGGAGGATTCGAGCAAACACTTTCAGGAAGCTTTGGAAGATGTGATCCGGCGGAAGGAACCGATTCACAACTTACCGATGGCGAATGTGTTGCAGGGGAGTCAATCGAAAATATTTTATTTGGCCAACCTGACACCGGTGTTGGACCACGAAGGTGAAGTCAAATTGATCCAGGGGGTCATGCGCGATATCACCGAACTGAGACGCATTGAAATGATGAAAGAGTCTCTGGTGCGCGATGTGGCCCATGAGTTGAAAACACCGACCGCTAAATTTGAAATGACGCTCAATTGGTTCGAAAAAGAATTGGCCAAAAAGAATGAGAAAGAGCGGTATGGCGAGATTATGACGATCCTCAAAAACAATGTCGAACGTTTGATGCATACCATCACCAGTATTATGGATTTGTCCAAGCTGGAATCGGGAGTGGACCATATCGCGAAGACAGAACTGGATTTGAATGAAGTCCTGGAGCAGCTTTTTAAAGATATGACCATCTTGGTCAACGCGCGAAAACTGGGTTTTGAACTTCACCTTTGCAAAGAGCCGCTGCGTGTGATGGGCGACCGCCATATGCTTTATCGCCTGTTCTCGAATTTGATCCAAAATGCCATGAAGTTTACCGATTCGGGAAAAATCACTTTGACAAGCCGCCGTGAGGATGGTCAAATTATAGTCGAGGTTCGGGATACGGGTATTGGCATTGAAAAAAATGATTTGGAAATTATTTTCGAACGATTTGTCCAGAAGACGGCGGCTTCGACAGGTATCGGTGTCGGCTTGACGATTTGCCGTGATATTGTCATGTTGCATCAAGGGCGGATTTGGGCCGAAAGTGCGGGACTTGGGCAAGGAGCGGCGCTTAAGGTGGAACTGCCGCCGGCATAGCTTGATGAAAACAAAATATTTTTCTTGCCGGGATCTGGTATAGTTGTAACAGACGTGATTGCCGCAAGAAGAGGAGACTCGGGGATGGCGGATAAAAAAGTGCTGATCGTGGAAGATGACGAAGAGTTGCATGTCCTTTATACGCTTTACCTACAGGGTGAATCCTTTCATATTCTGAAGGCCTTCAACGGACAGCAGGCACTCGAAATCCTCGAGCAAGAAATACCGGAAGTGATCGTCCTGGATATGATTATGCCGATCATGGACGGCGAAACGTTCTTGCTAAAATTGCACGAACGGGGGCATCTTAAAAAGATTCCGGTCATTATTGCCAGTGTCAACGATCGTATTCCTCAAAAACTATTGCATCTGGGAAATGTTCATGCCGTGCTCCGAAAGCCGTTTTCGATCGAAAACCTCGTGGGAAAGATCCGGGAAGCCATCGCAAAGAAACCGGCGTAACCGCCGGAGCCAAAACAACGGGGTCCGCGCGTGAGAATCGATTTCCGATTTTGGAATTGAGGGATGAACCCAATCGTGAAACCGTATGAAACCTTTGAGCATACCGCAGATACCGGCTTAAGAATGTTCGGAGGTGATCTGCGAGAGTTGTTTTTGAATGCCGCGTTGGGGCTGTCGGATCTCATGACCAACGTTGAGCGGATCAAAGAAACGACATCGGCGAACGCATCCCGGCAGATTGTCCACCGGACCTTTGATCTCAAAGCGGAAAATATTGAAGAACTTTTATGGTTGTGGCTGCGCGAAATCCTGTTCGCTTTTTCAAGCCGGCGGTTGGTTTTTTTTGAGTATGGTGTTCAAGCGCTGGATGAAACCATATTGAAAGTCCAAGCGACCGGGGTTTGCTTTGATCCGGCAACGGACGAACAACGGCATGAAGTCAAAGCGATTACCCGTCACGGTTATCATGTCGTCAAGCAGAACGACCGGTGGGTCGCTGAGATCATCGTCGACATTTGATCCGGCCGAGGTGAACATTCATGATGACAGAAGGCAAGGTTCCTCTCCGACAAATTGATGATTGCCGCTGGGAAATCCCCATGTCCTACAAAAAGGGGATGCGGGTGCCGGGACTGATTTTTGCGGATGAAAAAATTTTGCCGCAAATTCACTCCGATCAATCGCTTGAGCAGGTTGCCAATGTTGCGCATTTGCCCGGGATTGTCCGTTACGCACTTGCGATGCCGGACATCCACTGGGGGTATGGTTTTCCCATCGGAGGCGTTGCGGCAACGGATCCCGATGACGGCGGCGTCATTTCACCGGGCGGTGTCGGGTACGATATCAATTGCGGCGTCCGGTTGCTCAGGACCCAATTGATGGAAACGGATGTGCGGCCGCGGCTACGGGATCTTATTGTGCAGCTGTTTAATACGATCCCGTGCGGGGTCGGACAATCCGGAGATATCCATGTCTCCAAAAAAGATATTCGCAAATTGATTGTCCGCGGAGCGGGCTGGGCGGTTGAACAGGGATATGGCGTTGCCGGGGATTTGGCGCATACCGAAGCGCTCGGTGTCCTGGAGGATGCCGATCCGGATGCCGTGTCGCCTCGCGCGTATCAACGCAGCGAAGATCAGCTCGGGACATTGGGGTCCGGCAATCATTTTCTGGAAGTGCAGGTGGTGGACAAGATATTGGATCCGGATGTGGCCAGGAAATTTGGTTTGGAACTCGGACAGGTGACGATTATGATTCATTCGGGTTCGCGCGGGTTTGGCTACCAGATTTGTGAAGACTCGCTTGAAACCACGCGGCGGGCGCTTTCAAAATATCAAATTTCGACTCCCGACGTTCAACTGGCTTGTGCGCCGGTTCGTTCCCCGGAAGGTAAACAATATTTAGGTGCCATGCGCTGTGCGGCAAATTATGCCTGGAATAATCGTCAATGCCTGATGGCGCTGGCACGGCAGGTATTTGAAAAGTTTTTTATGCGGAGTCCCCGGGATCTCGGCATGGATCTGATCTACGATGTCGCGCACAATATCGCGAAATTCGAGCGACACACTGTGCGAGGAAAGGAAAAATTCCTGTGTGTCCACCGCAAAGGTGCGACGCGCGCTTTTCCGCCGGGGCATTCTGAATTGCCGGAGGCCTATCGCGATATCGGGCAACCCGTTATTATCCCCGGTGATATGGGGCGGAACTCCTACTTGCTGGTCGGGACGCAACAGGCGATGGATGAAACTTTTGGGACCTCGTGTCATGGTGCCGGGCGCGCGATGTCGAGAAAGGCCGCGATTAAAGCTGCCGACGGGCGCTCGATCGAAAAGGAATTGGAGGCCAAAGGCATTATCGTGATCGGCCGCGGCCGTAACGGAATTGCGGAAGAGCAGCCCGCCGCTTACAAAGATGTGAATGAGGTGGTGGATGTGGTCCATCGCGCCGGTATCGCGCGTCGTGTCGTCCGCATGCGTCCCATCGGTGTCATTAAAGGATGAATCCGTGAAATCCCGCATCGTTTTATGTTTTCTTTTTAGCCTGAGTTTTTCCGGCCTGGGTATTGCCGGCGGTCCCGGGGAGTCCGCTTTTAACGAAGGCCTTCGTCAGCATGATCAAGGCATGCTGGCCGAAGCGGAAAAGCACTTGATCGATGCCATCGCATTGGAACCGACGAATGCGGATTATCATTTTGAATTGGCCAATATTTATGCCGCAGCTTACGACCAGTGGAAAAGAGATCCGAAGCGGTCCCAGACGGAAGAATATTTGGGCCGCGCCGCATACGAACTACAGCAGGCCATCATGTTCCGGCCCGATTTCTTGGCAGCCCATTTTAATCTCGGCGTTGTCTATAAAAAACGGGGGCAATATGAAAAAGCGAGAGAGCAGTTTAAAAAAGTATTGAAGCAAAATCCGGATTCCTCACCGGCGTGGATGCAAATCGGTGCGACGTATGAAGAACAAGGCTTTGACGATGATGCGCGGGATGCTTATCTGGAGGCGAAGCAAAGAGATTACACCAATACCGACATTCAGACGGCCCTGGATGATTTGGAAATGCACCAAAGCGAACCGGAGCAAACACGCGGCGGAGGACTTGGGGCGGGCGATCCCTTCGGCATGTTTGATCAAGGTGCGCAATATTCTCTCTATCAGCAGCAATCCGCTCAAGGTTATCAGCAGCAGCAACCTGCCCAGGGCAGCATGCAACAGGCGCTTCCGGCAGTGGCCGCCATGTTGGTCCAGCAATTCATGAACCGGCGCGCCGGAAATTCATTGCCGTCTAATTCTGACGAGGAGTAACCCATGCTCGAGCGCTTCAAAGCCGTCTTTTTCGATGCCGGTGGGACCTTGTTTCATCCGTATCCTTCCGTGGGGGAGATCTATTGTGAAGTGGCATCCCGTTACGGTTGCCGGGCGGATGCCGGGACCATCGAGCGGGCATTTAAGGATATTTGGCTCCGCCGCGACGGCTTGGCCGATTTGGCGAACCATTGCGATGAAAAAATCGAAAAAAAATGGTGGCGGGAACTGGTCCTCGAAGTTTTTTCCCGCGCGGGCGAGGTCGAGCGTTTCGACGAATTTTTCAATGAACTCTACGAGATTTTCGGCAGGCCGGATGTGTGGCGGCTTTATCCGGGCGTGGTGTCCGTTTTGAAAGAGCTGAAAAAGCGCGGGAAACGTTTAGGGATTGTTTCCAACTGGGACAGCCGGCTTTTTCAACTTTGCGACGGATTGGGGCTGCATGATTATTTTGATTTTGTGCTCGCTTCCGCCGTTTTTGGAGTCGCAAAACCGGGTTCGAGAATTTTCCAGGAAGCCATGCGCCGTGCCGGTGTGACCTGTGAGGAAGCGATCCATGTCGGCGATAGTTTTGAAGATGATATCCTGGGTGCCCAGACGGCCGGTTTGGAAGCGATCTTGATCAATCGTCATGCGGAACGCTTGACGTTGCACGGCGATCGGCTACGGGGCATTCGAGTCATTCACGATTTAAAAGAGCTGATTGTTTGAACCTCCATCCGGTTTTTTTATGTCCTTCCTCTCATTTTGTTCTTTTCCGGTTCTATCCGGCGTTTACTTCACATCAAGATATTGGATCAGACGACGATAGATAAAGAAACCGACTGTCAACATTCTGTCCGGATCAGTTAGGGATTGTGCCGATTCATGAGACGGGAAGAGGAACGGCAAGGAAATAGCCATATGATTTTCCACAAAAAACACCCGTTAATCCTGTTAAGTGTTGTCTTTGTTTTTATTTCCGGATGCGCAATTGCGGTTGGCCCCAATATGCTTCCGGTAGGCCCCTTGAATGGCAAACCGATTGTGCGTGTCGGCAAGGTTGAAGAAACATTGACGGGCACGTGGGCCAGTTATCCGAACGTTGGATTTCGATCGGCAATGGAAAAAGCCCTCAAGCGTAAGGAATTTAGTTCTCATTTCTCAAACGAAGCCCCTTTGGTGCTCAATGTCCGTTTGACATCGGACCATGCGGATGACAACCCCCGCGTTCTGACGATTGCAGTCATGAGCGGTATCACCTTCGGATTCCTTCCTCTGACCTATGATTCGGTTTGGAATATTCAATGTGAGGCGGTTGTTCAGGACTCCGGCGGCAGCACGGTGGCCCAATATGTCCTGCAGGAAGCAGGGACCTATCACATCTCGTGTTTTCCGTGGACACCCGTGTCACTCTTTTTTGCGGCTTTGCGCGGCAGGGGGGATGCCCGGAAGATGGCAGATCAAACGACATTTGTTCTTACCGCCAAGATCGTGAGTGCCATCGAGGCCGATTATTTGCGGCTTGCTCCGATGGCCGGCCAAGCGGATACCGTCAAGGCATTAGCCCCTCCGACCTCTTCGGGTTCTGCGCTTAGCTTTTAACTTGTAGCGTTTAGCCCGTTTTGAATCGAGTCACAACCCGGGTGTTCTCAAAACGAATGTTTCTGTTTATCGTCGTAAACTTGTGACCGTTCCTCCGATTGTTCCTGAAGGTCAAGAGGAGTAATATTATGGACGATACTAACAACCGTATGCTCTTCGGTTGCTTTTGTGATGTTGTCATTCGGCGTCCCTGAAAGGGAGAAAAATTCGGGTGGATGATGGATTGGCCGGAGAAAAAGTCAAAGACGTATGGTCTTAAGGTAACCGCAATCACAGGACCGGTGTGTTTGCGTGTTGGCTTCATCCGGCAGCTTGGATATCGCAGAGCGGTCCTTGCTTTTTTGTGCGCAGCGAACCTTGCCCTTTGCGGTTGTTTCTCTTTCGGACCGATTTCCAGTTCTCCTGCCTCCGGTCAAAGCAATGTCTATGCAACTAGCTCGCCGACCTCTGCGTTGTCGTCTTCTTCGTTGAAAGATGTGCGATTGGACCCTTTCAATCAACAATCGCATCCTGTTGAGATCTTTGTGGAAGAAGACCTCGCGCGGTTGGTCAACGACAAAGAACTTCGGGCCGGAGAGGCAGACTGGTGGCTTGATACCGGCACGGAAAGACGAGGGATCCGTTTTAATAATCCGTTTATGCGCATGCAGTGGGATCTTGTCAATCTGCGGCTGAGGGATAAAAAAGAAAAACCCATCCGCCTCGGGACAAAACTGGATTCCCAATTTGAGACGCAGAGCCAAGAGACTCAGGACGATATGAATTTTGGGGAGGTTTTGAATCTTGTTGCGCCCATGCTGGATAGAATTTCTTATGGCAGCGGTTCCATGTATGCTGCGGCCATGCCGCAATTCAGCGAAGTGGCTGATAATATGCAGAGGATCCATCAGTACGCGAAGAGGCGGGAGGAGATTGCCAATCGCAATGCTCATGAAGCGTATATTCAGCGGATCAATGACGTCTTTATGGAAGATGGTTTCGCCGTGGTCCCAATTCATGCAGACGGTACCGATATGATGCTCGAAAAACCCGACTATACCGTAGAAGAAGTCTGGCGGGGAGGTCTGAGCGGTCCCATCGCGGAATCGGTCCGGATATTTTCAGGGGAAGGGCAACTCCTCTATAAGATGCCGTATCACCGTTCGCAGGTGGCTGTTTCGATTTTTCTGCGCGCCAAAATGGCAAAAGGCGAACTGGACCTTAAAAGCGAAAAATATACCATACTCTCCGATGCGCTGAATCTGTGGGAAGGAGAGCAATACGACGATGCCTTGCAGGAATTTGAGAAGGCCTTTGAAGCGGATCCCCGATTTGTGAATGGCTATCGATTCCGGGCAAAATTTTTTATGGCGAGAGGACAATGGGAAAAAGCCATTCAGGATTTGTCTGAGGCGATCAAATGGTTGCGTGTCCGGGAGCGTGCGCCTCTTTATTACGACCGGGGCAGGCTTTACTGGGAAATGGATCAAATCAAAGAGTCGCTGTCCGATTTTGACCGGATTTTACGGACCAACCCGCGTGAGATTTCACCGCTGACCAATCGCGGTTTTTGCTGGCTTGAGAAGCAAAAGTGGCGTAAAGCCTCCGCCGATTTTGATGCGGTCTTAGCCCAGGATCCGCAGAACGTTATGGCTTTGACGGGCAATGCTTGGGCCGCTGCCATGCAAGGGCGGTATGATGAAGCGCTGCAGCAATTCAATCGAGTTTTAGAAATGATCCCTGACCTTTTGACCGCCCGGCGCGGCAGAGGATATTGTTATATGAAACTGGGGCAGAAGGACGCCGCACAGGCCGATTTGGTGCGCGTGCTCCGGGAAGCGTCAAAGGGCCAATCTCCCATGATGCAGAAAAAACGGGCGGAAATTCAGCGTTGGCTCAAAGGCATGGAAAGCGAAGTTTCTCTGCCTGAAGCTTCCGGCGGGGTATAAATTCCGAGTCCGGACATTCGGCCTTGGCCCGGTCCGGAGTTATTTTGACAAAAAAAGGCCACCGTTTCCATTCGCTGGCTTTATGTGGGAGGATGATATCGTGAAAAATATTCTTTGGTTGGCGGGTATGCTCTTCCTCGGTCAACTTATGTTTTGTCCCTGTCTCTTGGCTGTCCAGGACCCCGTGGCCGAGCCAATGGCACAGGCCGAGGACGCCTACAAGCGGGACATGCAGGTCTACACCCAAAAGTTTAATGCGCTCAAACAACAAGAGCAGACTGCGCTCCAGGCTTTCGAGCGGGCCAAAACGATGCTGGCCCAATCCAAATCACAGGAAATGAAACTCGCGGCGCAAGAACAGGCGAGCAATCAAGAGTACACACACACTCAAAACAGTCTCAACCAACTGACCCGCCGCCGTGCGGTTTTCGAAAATCAAGCCAGGCAACTCGAAGCGCAAGGACGCAACCTTGCTTCTCGGGCACAAGGCGTAAGAACGGAAGCGGCGGCGAATGCGCTTGTGGGTGAGGCTCAGGCGCTGATAAATAACTCCATGCAAAACATGAATCCGGCTGAGATGCAAAACGTGGAGAATCAAATTCAACAGGCCCAAAAGCGTTTAAATACCCTTTCGAATCAGAAAAGCCAACTTCAATCTCAAAAAAGAAACCTTGCTGCGCAAAGCCAGCAACTGCAAAAAACAGCAGTCGCACAGAATGTCCGTGTTGTCGAAATCCGGCGGCAAATCGGTGCTTTGAAACCGCCGACCAAGCCGCGAGTTGCTTCGAAAGCAAGGTCCATGGGCCGTCCGCGGGCAGTCAGCGGGGGAAAGGGTATTCGTATCCAGCAGCGGGCGCAGGCGCCATCGATTCAAATGGCTCCTTTGACGCCGGGAACGCAGACTTATATGGCGACTCCCGTCGCAGAAACATTGGCGCCTCCTCCGGTGGCTAAAATTGAAGAAGGCGGAACTCCCATGACGGGCGCCGGTATATCGGAAGGCAAATTGGAACGGCAAGATCTCGAAACTCTTATCCGCGAACACCCGGAGGCCCTGGAATATTACAACCGGCTCTCGTCTTTAAGAGGTCAGCTCAATGATGCCATGAATCGAGCCCGGGCGCAGGGGATTTCTTTCGGTGCTTATGAGAAAATGATCGAGGAAACGTGGAAGTTGTTCGATGATATCGCAAATACTTTTGTTACTACGGGTGCGAGTCTGGCATTAAGCTCAGCTATCCCGGCTGCTACATTCACGACAAAGGCGTTAAAAGAAGGCTCTTTCGGAGCGTTTCACGTTTATGAAATTACATCGCTGCGGATGAAACTCAATGAAGCCGGTAAAAAACTTGACACGACGATTTCGGGTATTGAGGAAGAGCTGGTCGCCCAAAATGCGGATAATGCAGGCGAAATTTATGCCATTTTGTATGACATGCAGTACAACCAGGGACAACTTTCCGAAATTCTGAACGTAGATCCCGAAAGCATTCCGCGAGACATCCCGAATTGGCCCATGGGGGACAGCCTGACGGCGCCGACAGGGGCCGCAGGGACCAGTGTTGATGAGACCCGTTCGCCGGATGATTGGCCCTATGATCCCACGGCAGTCGATCTCCGCGATAAAAAGGAATTAGTTCCGCGCATTTAAATTATTCCGGGTACTCATAAAGGGTGTCACAGGAGTTCTTTAACTTTGAACTCATCGCGGGTCGTCAGTCAACTTTCTGCTATCGGTCATGCGTTGTCAGTGCGTTTCCGAGACGCCCCATGAACCCTTTTTCTAATTCTTGACAGGTCTGGCGGGTTAGGCTAACCTCATTTCCTTTAAACTTGTCGTTGCTTCCGATTTGCTTTCAGGGGAGGAGTGCAATCGAGTAGGGCCCTTGGGCGGGTGGCGGCGGTCGCATCAAAAAAGGATGGATGAGGAGTTTCTATGAGTTTGTGTCATGTGTTGGTCCTGGATCTCGAAACGCAGAAATCCTTCAAGGAAGTCAGCACTTCGCGCGATCAAATGCTTGAAAAACTGAAAATTTCGGTCGTGGGTGTTTATGATTATGCTGACGATCAATACCGGACTTACGAAGAAAAGGAATTAATGGCTTTGGAAAAAAATTTGCGTGAGGCGGCTCTTGTGATTGGTTTTAATATCCGGCGTTTTGATATGCCTGTTTTGGCACCTTATCTTTTTTCTCCTGTGTCTGAATTCCCCGTATTGGACCTCTTAGAGGACATCGAGAAGGTGCGGGGGCACCGCGTCAGTTTGGATAGCATTGCCCGGCCGACGCTCAATCAGCAAAAGTCGGGAAGCGGAAAGGATGCCATTACGCTTTATAAAGAAAATCGCATGGATGATTTGAAGCGGTATTGCCTGGACGACGTCCGTTTGACCAAGGGAATTTATGACTATGGCTGCCAACACGGTAAGATCTATTTTATCTCTTCGCGCGATTATCAAACCTATGAAGTTCCGGTCAACTGGAAACAAAGTGCCGAGGCCATGATTCGGAAAAAAACCGAGCGTCAAGCGACGTTTCCGGCGAGTTTGTTTTAAACATCCCGAGGGAACCCGACATGAAACTTCCGATTTACATGGATTGTCACGCGACAACTCCTTTGGACCCGAGGGCCCTTGAGGAGATGATGCCTTGTCTGACGGAAGAATACGGTAATGCCTCAAGCGTCCATTATCCGTTGGGCTGGCGTGCGTCACGCATGATTGCGCAAGGACGGGA
>JAQTOZ010000282.1 GCA_028713205.1 Candidatus Omnitrophota bacterium
CCCGCCGAACTGTTTGTTTTTCCGGACGGCTTTCGGATCGGCTTCGTCAAAAATCACATGCCGGATGCCGCAGGGCGCAACGGTCACGGATTCCCGTCCGGTTTCATCGGCTTCGTTGCGTATCAGGTCCCGGATGGGTTGCTGATCAAGAAATACCGATGCGGTTGCGCTGTCTTTGACGTAGAACGTGACGCCGTAAAGCTGATGAGGGGATTGCGGCAAACGCATGTCGAGTACCGGGTCATGCCAGGACTGGACCTTGACGGTGTTTTCATCGGGACGGGCGATGGCCTCGGGCAGGGTTTGTATCATCAGGGCGTAATCGCAGAGCACCGACGCGCGTGTAAACCATATGCGTTTGTCGAAGGAACGCCGGGGTGAGAAATGGAACATCTTCTCACGGAGTTCTTGGATGGTTTCCTTCGGGAAATAGGGCGTTTTCACAATGTCTTCGGGTTCGAGGTTGCCGAAGTGAGTTGCCAAAATGCAACAGCGTTTGGGATGTTGGACCATGTCGCGGATCAGCTGTCCGAGTCTCAGATGGAAATTGGTGGCGATGCTTTTGATTTCCATGACCGGAAGTACGACTTGATATTCGGGCGGCAATCTGGAATGCGTGCTCCGGAGAGCATAAATGCCGTCATCTTGCCGGGTGCGCGTCGGGACAACGATGTTATAGACATCCGCATGCTCCGTGTTTTTGCAGGAATAAGCCAATTCCGCAAGACGGATAAAGCGGATGCCGAACGATTTGGAAATTTCCGGGAAAATACGGCAAAAAGAATCATCCTCATCCGCCAGTGTCGAAAAGAGCAAATCCCCGTCGTTAAAACTGCCGAAGTAGGATTCAAGTTTGCCGGCGGATTCTATCATCCGTTCTTGGTTGATGCGGTTGATTTCCGCGACGTGGTTTGAGGCGTAGAAGTGCCACATCGCATGCTTGGTAATGAGATTCATGGAAACATTCCATTCGTCCTGCAACAGCGCGATGCGGTCCAAAAGCATACGGCTGTGAATGTTGTGCAGATAGATCGACGTGGGGGATAGCCCCGTGTCCGTGATTTTGATTTTTACACGTTGGACATCTTTCAGCTGCGGCGGCGTCAACGTGCTGTGAATATCGTAAAAAAGGGTATAAAAATGGATCCGGCCATGGCCTTTTTCCCCCAGGAACCGGAACATCCGGGAATCGGTTTCTTTTCGAAATTCGACTGACCGTACCGGGGCACCCGATTCGAGGATGATTTTGTCCGGCATTTTTTGATCGGATGTTGACGTCACGACGGATACGGCCATGACGGGGAAAATATTGATGTTAAAAAGCGGAGAGTGTTTCGCGAGGGTCCCCGGTAATGGGGCAATCCACGATCCGTTTTCTTCCAGGACCTCTTTGAGGATGGCGACCCGGGGGCCGCGTGTGAGAAATGAATGCCAATGGTCCAGATTGCCTTTGTGGTATTCATCCAGCATTTCGTGAGGGAGGAAGCCCCATTCCTGATATTTCTTGGGAAACTCCTGATTATACAACGTGAAATGGGGAGAGAAAAAACCGAGGCCGGCAAAATCCCCGTTGTTCGAATGCAGCCAGGCGGAGTCTCCGAAATCGAGTCCGCCGTTTTGCACCAATTGTTTCATATAAGCCCGGTAGCGGGTGCGATTGGTCCGGTCCGTGTCACTTGTGATCGCCAGGGCGGACTCGAACGGGAAGGGGAACTCGCGTAATCCCACAATCTCCGAGTGATTCCGGAATCGTTGTTTCTTTTCGGGTTCGGGCGCATTGGTGGTTTGAACCGTCGGTTGACGGATGATGTGCTCCCAAAGGATTTTTCGTGCTGACGCGACATCGACGTTCAGCGCTTTGGGTGCGGCTAACGTCTCGCGGCCGGAGGATTTGCCGAGCGGGGACCGGCCGAGTTGTTGTTTGAATTCCGAAGATAAAATCTCGGCCATGGCCGGCGAGAGACGCCCCTGCCGGTTCGCCTCCGATAATTCCTGGCTGTATTCCCGGATTTCTTCGGGAGAAAAGACGTCGCGTTCATAGCCGAGCTTTTGATTTTCGTTCCCGCAAAAGACATCGATAAAAAAAAGGTCTTTCCGGGTAAGCTCTTTTTTCCAGCGTTCATCGCGAAATTTATAGTCGCCGGTGTTTTTTGCCTTTTCAATGAATCGAATGTAAGGATCTTGCTCGCTGACATCCGCCATCGGGATGCCCTGAAAATATTTGATCGGGCGCACGGCAGGTCCGTTGCCGCCCGCGATATGATGTTCAAATTCCCAAAACCGGAAGGACTCCATCGTATAAGGAATTCCGGTAAATTGGGCGATGCGCCCCAGGGATTTTTCGCTTTGAGCCTCGATGTCCTCATAGCGCAGTGTCAACATTCCGGAGTCGTCGGGTTTGAGCGGATAAGCCCGGATGGCACGGAAAAGCCAATCATGCAGGACTTGTAAAATGTCTTTTCCGGGGTTTTTGCGCGCGTAACTGGCCGCCAGGGCCCGGCTGTCACGGATCAGGTGGATCACTTTTTTTTGGATCGACGAATGATTGAGCTGCTGGTGCGTGATTTGCATGCGCGGGTTGGCGATGATCAGAATCTTTTTACCGGTAAATTTGGCGAGTTCGATGAAAAAATTCGATTTCGGCTTGTAGCGTTTCGCAAACTCGGGCCATAGCGAACACGCTGCGCCGTGGATCATGCAGACGCGATCGGGGGAGTTTGCAAGCATCTTTTGGGTGTATTCCGGATTATGGATGGCCAACGCGCCTTCATGACTTCCGAGCACAAGGCTGAGCCATGTGCTGCCGGTGTAACTGACGCATTGCAGGGCGATAACTTTCAAATGGGGTTTTGTCATTGTTGGAATCGCTTTTATAGCCTCATATTAAAACAATTGGAATTTGCTTCCAAAATAAATTTTCGACAACCGAATAATGGATGGAAGCCATTCCGGCCGCTCTGGGCGGCCCAGATTTTATATGCGCCGGGCAAGCAATGGGAGAAATAGAATCCGCCCCAGTCATCGGTCACGGTGGATACGGTACGGGCGTGGGACAAAGATTCCAGAAAAACCTTTTGCCCAGCCCGGGCCGGCTTGACTTTTCCGCCGATGACGATGT
>JAQTOZ010000283.1 GCA_028713205.1 Candidatus Omnitrophota bacterium
GTCGAGGATCGGATTGCGTCACGCAAAAAATGGCGCACGGAGACGCTGAGTGCGGAGCAAAATGCACGGCTTTCGGAAGTTGCCGCCAAACGCTGGGATCCCGATCGGGCGATTGTGACATGGGGCTATCTGCAGGACTTGGATCCTTTCCTCGGTGAAATGGACCGTTGGGCGGAAGTCTTTGGCCCCGAAGGAGAAGCGAAACGTTGGTTTATTGACGGCGGAGAGCAGTTAATCGCGCATATCGTGCCGGGCAGTCGAGCGCGCAAAGCAGGAAATATGGTTCAATCATTGACACAGCGGGGGATGACGGTGATTGACGAGCAGGGACAGCTGCATCGTCCCGAAGAAACGGCGAAGGCTGTGCCGGTTACCGTTGTCTTGCATGAGAGGATTGCCCCAGCTCGACTGGCCGAGCTTCAGGCGATTCACAAGGGCGCTTTGCACTATGATGAGGAGCATCATTGCTGGGTTGATTTTCCGGCAATCGTTACGGGTACGGCATCCTTTTGGGAATCGATCAGCAGCTTGTCGCTGGCGCTTCACGATGGCTATGATACGTTGCCGGATGGGATACGGTATATTCTCAAGTCTTTGATGATGCGTTGGCTTGCGCTCAAAGATCAAGGCCTTGCGGAACCGCGCAGCGAAGAGCAATTGACACAGGCCGCAGAACTTTTATCGGCGGAGTTTATTGCAGGATCCGGACGACATCAGTCCTATGCGGAACTGGATCGGTGGACGCAGCTTGCCCGTGAGTTCTCCGAAGCGATGTTTTTATTTGACGGTATTGATGATGTCCTCATCATGTTGGCCGAGATGAGTCAGAAACCTCTGCCGGATAAAACTCCCCTGGGGCAAACACAATTGCCGGTCTATCGGCCATTCGAGAAGTCGAAGGCGGACCAGGCTCAAGCCCAAACATTGATTGAAGCGATTAAGGACATTGATATTTCCGATCCCGCGGAGGCTGTAGCGCAATTGGGGCGTCTGATCAGCAGGGCTTACGAAGAACTTCCTTTGCGGTCGATGCCGGCTTTTTGGCAGGCTGCCGCTGACAAAATGAGTGACATTGTTTTTTCTATCGATATCGCAAAAATATCGCAAGCTAAAGAAAATGTAAAGATGATCAAAACACTCCGCGAGCTTAAGCGGTTGCATGAGTTGATCCTGGGGCAAGGTTTTCATACCTGGACAATCGAGCCGCGCCTGAGTCAGAAAATTTCGGCGCTGGTATTTGCGCCGGTCAATATGACATATCCGGAAGAGAGTGAGCAAAGATCGGAAACTCGCCACACTGAAGGCGAGCAAGTCCGCCACAACGAAGGCGGACAAGCCCGCCACGCTGAAGTCGAGCCTGCCTCGCTCGCCGCGAGTGGCCAAGTGCCGGTCGCAAAGCACGAGGCTGAGAGGCCGATCAAAGCTCCGTATGAAGAATCCACGATCAACGAACACCTGCGCAGGCTTTCTATCCTTCTTTATGACGAAATTTTGGGAGATCCATTTAATGCGGAGTTGTATCGGGATATCGAGCGCGTTATGCTCCAAGATCAAAATGTGATTCAAGACCAGAACGAACCCCATCGCAGAAGGGTTTATGATCTATTTGATTTCGTGACGATCGTCATTAAAGACAAGTCGGTTATCCGGCCGGTTCAATCGGCCGTTGCAATACGAGATCGCTTTGTGCGCCGTTCGGCGGAATATTCCGGGAAATATGGCGGTCAGCAAGGGACATATGATGAAGATGTGATTCGCGGGATGAATATTTTAATCACCCGGTTGGCGGCATCGCCTGTGGCGGAGGGAGAGTCGGTTGCCGCGGTAAGGGAAGAGCTTTCAGAAATACCTACGGCACTCAATCAATACTATCGGTTATTACGACGATTTCCGGAAGATGTGGCGACCGACAATGCGGATATGTTCTATGCGATAACCAATGAATGGGATCTCGGGGAAATTATAGAACCGGTAAGGCAAATGGTTGAGCAACGACATCAAGCCGGTTTGCCGGCTACGGCATTGTCGATCTCGATTGATCAAAGCCTTGGTTTCTTATCCTTATGTGACGAAGTTTATGCCTTTGATAATGCCGAACGGGTTGTGGCTTTGGCCATTCCGGCATATGTCTTATTTATTTTGAGCGCCGGAAACCGGGCGGAATTTCTTGCCCTGTTGGCAAACCGGAAAATTCCGCCACAAAAATCAGATGAACTCATCGATGCGCCGGTTGCGTCAATCGTGGCATCCCTTACGGATGAAGGTGTGTTCCTGACTTCCCGGCAAATCGCCGAAAATGCAGCAGCAAGGTTGCTTGAAGCCGATCGGAGCGTCGGTGTATTGCAGAATTTGCGGTCCGACGATGTGACCCGCTATATCAAAACGATTGTCGATAGGTTTTACGGGAGCGCTCCCGCGATGTTGCAGGAAGAGCTTAATCGTTTTGCCGCTTTGACATGGCTTCGGGATGAAGAATCTTTTCAGCGTGTTAAAGAGCGCCTGACGCAGGGGGGGCTTAGGCCGGTGATCGGCAGGATTGATGGCTCGGCCGTGGTATCGGTGCTTGAGGATATCAAGGAATCTTTGTCTGAGACAGATACTGCAAAGCGCAGGAATCCGCTCAATGTTATTTATGTTTCCAACGTTTTTCACAAGAGCGGAGAACCGATGAATTTGAAAATGCGTCAAGCCTTGGAAAAATTCAAGGGGATTTTACGTCGCGGGTTGGAATCGGGTGCGATCACCCCGGATGCCATGATCATTTGGCATGAATATGGCGGGGCCGCGCTTGCGGACAAACGTCGCGGCGTTAGGATCGATACCGTTCGTCATTTTGCCGAAACCGCGGAACGTTCTGAAACGCGCAAGGAACGCCGTGTTCTCGGGACGCCGACTTATCGGGATTCGCCCGCGGAAACGCCGGAACGAATCCGGGAGCGTCAGCAGGCCCTGGACCGGTTATGGGAAGCGATTATGGAACGGCCTTCGTTGGAAGATTTGCCCCAAAACCGGGAGCGGATCAAAACGTTGATGCGTGAAATGGAAAAGTTCGGTTATCAATATGTCCCGTGGTGGATTGACCCGGAAACGGAATACGGCGAGGAAGGTCTT
>JAQTOZ010000080.1 GCA_028713205.1 Candidatus Omnitrophota bacterium
CAAGGATCAACGGGCGATCGAGTCGTTGATCGCGGTTTTAGGGGATGTCAACCATCCGGTGCGGAAAGACGCGAGTTGGGCTTTGGTGATGATCGGTGAAGCCTCCGTCGAGCCGTTGATCAAAGAGCTGAAAGGTGATAGCAAGGCCGCCAGGCCCTATGTGATTGACGCGCTGGGAAAGCTTCAGGATCGCCGGGCGGTGGATCCTTTGATTGATGTTTTGAAAGACGAGAATGCCGAAGTGCGCACGAAGGCCACCGAGGCCCTTGCGCGACTCGGTGATGAAAAATCTCTGGTCCCGCTGATTGCAGCCATGAAAGATCAGGACGATAGCGTACGGCAGGAAATTGTAGCCACCTTGGTCCGTATCGGATCACGTGCCGTCGATCCTTTGATCGAAGCGACGAAAGGTCCGGATGCCAATGTTCGTGCCACTGCGGCAGAGGCTCTTGGGCATATTCGCAGCGATAAATCGATCATCCCTTTGATTGATCTATCGATAGATCCGGATTCGAAGGTACGGCAAAAGGCGCTGGAGGCCTTAGGTGAGTTTGAGCATCCTAAAGCAATGGAACGTATCGCGGAAGCTTTGAAAGATGGAGATCCCCACGTACGCGTGCGAGCGGCATGGCATTTAGGCCGAAAAAAGGATAGCCGTGCGATCGCGCCGTTGATTCAATTGTTGAGAGAGGATAAAGGGCAGTTGCGGGTCGATGCGGGTTGGGTTCTTCGGGAGATGGGGGCGATGGTGGTGATGCCGTTGATCGACGTTTTGAAAGATACGGACCCGAAAGTCCGGTCTCTTGCTGCCGAAATTCTGGGTGACATCGGTGATTCCAGATCGTCCGAGGCCTTGATACAACTTTTAAATGACCCGGATCCCACGGTGCGCGAAAAGGCAGTGACCAGTTTGGGAAATACCGGAGACAAGAAATCCTTGGAAGTGCTGGCGGAGAAGCTTAAGGACAAGGACGTGACGGTGCGTACGAAAGCTGCGGAAGCAGTTGCCTCGATTTCGGATACGGCCATCCTTGATAAGGAGAAGAAATGTCCTACGTGCGGGAAGCCGCTACGGAAAATGCAACAATCTTCCGGACAGCCTTTCAATCCCGGCGCATTCTGGACCATGATGGTGCTGGGATTGTTATTGACGCCTTTGCTGGTCGGGATTCCGTTGGTGATCGGTGCCTGGATGATGAAAGTGAAACATCGGACGGTGCTTGTCTGTAATCAGTGCCAACGCCGGTTCGAGAAGCATTGGTATGAGTAAGGGGATGGGGCTTGATTCGCAGTCCTGCGGCGGTTTAAAATGCGCAGTCGGCGCGAAAAATGGGAGCAACGGTCAGGACGGACACCGTGGATAAGAAAAAAATATTGATCATTGAAGATGATGCGACGCTCGTGATGCTGCTGCAAGCTTTTTTGGATAAAAAAGGATTTGATTTGCAGGTTGCCTATGACGGGATTGAAGGCTTGCGCTTGGCGAACGAATGGTGCCCCGATTTGATTCTTTTGGATTTGAGACTCCCGAAAATGAGTGGGATGGGCGTGATCGGCTCGTTGCGCAGTCCCGAAGGGAAGTTGAAATATCCTATTTTTGTGATGACGCATGTTGCCGATCAAGACTATATCCTAGACCAGTACCGGATCTCCGACCTGATCACCAAACCCGTCGACTGCGATAAACTCTTCGTGAAGCTGCAATCGTTTTTCGGTCAAAAGAATATCAGTATCGAAGCCGCATCTCCCAATTTAGCGGGCGATGCTGCTCCGGCAGCGGATAAACCTGCCGAAAAGTCTGAACCCGCCGAGAAACCGGAAGCAAAAGTCGAAAACAAGGAGGAGATCGTTCAGCCGCAGGAGGAAAAAGCCCCGAAGAAAGATCCCGTTCCTCCGGTCACTCGCAAACCCGTTCATTTCACCAAAAAACTCGAGCCGGAGGATATCGAAACAGGGCCGATTCCCCGGCGAGTGATGATGATCGAAGAAGATCAAAGCCTGATCGATAAGGTCTCCGCTCTTTTTAAAACGGCCGGTTACGAAATCATGGATTTGCGGAGTGGAAAAGAGGTCATGGACCGGTTTGCGGCTGACATGCCGGGCATTGTACTGGCGAACCTTTTTTTGTGCCGTGTCCCTGATGATGTCTATGCCTTAAGCGATGCCATACGCTCCACGGGCGGCTGTGTCTATCTGTATGCCGTCGGGATGGAAAAAGATTATTTGCGTCAACTCAATATGATTCTCAAAGTGATCCGGACGAGTGATGATCGCAACGCAACCTCGGTGACGCTGATAGAATCCAAGGAGCCGGAATTGCTGTTCCAACGCGCGAACGATCACGTCCTTAACTCCGAGAAGAAAAAGTAATCAACCGTTTTTTTATTCCGCAATCATGTTTTTGTCTTGTCGATTCTATGCCCGCAAAAAGGAGGCGCCTTATGACCGTAGAACGTTGGATCCGATTGATCGCAGGTATTTTGGTTTTAACGAGCGTTTTTCTTGCCCTATGGGTTAACCGTTGGTGGCTTCTCCTGACGGTGTTTGTCGGGGTCAATTTGGCCCAGTCGGCAATTACGAGTTGGTGTTTGATGGAAAAAATATTAAAAAGGTTAGGCGTTAAAAGCGGGGGGTGTGGTCAATAACTCTAAATCGTTAGTGCCGTCCGGCAAGATGTGCTTAACGGGAAATCTTGGCGTATTTGGAAATCAACTCCTTGAGTTTGATGGCGTTGATCGGTTTTAAAGCATAATCGGTCATCCCAAAGGCCGCACATTTGTCGGCACTTTCTTTCTGGACATCTGCGGTTAAAGCAATAATGGGCAGCTTTTTTGATATCTCTGCGCGAATGATCTTGGTTGCCTCAAGTCCTCCCAAGACAGGCATTTGGAGATCCATCAAGCAAAGATCGAATTTCTTTTTTCGAAGGACGTCAATGGCTTCCATTCCGTTACCCGCCAATTCAACCTCGCATCCCAGGTTGGTAAGCAGGACTCTCATCAACTTTTGATTGCTCGGGTTGTCTTCCACAACAAGGACCTTGATTGTTTCGCGAACGAGTTCTGCCGAAAGATGTTTGGTGATGATCGGCCCGGCCGTGCGTTTATCCCCGAGAGTGCTTTGAATGACACGCAACAATTCCCCTTTGATCATCGGTTTGGGGAGATAGGCATCAAATCCGGCGTCTTGACATGTTTTAGCGCTGCCGGGCCTGGCGTCCGAGGTGATGGCGACAAGCTTGATATTCCGGAATTTATCCTGCGAACGGATGATCTTGGCGAGTTCATAGCCGTCAATTTCCGGCATGAGGACATCACTAAAAATAATATCGGGTAAGGTCTTATGACTGGACAACCAATCCAGGACTTCTTGGGCCGAAGCCGTGCTGAGAAAAATCGTCATGCCGAATTCTTGGACATAGGTATCCAGGATATGGCGCGAAGATTTATGATCATCCACGGTGATCGTTTTTATGTTTTTTAAATGGTCTAGCTCGAGGGGGGAGATGTCCGGGTGGAGGGATTCCGGGGCGGCTTCCCGGAGCTTGGCGGTTACCGTGAACTCGCTGCCGCGGTTTTCTTCGGATTCGACCGTGAGGTCCCCATCCATGAGCTGGGCCAGATGTCGTGAGATGGTAAGGCCCAGACCGGTGCCCCCGTAACGACGGGTGATGGATTCGTCCGATTGAGTAAAAGCTTCGAAGATCGTCGCTTGCTTTTCTTTAGGGATGCCGATGCCGGTATCCTTGACGGTGATCCGGATCATGCGGCGACCGGTCGATTGAAACTCCGTGAGCGCTGCGTCGTGAGGTCCTCTGTTGACGATAATTTTGATTTCACCGCAATCCGTGAATTTGATGGCGTTTCCCAGGAGATTGAGAAGGATCTGCCGGAGCTTGGTCGGATCTCCCTTGTAGTATCTCGGCATGGCCGGTTCAAACTCATAAAACAACTCAAGCGCACGGCCGTAAAGCTTCGGCCGGATCATTCGAATGACGCTTTCGACAAGATACTCCAAATCAAAATCAATGTGTTCCAGATGAACTTCGCCTGCTTCGATTTTGGAGATGTCCAGGATGTCATTGATCAACGCCAGGAGCGCCTCGCCGCTGGCGCTGATGGTATCGAGATAATCACGTTGCGTATCATTTAACGGTGTTTCGCGCAGGAGGTCCGAGAAACCGATGATGGCGTTCATCGGCGTGCGAATTTCGTGGCTCATGTTTGCAACAAAACGGCTTTTGGTCTGATTGGCGGTTTCCGCTTCGTGCTTCGCGATCTCAAGGTTTTTTTCGCTTTGGATCCGGAGGGTGATATCTTCAAAACTTTCGATTCCGCCGATGATGTTGCCGTGCCCGTCTTTCAAGATGTCGACATTTTTCGAAATCGTGATGATGGCGCCGCTTTTTGTCTTGAGGAAACACTCCCTTCCGAAAATCGGTTTTTGAATATCGGCGCAGAGCAATTCGCAATTTTCCGCACAGGGACTGACGGCAAGTAAACGGCAATCCTGCCCCATGACTTCGTCTTCGCGATACCCGGTGATTTCGGCGGCTTTTTTGTTCCAACTGGTGATACGCTGTTGTTTATCAACCGTGAAAATCGCATTGGGGACCAGCCGGAAGAGGAGCTCCGCGTGTTCTTTGGCCAAGGCCAGATCCTCTTGGGCTTTTTTGCGCAACGTGATATCCCGGATATCATGGACAATTAAATACAGCTCGCCTTCGTGCAGCAAGGGCCTCCAGTAATGCGCGAACCAGCGCAATTCCCCCGATTTGGTGATGGCGCGATGCTCGACATAGGCCTCGCATTTGCCGGCGATGGATCGCTTAAAGGCATTGTCGAATAGATCAAAATCCTCCGGATGGATTTGGCTGAATCGGGTTCCCAACAATTCATCCTCGGAGTATCCCGTGATCGTTTGACATTCCGGGCTCAGGAACGTGATAAGCCCGTCGGGTTGCGTGATGATGATCAATTCGCGGATATTTTCAACAATGGTTCGGTACCGGATCTCGCTTTGCCGCAAAGCGGCCTCCGTGCGTTCAAAGGCCGTAATGTCCTTGGCAATGCAGACGATTCCGTTGATTTGCCCGAGCTCGTCCTTCATGAGGGTTTTGGAGAAAGTGAGCGTGATGGGCTTTCCCTTTTTGTCTTTGAAAATATAGCCTCGGTTCCGAAATTCATTCAGTCCCGTGATTTCGGACAGGATTTGTTTTTGCGATATTTTATCTGCAATCATGATTTCGATCGATTGCCCGACAAGTTCTTTTTCGGTGTAACCGAAAAGAGAGACTGTCGCAGGATTGACACTGAGAATGGCCCCCTGCGGATTCAGCAGAATTAAGCAGTCGCTCATGGTGCGAATAATGTTGACGGCGGCCGTGACGGGTGTGATCGCTAAAAATTTATATTTAATGATGGCATAAGCGATGCCGCTCGCCCAAACAAGAAATAAGATATTCGCCGCAGGCGGAATGTTGTGAATGTTTAGTTTTTGCAAAACGATATTGGTCAGAGTTCCCGAGAGCAGAGTGATGATTGAAGTGAAGATGAGAATAATGGCCTGCTCTTTGCGGATCGAGGACGTGGTGTGACTATAGAAATCCATAAGCAGATAAATCCCGAGACAACAAAAAGAAAAGAAATATAAGTAAAAGGTGTATGACAATTTAGAATTTGACCAGACATAAGACCATCCATAAGTCTCCTTGACGAAATCGACAACCAACATGTTGTTCCATTGCATGTAGATAAATACACCCGGCAATGCGAACGCAACGGCATAGAACCACTTTGTTCGCAGAATCCTGTTTCTTTCCGTAAAAATGAGTGTGAACCAAAGGAAAAAACTGCTGAAGCTGCCCCAACCGATGACTCCGACGTTGTAGGCAAAGCGCGCCCTCCCGATCGGGACGTTTGTGTCGGCTGTGAGAATAATCGTTGCGCTCCAAAGTGCAAAAGAAAGGAGGAGAAAGGATGCAACGCGATTCAGGTTTGACGTTTTGTTTTGGTTCAGAATATAAACGGCAAGAAATAAGTACACCGTGGCACTAATGAAATTCAAGAGCAGATAGACTGTTGACACTAGGGACTCCCGGTTAAAGATGAAATTGTGTTTATCTTAATTCCATTTACGTCGTTTCGATGTTTTTTTTGAGCTCTTTTCACGATCGGGAGCGCGTGAATCGTTTTGTCCTGCCGCAGTGGGTTGATTAACTCTAAGCAAAAGCAGGGGTTAAGCTTACGATACAATATTACGATATAATCCTATGCGAACATGGCTTTATGCGTTTAGAATAACCGTTTTCAACAAATATCATAAATGAGAAACTGCTATGGACAACAGTGAAAAAGCGAAGATTCTACGGGAATTGGGCGGAATGGACGAAGCCGTCTATGACGGTTTGGTGAAGGATATGTTGGGAGAACTCCCGGGACAGATCGCAGAAATCAAAGAATTTTTCAACCAAAACAATTTTGAGTCGGTAAAAAGAGTCGCCCATTGTATTCACGGGACCGCTGCTAATTTTAGAGTCTATTCCATTCAGCGTGTCGCGGCCTCTTTGGAAGATGCCGTCAAAACATCGAAGGGGAAGGACGACATTCGGTCCAAAATCGGCGAACTTGAAAAAGTCATTCGGGAGTTCACGATATGATCTTGCACCTATGCTTTGATGACGCAAGTGCATAGCCTAACTGAGAGCGGGTTCTTTTGATGGGGCGAAAAATATTGGTGGTCGACGATAACGCGGCAAGCCGGGCTATTTTGAAAGCCATCATTCTCAACATCATGCCTCAAACAATCATTTTGGAAGCGGCGGACGGACAGAGAGCTCTCGAGATCGTTCATCAGGAAAATCCGGACCTCGTTTTTCTGGATATCATTATGTCGGAAATGGACGGATATGAAGTGTGTCAGAAAATCAAAGCGGATCCCGCGTGTCAGCATATTCCGGTGTTGATTATGACTGCCTTGCATAAGGAATCGGAAAAGAAAGCCGGTATGGACGCGGGGGCTTCGGATTATATTGAGAAACCATTCACCCGAGACCGCATCATCGGTGCCATCCAAAAGGTATTCGGGCAAGAGTAGATCGACGTCCGTTCGCTAGGCGATACGGCTGGAAAAATCCGGTCGGGTTGGGGAGGGGATAAACGTGGCTACGTTTCGTTTGCAGGTTGTGAGCTTGCGCGCCATGTTGTTTGACGGCGAAGTAAAATCCGTCTATCTTTACGGTGACCAAGGGGAATATGAACTGCTCCCTTTCCATTTCCCCGTCATGGGGACTTTACCGGAAGGAGAAATTAAGGTCAGTTTCGGAAGACGTACGGAAAATATTCCGATCAAATCCGGCATTGTCCTTTTTCAGGAAAATCGCTGCACGATTATTGTCGAGGAAAGCGAAGATTCCCAAGTCATGGGCACTTCCTGGAGCGCTCTCGAAGTCTTGAAGAAAACAGATAAGAAATCCGATCAAAAAACGTAGGACCTCATCCCTGTCAGGACGTCTTGCCTATCCGGCACTTTTGAGACTGCTAAACGCGACTTCCAAGGTCAGCAACTGCTCGTCTTCATCAAAAATGGTGATCAGGTATTTATGCTCGACATGAACATCCTCGATGGGTTGATCCACTCCCTCGGCATAGGTGAGCGGGAGACCGATCTGAATCAAACCCAGTCCTAGTTTTTGGATCTCAGTTTTGAAGACACCGGCGATGATGCTGCAAAATTCGCCGCAGAAGTCTGTGATGAGATGAGGTGTCACATCTTTGAGACCTGCTTTGTCCATGATTTTTTTTATATTTTTTTTGGGAAGATTGAGGATGATGAATCCGGAACCTTTGACCGATTCATGTTTCAGGACGACCAAGGATACATAGGATTCATAATTGGAATAAATGCGGGGTTGACTGACAGACTGCATCTCGATTTTTGGAATATCTTTGGGAACGATATTGCACATGGATTTCAAGGCGAGCAGGACGCCTTCTTTTGCACAATTTCCCAAATTCATGATGACTGCGCCCATAAAGAATCCTCCAAACCCGGCTATTATATCAGAAATGAATTTAAATTTGATACAGCTGAATTTGATTTTTCGATGGAATCAGCCGCCTTTTCTGGTAATATATCGGCCATATTCGATGGCGCTATAGAGAGCTTAATTAAATAATCAGTCATCCAAAAAGGGGCGTTCCATGAAGGTACTCATTGTTGATGATTCTATGACCCAAAGGAAGATGATTTCGGAAGTGATCGCAAAGATAGGTTTTAAAGGCGGTTTCCTTGAAGCTTCGGATGGGAATGAAGCCATTGATCAACTGGGAAAAAACTTCAGAGATATTTGTTTGGTCGTTACGGATTTAAATATGCCTAATCTTTCGGGGGACAAGTTCATTGAAGCGGTCGCGAAAGTGCCGCCCCTTGCCAAAGTTCCAGTCGTCGTTGTTTCCATTGAAGGGACCCAGGAAAAAATCGATTCGATTTACGCCAAACATCCCGGTTTGGCCGGATATGTCAAAAAGCCTTTTACGGCAGATGAACTGAAGGCGGCTATCAGCAAGTTCCTCAAGTAATTCACCCCGGTTCTGAAGTCTGCGATGCAAGCCAATCTCAAAATCCGTAGGGAGAGCCTTTTGTCTGAAATTTAGCGGACAGCCCCGCGGTCAGTTGGATTGCGGCGAATACCGGCCCCGGAAATCAAATTCGGAGATCGTCCTCAATCGACGTTGTCCGGTTTTTCCGTCTATTTTTTCAGCTGCGTTTTATGCTTATTTTCAAAAGCGCGGATGGCATCCTCGTGTTCCAAGGTAATGCCGATATCGTCAAGGCCTTTCATGATGCGGCCCTTGACGGCGGGATCGATTTCGAATCGGAAGGACAAAATATTTTCCCCGTGAACCGTGACGGACTGCTTCCCGAGATCAAGGGTGGCTTCGATTCCCGGCTTGTGCCGGACGGCCGCAAAGATTTGCTCGATTTCGGGTTCAGAAAGCTCGACCGTGAGCAGTCCGTTCTTGCTGCTGTTGTTGCGGAAGATATCGGCAAAAGCCGGAATGCGGGTGTGGCCGTGCATCTTCCACGGTGCAAGCACGGCTTTGAAACCGTACTGATGAACTGCCCAGACAGCGTGTTCCCGGCTTGATCCGCAGCCGAAATTATTACGGGCAACGAGAATTGTTGCTTGCTGAAACGGTTCCTGATTTAAAATAAATTCAGGATTCGGTTTGCCGTCGGGGAGGAAACGCCAATCGAAGAAAAGCTGTTTGCCGAAACCCGTACGTTCGATCGATTTTAAAAATTGTTTGGGAATAATAGCATCTGTGTCCACATTGGCCCGGTCCAGTGTGGCCAGAATTCCGCGATGAGTCTTAAACGCCTCCATGTTTGTCTCCTATTTCCAGGTACGGATATCCACAAAGTGCCCGGCAACCGCGGCGGCGGCGGCCATCTCGGCACCCACCAAATGAGTCCGGCCGCCTTTGCCTTGGCGTCCCTCAAAATTTCGATTGGAAGTCGATGCGCAGCGCTCGCCCGGTTTTAATTGGTCCGGATTCATCGCAAGACACATGCTGCATCCCGAATAACGCCATTGGCAACCGGAAGATTTAAAGATGCCGTCCAGTCCTTCGGCTTCCGCTTGCCTGCGAACCGGTTCGGAACCGGGAACGATCAATGCGCGTACGCCCGGAGCGACCTTGCGTCCTCTGAAAATTTTAGCCGCGGCACGCAAATCTTCAATGCGGCCGTTGGTGCAGCTTCCGATAAAAACCGTGTCAACCTTGATGGCCGTGATGGGGGTCCCCGGTTGAAGTCCCATGTAGGCCAGTGCTTGTTCGACATCGCTTTTGGAGTATCCGGGAACTTTTTCCGGTTCGGGAACCTGGCTTGTGACATCGGTCACCATCCCCGGACTGGTTCCCCAGGTCACTTGAGGTGCGATGTTTGATGCGTCCATGACCAGTTCACGGTCATACTTGGCGCCGGCGTCAGTCGGAAGTGTTTTCCAAAAGGCGAGCGCATCGTCAAACTCTTTGCCTTGCGGGATAAAAGGTCGTTGTTTTTCGGTTAAGTACTGAAATGTTGTTTCATCCGGAGCGATGAGTCCGGCCCGAGCACCTGCCTCGATGGACATGTTGCAGATGGTCATGCGAGCTTCCATGGAAAGGGCGCGGATCGCCGTACCGGAATATTCAAGGACATAACCGGTGCCGCCGGCGGCGCCGATCGTTCCGATCAATTTTAGAATCAGATCTTTGGCGGTCACGTTGGGCATCAGGGTTCCGTCGAATTGAACTTTGAACGTCTTGGGTTTTTTTTGCGGGAGACACTGGGTGGCCAGGACGTGTTCCACTTCGGAAGTCCCGATGCCGAAAGCAAGCGCCCCGAAGGCGCCGTGGGTTGCCGTGTGTGAATCTCCGCAGACAATGGTGGTGCCCGGCAGAGTTAATCCCAGTTCCGGGCCGATAATATGAACGATTCCCTGACAAGGATTTTCCAAATCGTATAGGGTGATTCCGAATTCCTTGCAGTTTCTGGCCAATGTTTGTATTTGGATTTTGGCGATCGGATCTTTGATGTTAAAACGATCGTCGGTCGGGACATTGTGGTCCATGGTCGCGAAGGTGAGATCTGGCCGGCGGACTTGGCGCTTTGCCAGTCTTAAGCCTTCGAAGGCCTGGGCACTCGTGATTTCGTGCATCAAATGGCGGTCGATGTAGAGCAATGCCGTGCCGTCGGGTAAGGTTGTGACGATATGACGGTCCCAGATCTTTTCGAACAATGTTTTACTCATGATGATTCAATTCCCCGGAATTCAAATCGGTTTTCTCTTTCAAAGAGGATGCCAGCATATCAAAGCTGCGCAAAATTTTCCAGTCTAAGATGCGACGATCGTATGAATTTCGATGATCGCAAAACTCAAGGCCATTCGGTCCGGTTTGACGTGAGATATTCGTGAATGGAGTTTGCAGCTTTCCGTCCCGCTCCCATGGCGAGGATCACGGTGGCGGATCCCGTGACGATATCGCCGCCGGCCCAAACACGGGGTTTCTTCGTTTTGCCCGATTCCGCATCCGTGGTGATATAGCCCCATTTGTTCAGTTCAAGGCTCGGTGTGTTTTGCGTCAACAAGGGATTGGCCAAGGTTCCAATGGCGATAATCACGAGATCGCATTCAAGGATATGTTCGGACCCTTGGATCGGCACGGGGCGTCTGCGGCCGGATTCGTCGGGTTCTCCGAGTTCCATTTTGATGCATTCCATTCCGCAGACCCAACCGTCCGCATTGCCGATGAAGCGAATCGGATTGGTCAAAAGATGAAATTCGATGCCTTCTTCTTCCGCGTGGTGGATTTCTTCGGCGCGCGCCGGCATTTCCTGGCGGGAACGCCGATAGACCAACCGGACTTTGTCCGCGCCCAACCTTAGTGCGGTACGTGCCGAGTCCATCGCGACATTTCCCGCACCGATGACGCAAACATTTTTACCGCGGGCAATCGGCGTGTCATAATCGGGATGATAGGCCTTCATAAGATTCGAACGCGTAAGATATTCATTGGCGGTGTAAACCCCGCATAGGTTTTCACCGGGGATATTCATGAACATGGGCAAACCGGCGCCGACGCCGAGGAAAACGGCATCGTAGCCTTCCGCGAGAAGTTCATCCACGGTCAGAATTCGGCCGATGAGGGCATTGTATTCGATTTTGACGCCGAGTTTTTCCAGATAATCGACCTCGGACTGGACAATGGCCTTCGGCAAGCGGAATTCCGGGATTCCATAAACAAGCACGCCTCCGGATTTGTGGAAGGCCTCAAAGAGGGTGACGGTATGGCCTTTGAGTGCCAGATCTCCGGCAACCGTTAATCCCGCCGGGCCCGAACCCACGACGGCCACTTTTTTGCCGGTAGGCGGAGCTTTGGGGGGGACGGTGACTTTCCCTTGAGCGCGTTCCCAATCGGCGACAAACCGCTCGAGGCGGCCGATCGCAACCGACTCTTCTTTTCTGGAAAGAATGCAGAACTTTTCACACTGGTCCTCCTGCGGGCACACCCGGCCGCAAATTGCCGGCAAAATATTTGTTTCTTTCACTTTCTTGGCGGCCCCGTCAAAATTGCCCTGCGCGACCAACGCGATAAAATTTTTGATATCCACGCCGACGGGACAACCCTCCATGCATTTCGGGACTTTGCATTGCAGACAACGGGTTGCTTCGGTTTTTGCAAGTTCCGGCGTGTACCCCAAAGGGACCTCTTCAAAATTGCGACGGCGGACATCCGGCGCTTGCTCCGGCATTTTTTGGCGGGGCGGTCTTTGCCGCCGGACATTCGAGTTGTTATTGGGTGTTGTGTCAGCCATGAGAACACGCTTGTCCCGTGATTTTGCATTTAAACTTTTCCATTGCGTTTTGTTCGTGGGCCCGGTACGCACGATGGCGTTTTGTCAGCTCGTCAAAGTCTAC